>JAISIH010000078.1 GCA_031262105.1 Ruminococcus sp. | reverse complement strand
GTTAAAACATCCCTTAAATTTTTATTCATACGGTAGTTAATAAACGCTCCTTGACAAGCGGCGCAAGAATGGTCGGATACGGGAAGTCGAGGGTGTCGCGCCGGATTATCGCAAAATTTTCGTAGTCGCCGTCAAAAGAGCCGTTGTCCCACCAAACACAGACTATACCTGCCCTTGCCGCTTTCCCGACATAATATTCCGTCCATTTCGCCCGCGCTTCGGTGTTGTTATCCCTGTTAGATGCCCCATATTCGCCGATTATTACGGGAACGCCCTTAGAGGTATATTTTTCATAAAGCCCGTCTAAAAATTTGTCAACAGACTTCGTGTCGGACGGGTTTTCCGGGTCAAACTTATCCGTCGCCGCTTCATTCCCAATCGGCGCAAGCGCGAATTCGTAGGGTATGTATGCGTGGACGGAGACGATAACCCTGTCGTCGTCGGGAATCTTAAACTCGGGGATAAGCGTGCTGTCGGCATTTGCCGCGTGGGAGGGGCATAGCAGATACCGCGAGGTATTATATCCGCCGCTCTCCCGGATTAGCTTCACAAATCTCTCGTTATATGTCATTATCGCATCAAGCGCGTCGCGCTGAATTTCGTTTTTATAGTCGATAACCTTCCATTCGTAGTCGGTGCCTTTAAGCCTCGGCTCGTTTAAGCTCTCGAAGAGAAGCCGTTCGTCATAGTCTTTGAAAGTTTCGGCAAGCTGCCGCCAGATGCTCCCCATAAACTTCCAAGAGCTTTCAAGCTTTTCTGATGTGGGGATAACGAAACCGTCGTCGTGATGAATATTTATAATAACGAAAAAACCGATAGAAAGCGCGTCGTCAACCGCCTTTTTATAGGCTTCGAGCCACACGGGCGAAATATCGAAGTTGTCGTTTGTAGCGTGGTTGTGCCAGCTGCAAGGGAGGCGGATTGTCCTAAAACCCGCGTCAAAAACCGCCTGAAAGAGTTCTTTCGAGTAGACAGGGTTATTTCTGCTTGTGAGGTATCCGAGTTCACGCTCCGCACAAAAGGGCTTATCGTCGGCGGAATCGAAGACGTTCCCCAAGTTCCATCCTGCCCGCATCTTCGCCGTAAATTCCAAGCCGTTCAAAATCAAAAGTCTCCTTCGGGGTTTACTATACTCACAATTATACCATATTTATTTTTACTTTGCAAGGTTTTTTTGTGAAAAATATTGACGGCTTAGAAATAATATGATATACTTATACTAATCTCTGGTTAAAATGCAAGCATTTTAACCACCGGCGTTTCACGCCGGTGGCTCGCCTACGGCGAGCGAGAATCGTCATGACTAATCCTCAAGCGGCTTTGCCGCTTGCACGAAGCTGAAGCTTCGTGCATATAAAAACATTTTAATGTTTTTATATGGGATTAGTATTAGTATACCTTTAGGAAATTAGGAAGTATTTTTATGAAAATATTTTACAGAACACTTTGGCTTCTTGCCGTAATCTTAGGCGGCTTAACCGCTGTCGGTATTGCTGTAGGCATTATGGAACGTGAGAGCAAAAAATATATAGAAGTATGAACAAATATAAAAAGCTTGTCTCCGACACAGCGGTTTTCGCGATCGGTTCTTTCGGCGCAAAGTTCCTCTCATTCTTCCTTGTAAGGCTCTATACAGGGGTGATGAACGAAGCCGAATACGGACAGGCAGACCTTATCTACCAGACAATAAACGTCCTCTATCCCCTCATAACCCTTGCGATGGCGGACGCCGTAATCCGCTTCGGGCTTGATAAGGGGTATTCAAAGACGAAGGTTTACAGCTCCGCTCTCTTTGTTACGCTTGTCGGCTGCGGGGTTTTCGCCCTCGCTTCCCCCGCGCTGAACACTATCCCCGAGTTTTTCGGCTATACCTTTTATATATACGCCGCCTGTATGTTCTCCTGCGGGAGGCAGATAACTGCACATTTTATCCGCGCCCGAAATCAGGTTAAGCTTTTTGCCCTCGACGGAATCCTCGCGACCCTCACGACCGTTATCGGGAACGTTATCTTCCTCCTTGCGCTTGGGATGGGCGTTCGCGGCTACGTTTTGTCGATAATATGTTCGGATATCCTCTCGATACTGTTTTTGAGCATCGTCGGCGGCTCTTACAGATACATTAACTTCCGCGGGATAGCGTCTACCCTCCTCCATATGGTTAAATATTCGCTTCCGCTTGTGCCGACATACATTCTCTGGTGGATAACCTCCGCTTCGGACAGATGGTTTGTTATCGCGCTTGTGGGTGAAACTGAAAACGGCATCTACAGCGCAGGTTATAAAATCCCGACACTGCTCCTCATGTTCACAACCCTGTTTTTTCAAGCGTGGCAGATGTCGGTTATCGAGAACAAGGACGATAAGGACATTACCGACTATTACTCGAAAGTCTGGAGGATTTATTCCGCGCTTCTCCTTGTCGGAGCCTGCGGGCTGATACTCATCTGCAAGCCCCTGACATACATTTTGGTGGACACGAACGGCAAGGATTTCGTGCTTTCTTACCGATATTCCGCGATACTTATCTTTGCGATGGTTTTCCAGTGTTCTTGTCAGTTTTTAACAAGCATATATAATGTTAAGAAGCGGTCGCTAAACGCCTGTGTAACTGCGCTTGTCGCCGCCGGCGTGAATATCGCCCTTAACGCAGTTTTAATCCCGCGGATAGGTGTCCTCGGCGCAGCCCTCGCGACCGCCGCCGCATATCTGCTCTGCTTTGTTGTAAGAATTATTGACGCAAGGCGGTATATAAAATTTTCGCCATATGTATTAAAACTCACGCTGAACACGGTTTTAGCCGCCGCCGCCGCCGCGGTATGTTATCTTCAAACCGAAAATAATATTGTGATTATCCTTGCAATAACCCTTGTTGCGATTGCTTTCAATCTCAGAGCGGTTATTGACACGGTAAAAAAGATACTCCGACCCGAAAAAATTACGAGGTGATAAAAGTGGCAATCAGTAAAGAAGAAAAAAAACGGCTTATCAAGCTTCAGAACCTGCTTTTTGACTCGGACGAACACGAGCTTATGGTTACGCCCGAATTCATGAACGATTGTGCGAAAAAATATATCGTGAAGCATCTTCGCGCAATCAGAACCTGCATGACGAACATAAAGGTTACAAAAAATCCGGGAATGTTTTATAGTTCAATCCCGCCGATGCTTGAACATCTCGACGAGCTTATTAAAATCGAGCCTTATTATGATATGTCCCGCCCGACGCCGTCGCAATTTAAAAAAGAGTTCCTCGAAAACCGTAACATCTACGCCTCGAATATGGTTAAGCGATATATCCACGAGGTAAAACAGCACACGCCCCCGCCCGCGAATATGCAGAGCGTTGCCGTGCGGAAGTATTTCCAAGACGCCTTCGACGAGATTATGTCGTATGAAAAAGAGATGGACACCGAAGAGAAAAACCTCCTCGACATCTTCTACAGCGGTATCTTCAAGCGCAATTACGGCGATCCGATACCCGACGCCGCGAATGATGACACGGTTTATGACGAGATTATCACCGCGCCGGAAGACGCCGGCGAGCAGGATATTAAATCTTTGAGGGAAATATAATAATAATAAGATGAACAAAAGAGAACTTGCAGAACTGCGTAAGCATTTTAACGCCGACGACGGGCTTTTCACCGTCGGGCGGATTATAACCGCATATGTTGACGCCGAAAAAAAGGTTTGCGGCGTGACTTCAAGGCGGTATATCGAAATCCCCGAAGACGAGAGCAGTCTGCTTTTTAACACCGCGAAAAAAACGCTTTCCGGGAGCATCGGCAAGAACCTTGTCGAATATTCGTTCCCGCGCGAGGAATATGGGGAAGAAGGCACCCAAAAGCTTCTCTATAATCTGCTTTCCGGGGGCGAGCCGGACGAATTTTTAACGCACATTGCCGGCAATTTACACATGGAAAGCACCTACGCCGTGCAGATTATGCACTGCACCTACAGCGTTATAAGCAAGGCGAAGGACGACCGCTCCCTTGATATGAACGACCTTGACTACAAATTCTTCGTAACGTCATTTACCCCGGTAAGCACACCCCCTGCCGAGCTTATCTTTGACGGCGAGGGGATAGTGAAGCGCGAAGAAACGAACCTCACCCTTGCGGACAAGCCGAACAACGGCTTTCTCTTCCCGGTATTTTCGGACCGCGCCCCCGACATAAACAGCGTTCTTGTCTTCTCAAAAAACGCCGCAAAGCCGAATGTAACCCTTGTTCAAAACGTTCTCTCCTGCGAATATATCCGAAGCCCGAAATCCGAGCGTGAAGTCCTATCGGACGTGCTTAAAAAAGCCGCCGGCGACGAACTCGACTACACGAAGATTGTGAAGCTTGACGAAAAAATCGTCGAATACATAGCGGAAAATCAAAACGAAACCGAACTCCCGACCGTTGATGCGTTAAGACTTCAAAGGATGCTCTCCGACGTCGGAATGACCGAAAAGGCGGCGGCGGCTGTTCCGGCTGCTTTTGAAAAAATCGCCGGTGAAACGCCCCTCACCGCCGTTAACCTCGTTTCAACAAAGGTTAACCTCAAGGCAGAGGGAATCACGGTAAGCATATCCGGCGACAGTGCCGGGAAGCTTCGGACTGTTAACAAAGACGGCAGGAAGTCCCTTATAATTGATCTTGATGAACCGACCGTTATTGTTAATGGGATTGAAACGAGCGTATGAATTCTATTGTTATAAATATAATCGTCCCCATTGTGCTTTTGCTTTACGCCGTGCCGACCTTTTTGTCGTGGGGGGCGGCTAATCCGTTCATGAAAGTTTCGGCGGTGTTTGCCGCTATTACCGGGGTTTGCGCGGTTGTCGGGCTGATTATGCGATACACTAAAAAGAACGAAAAACAAGATGATGTTAACATTAATACTGATACGGATGAAAAACACGAAGATATAAACATTAAAGATGACGAGGAGTGAACCCTTTTGGTCCCCGATAATTTTTTCTTTCACGAGCTTCCCTTTTTTCAATTTTCGCTTTACGAGATGTCCCTGATGTTCGTCTTCTGGAGCTTTGTGGGCTGGGCAATCGAAGTCATAACTATGACGATACAGACCGGCGAATATCAAAACCGCGGCTTCCTTAATATGCCTATCTGCCCGATTTACGGCGCGGGGGTAATTCTCGTTGTAACGTTCTTCCGACCGATTGTACATACGTGGGTGCTGCTCTTTTTCTGCACCGCGATACTCTGTACGGCTTTCGAGCTTCTTGTCGGAATAATCCTCGAAAAGATTTTCCAAAACCGCTGGTGGGATTATTCGATGTTTAAGTTTAACTTCAAAGGCTTAATCTGCCTTTGGGTAAGCGTCGGCTGGGGGATAGGCTGTGTTATTGTCCTAAAGGGGATACAGCCTGCGATTGAGCGGCTTATCGACGACATTCCGATAATCGGCGGGCTAATCTTTCTTGCGGTTATGCTTGTACTTATTATAATCGACCTCATGTCGTCGGTACGCGCCGCAATTAACCTTAATCTGCACCTTAAGCGGATTGACGAAATCTCCGGCGTAATGCTTAAAAGCGCGCAAGGCATCGGGAAACGCCTCGCCGGAGGAACGCAATTTGCGATGGCGGCGGCAGAAACCGCAAAGGAAAAGGCAGAAACAGCCGCAGAATCGGCGAAAGAAAAAGCCGGTGCGGTTGCAGAAACTGTAAAAGAAAAAGCCGGAGCGGCAGTCGGCACGGCGAAAGAAGACGTCCGCGAGCGGTATGATGCGCTTATGAACACGAAAAACAAGGCTATAATAAGGCTCCTAAAAGCGTTCCCCACAATGCGAAGCAGACGTTATATGAGAGCCTTGCGAATTCTGCAAAAGCAGTATGAGATTAAGTATATTCCGATAAAGGAAGATGTAGCCGTAGGCGATGAAACCAACGAAGTTTAATTCACAAAACCAAAACAAAGCAACCTAAAAAATCAAAAAAACAAATGAATAAAAAAGTTTTT
>JAISIH010000071.1 GCA_031262105.1 Ruminococcus sp. | reverse complement strand
CGGCAATCGCTTTAAAGAGCTTGCCCTCTTTTGTTGCGGTATCAATTTCCATACCGTCCATCAGACCCTGTAAATAGGACACTTTCTCGGGAAGTTTCATAGCGGTTACCCTCCAAATATTTCTTTTTTACGCTCTTGCGGAGTATTTGCCGGTTTCGGTGTCGATAATTATTTTATCGCCTTCGTTGATGAAGAGGGGAACGCGAACTTCTGCGCCAGTTTCTAAGGTAGCCGGTTTTTGTGTGTTTGTTGCGGTGTCGCCGCGAACGCCGGGTTCGGTGTGGGTAACTTCAAGGGTTATATTTTTCGGCGGTTCGACGGTAAAAACGGTGCCTTTATAGGAACAAACCTTGCAGATGGTCTGCTCTTTCACGAACTTGAAGCTCTCGGGGAGGGTCGCCGCATTAATCGGCACCTGCTCATAGCTTTCTTGGTCCATGAAATAGTACAGATCGCCGTCGGAGTAGGAATATTCCATGTCCTTTCGGTCAACGAATGCGTTTTCAAACTTCGCGGTGGGGTTGTAGGATTTTTCGACAACCGCCCCGGTAATTACGTTTTTCGTCTTTGTGCGGACGAACGCCGCGCCTTTTCCGGGCTTAACGTGCTGGAATTCAACAATCTGCAAAACCTGTCCGTCTTCTTCAAAAGTCACGCCGTTTCTGAAATCACCGGCTGTTATCATAAGAGATACCCTCCAAAATTTTACATCATAATGCGTATCATTATTATGATTTATTATAGACTATTTCGTGGGAAAAAGCAATAGTAAATCAGAAAAAAAAGATATTGCAGTTTACATTTGTGTAATAATCACAAAAACCGTGCTTGAAATTCCGGTAAAATCGGCATATCCGCTAAATTTTCGTAACCATTTTCGGTAATAACTACCATGTCTTCGAGCCTTACGCCGAGTTTCCCGGGGATATATATGCCGGGTTCGATTGTCATAATCAAGCCGGGTTTAAGAAGCTCCTTGCAGGTTTTGTTGCAGGCGGGGTATTCGTGGATTTCTAAGCCCACCGAGTGACCGAGACCATGCCCGAAATTTTCGCCGTAACCCTTCGCGGTGATGTAGTCACGCGCAATCTTGTCAATCTCGTTGCAGGGGACGCCCGGTTTTAACGCACCCATAGCAAGGCGTTTCGCTTCATAAACAATATCCCAAATCCGTTTATGCTCATCGGAAGGCTTCCCCAAGAAACCTGTCCTCGTCATGTCGCTGTGATAGCCGCCATAAACCGCGCCGAAGTCGATTAAAAGCGCGTCCCCGGGGTTAACCCCCCTCCCCCCGGGGACACCGTGGGGCATCGAAGTATTCGTCCCCGCAAGGAGAATTGTCTCGAAAGAAATATCCTCTGCGCCGTAGAGTTTCATTATAAAATCAAGCTTCGCGGCAAGGGTTTTTTCTGTGTCGTCTTTTGAAATTCCGCTTGCGAAAAGCTTCTCCAAAGCCTTTTCGGCAATGGTCTGCGCGGTTTTTATCGCCTTGACTTCATCGGCAGATTTAATCATGCGAAGCTTTTTTATCGCCTTTGATAAATTGTCGGAAGAATCAATTTTAACGTCCGCGAATTTTTTCTCAAAACCCCGAAGTTCGCTGACCGTAACCCTGTCAGACTCGATATAAACGGTTTTCGCAAGGTGTTTTGACAACAGCGCGTTAATCTGCTCCGTCGGCTTCTCCAAAAGCTCGACAGAAACGCCTTTGACGGTATTTTTCGCCGCTTCGTGGTAACGCGAATCCACCAAGAAATAAGCTTCATCTTCAAATATCAAAACATAACCGTCAGACGAATTAAAGCCGGTAAAATACCGGCGGTTTACAGGGGAGCATATTAACGCGCAAGCCCCCTGTAGGTCAAGCTTTGCGCGAAGATTGTCAGTCTGCTTCATAATTAACCCAAATTATCGACCAAAGTATCAAATAGTGCAGTCAGAGCCGCCTTGTAGCTGATTTTTCCGAATCCGGCGATAGAACCCTTGCAGGCGGGGGCGATTACCGAAACGCGCCGGAAATCCTCGCGGGCGTGGACGTTCGAGAGATGGACTTCGATAACCGGGATTTTTATCGCTTCAATCGCGTCGCGAATCGCGTAGCTGTAGTGCGTGTATGCGCCGGCGTTTAATATTACGCCGGAAAATTCGTTCCGCGCCGCGTGAAGTTCGTCGATAATGTCACCCTCGTGGTTTGACTGAAAAACCTCACATTCGCTGAAGCCTATCTGCTTTGCAGTTTCCTTAATATACGCGCAAAGCGTTTCGTAGTTGTCGCTGCCGTACTGTGACGGGTTTCGCTCCCCTGTGAGATTGAGATTGGGACCGTTTATTACCAAAACATTCATCTTAAATTCTCCAGATATTTTTTCATAATTGCCGCATCTTCCGCTTGCGTTCCGTCGCTTTCGCAGACAATAACCGGCGTTAAATCCCGCTCCGCGATAAGTTCAATTAATGGCTCGAAAGCCGGTCCGTATTCATTGTCGCCGAACGTTAAATGCTTTTTTTCGCCGCCCTTTTCGGTGTACATAATCTTTGAAAAATGGGAGTGAAAATTTTTGTAACGATACTCGCCAAGCCGATTTTTAACCGAATCTATAATCTCCGCGTAGTCAGCTTTTGTCTTGATCCCGCCGACAGTACGCGCATTAAGATGCCCGAAATCAATGCAGGGAATAAAGCTCTCGTCAAGCTCACACAGCGTTAAAACTTCGTCAAGTGTCCCAAGTTGATTAAACTTTCCCATCGTCTCCGGGCAGCAAATAACGTCCGAAAAGCCGTGTTCAACAAGGGCAGTTTTCGCAAGTTTCATCGTATCAAGCGCAAGTGCAAGTGCCGCTTCTCGGCTCATCTTCGCGCAAGACCCCGAATGAATCACAATCCGCGTTCCGCCCAGTGCCGTAACCGCCCCCGCCGACTCCAAAATATACCGCACAGAGCCTGTCCGCTTAGCCTCATCAACGCTCGACAACGATATAAAATAAGGTGCGTGAAGCGAAACTGTAACGCCCTTTTCCGCAAGCCCCGCTCCGATAACCTTCCCCGAAGCCTCCGAGAGCCTTACGCCTTGCCCGCACTGATACTCAAAATGGTTTAAACCGAAGCCGGCAAGATACTCCCCGACTTCGGCTGTTTTTTTATAACCAAGCTCCGCAAAGCTGTCGCCCACGCCCGCTGTACCGAAACGCACCATACTATTTTCCCTTTACCGACAGTTGTTCTTCGATCATGCTTATGTCGATGATGGCTACGGGGGCTTTTGCGCTGTCTATTATAATGTCGGCGGCTTTGTCCTCGATATTTTCGCGGATAAATTTGCGGATATCGCGGGCGCCGTACTTGCCGCCGTGAGATTTTTCGGCGATATTTTTTATTGCATCGACGGAGAAGCGAAGCTCGATGCCTTTTTCTTTGAGGGGTTCGCGCATTTCCTCGATCATGAGTTCGGCGATTTGCTCGAAATTTTCTTTTGAGAGGGGATTGAAGACGACGATTTCGTCAACACGCCCCATGAATTCGGGACGGAGGAATTTTTTGAGGGCTGAGAGGGCTTTTTCTTTTGTGATGTCGCCCTGTGTTTTGTTGAAGCCGACGCCGGTGCTTTGGTCGGTTGAGCCGGCATTTGACGTCATCGCTATTACCGTGTTTTCAAAGCTGATGTTGCGGCCCTGAGCATCCTTAATTTTGCCCTCGTCGAGGATTTGCAGCAGGATGTTCATAACGTCGGGGTGTGCCTTTTCAATTTCGTCGAAAAGCACAACCGAATAGGGCTTTCTTCTCACCTTTTCGGTTAACTGCCCGGCATCGTCGTAACCGACATATCCCGGGGGAGAGCCGACGATGCGGCTTACGGAATGTTTTTCCATAAATTCCGTCATGTCGAGGCGGATTAACGGGTCGTTGTCGTCGAAAAGTTCATTAGCAAGGACCTTTACGAGTTCGGTCTTGCCCACTCCTGTAGGACCTACGAAGATGAAGCTTGCAGGGCGTTTGCGGGCGGTTAACTGCACACGTGTCCGCTTAATTGCTTTTGAAACGAGGTCGATAGCCTTATCTTGCCCGATAACACGTCTGCGCAGGGCCGACTCAAGGTTATAAAGCTTGGTGTATTCGGACTCGATAACTTTTGAGGCGGGAATACCTGTCCAGAGTTCAATAACCTTCGAGATGTCGCGTTCTGTGACGAAGACGTTCTCGGCTTTTTCGGCAAGTTCGCCCTTCTTCGCTTCAAGCACGGAGAGGTTATATTTAATGTTTGTGATGCGTTCGTAGTCGGGGTCGGGGCTGTCTTGCTCGTTGCCGAGTTCCTTTACGAGGTCGTCCATCGACTTTGTAAGCTTGTCGAATTCGCCGAGTTCGGGCGAGCGTATCGCCGCACAGGCACAGCTTTCGTCAAGAAGGTCGATCGCCTTGTCGGGGAGGAATCTGTCGTTGATGTAACGCTCCGAAAGTATCGCACAAAGGTGCAGAATAGCTTCTGTAACCTTAACGCGATGGTGTTCTTCGTAGTATTTAACGATACCTTGGAGGACTGTTTCGGTTTCACTGACATTCGGCTCTGAAACGACAATCGGCTGGAAACGGCGTTCAAGCGCAGAGTCCTTTTCAATGTACTTGCGGTATTCCTTGAAGGTCGTCGCGCCGATCATCTGCACTTCGCCGCGTGAGAGAGCGGGTTTTAGGATATTTGCGGCATTCATTGAACCTTCGGAATCCCCCGCGCCGACAAGGTTATGAACCTCGTCCGCAAAGAGGATAACATTCCCGTCGGAGCGAATCTCGTCGATAAGCCCCTTCATGCGGCTCTCGAACTGCCCGCGGTACTGGGTCCCCGCGACAACGGCGGTCATATCAAGCAGGTAAACTTTCTTGTTTTGAAGCCTTGAGGGAACGTCCCCGGAAGCGATTTTTTGAGCAATACCCTCGGCGATTGCGGTTTTTCCGACACCCGGCTCGCCGATAAGACAGGGGTTGTTTTTCTGGCGGCGGGTTAAAATCTGCATTGCGCGGGCGATTTCCTTGTCGCGCCCGACGATGTTGTCCATCTTGCCCTTCGCGGCTTTCTCGGTGAGGTTTGTGCAGTAGTTATCGAGGAATTTGTGCTTCTTAACCGGCTTTTCTTCCTTTTTAACGGGGGGCGGTTCGGGCTTTCTCTGCGGCGTACCTCCGGCAAGGAACGGATTTTGCGTGAACAGATTTTGCAGGAAATTAGGCATAGAAGCAGTTCCGCCGGGCGAAAAGCTGTCGCCGACGTCGTCAAGGGGCGGGTTCATCTCGTCAACAAGTTCATCGAAATTGTCGGAGTCAATCCCCATCTCGTCGATATATTCCTTTATTTGAGGTATGCCGAGTTCTTTTGCGCAGACAAGGCATAAGCCCTCGTTACGCTTCTCGTTCCCCTGCATAGCCGTCACAAATACAACAGCGGTTCGTTTTCCGCAGCGTGTACAGATCATATTATTTCTCCTCCTTTTGGTTCTGTCAGGTATTCTATACAGTATTTGGCAATAAAAGTCTTATCAATTTCGGTCTGTAAATCGGGAGTTTGGTTTAAGATTATCATTATAATGAGTGATAAAATATACAGAATCATTGCGGAGATTAAAAGCCCCAAAACCGCGCCGGCAAGGCGATTGACAATCCCCAAGAGCGGCAGCCGGTTAATTATCCCCAAAGCCCCCACAATCACGCTGAAAACTATCGAGAGTATGATGAAACTTACGGTAAAGATAATGTTCCCGAGAATCCTTATAACCGTCGGGCGGACGGCATTTTCCATCAGGAAATCAACCGCCGGCACAGTCGGGTTGTCTAAAACGGCAATCCTGTTTTCGGGGTTATCAGAGTCGAAAACCGTCTTAACTCCGTCAATTTCATCATTCGTAAGCTTAATTTCAAACGGCAGGTTAAGTTCGTCTGTGTAATTTTTAAGCGAATCGGTAAACTTTTTTACCTCTGTGTTTATTATATCATTAATTTCGTTAGCAGTCAATACCCCAGAGTGATAATTCTCATAAAATTCATTAAACGGCAACTTTTCTGTCACAAATTCATCATAAACCGTGTTGACATATTCTGTAAGCTCCGTCTTAACCTTCGGCATAATAAACCTGTCGGCAATAAAATCGTCGAGGGAATCCGCGGCAATTGTCGCTAAAAATGCCGCGATTATAAGGAAGACGAAGGACAAAATCATCTTCAAAAAGCCGTTTTTATAGCCTATCGCGAGCCCCGCAATAACGATTAATACGGTAATGACGTCTGCTGCAATTGCCAAAATAATCAAGTCTCCATTCTTTTACGCCGGAAGATCAAGGCGGTTAATTTCGCCGTATCCGAGGAGGAAGATATAATCCCCCGAGATAATGAAACTGCTGTAGCTCCCCGGGAGAGGAATGTCGCTGATGTCGATGCCCGAAAGGGAGAAGCGGTCGATTTTTCCGTCCGAGAGGGCGAGTATGCCGTAGTCATCCGCTGTTGCCTTTAGCATCCTTATATTTGAGGGAATTGTTACACTTTTCGTCATATAATCGCTGTCCATTATAAGCATTGTGGAACTGTTTGACAATTCGTCCGAAAAGAGCAGGGCGGCGTTAAGCCCGTTAACGGAGTAGTTTTTAAGCGTGCCGGGTTCGTTATAGACCACCTGTTTTAGGAGCTTAAGTTCGCTTGAAAGCACGGCAAGTTCCCTGTCGCCCACAAGGAGCAGCAGATCGGACATTTCCTCGCCGGTTTTCGCAGGAACGGCGGTTAAAGAAAGCGTCAGCGTTCCGAAAGTTTCGCTTTCAAACGCGGGAATAGCCGTGCCGTTTTCGTCCTTGCCGGTTTCGGTGAAGGAATAATAAACCACGCGTGAGACAAGGTCGCCGCTCTTTGACGAAAGAAGCGATATAAAAACGCCGGAATCGTCATGATTAAAGGCAATATCGGTAATGCGCGAAGTCGAGCGGAAGCTGAAAATCTCGCGCCCGGTGTTATCATAGACGGTGAGGACGGCGGGATGTTTTGCGCCGATTGTAACTGCACCGCAAATCCCGTTTTTAACACGCACGAGGAGGATTTGTTCGGCTAAGGTTTTTTCATAGCGGAGTTTCCCTTTGCGATAAAGGCTGAAATTCTTTCCGCCTATATCATATGTTACGAACTCGTTTTCGTATGCAGAAATCGCGGGATTTGCATAGTTATGGGAGGCGGAAAGGAGTTCGTTTCCGTTTGTGCCGTAAGCGGCGGTTTTTGTGTCGGATAGTACCGCGAAGCCGCCGTCGAAAGCGCGGGTACGGACTGTCTCCGCCTCGGGGAGAGCGAGCGGGAAGTTCCCTTCCGCAAGGCTTTGCTGCCCGGGAAGAGCAGGCACACGGGTTAATATACCCTCCATTTCAGGGTACCATGCATCGCGGGTGTAAATTAAGATAAAGACAGCCGCCGCAATAGAGAAAAGCACAAAAACCCGAAAGAAAACCTTTTTGAGCTTATCTATTTTATTCTTTTTTATACGATTTGAAATATCAATAGCCATATTAGTTTAACCTTGTTTCGGGAACGGAATTGTCCCGTGAAATATATATCCGCCGAACAGCCAGAGCGTGAGGAGAAGCATTAAGACGGCGGGGGAGATTAAAAAGTTCATTATCTTATATTTTAACAGCAGTTTCGGCGCGGTAAAAAACGAAATTCCGGCGGCGGCAATAACTGCGGCAACGATCCCCCAAAATAGCGTTATTAACGGATCCTCGCTGTCGATAATATACGCGGCAACAATTATCAAAATCTGAATTAACGCGCTTACGGCATAGACGCTGCCCGGGCTTGCGGCGAAATTTTTTCCGTAGAAACTGTCCTTCAAAACTTCGCTTTCAATCGCGCAGTTTTTGCAATAAAACTTCCCGCCGCTTTTTATAACCGGCGCATTGTCAAAACATACTTGGCAAATTTTCATAAAATCACCCCGGCTCTATGCTCTGCCGCCTGCTATATGCCAACAAAATCATCAAAAACATAAGCCCCGCCCAGCCGAGAAAATACCAGAACCCGGGCGACAAAAACCTTATCCCCCATCTCTTCCCGCGATCTAAATTTTTGCGAAAAAATGACGGCGTAAGGACGGATACCGCAAAGAGGATAAAATGAAGCGAATCGTACAACTTTACGTGATTCACGTCATTTTCGACAGAGTGTATTGCCGTAAAGAGGGCGATTTGAAGGATAAAACTTAATATGTAAACCTTCGCCCAAAGGGAGAATTTTTTCATATGAAAACGTCACCTCAATCGTAAAAAACCCTAATAAGATAAAGCCCCTCGGGCGGCGCAGTTCGCCCCGCTTTGCTCCTGTTTTTCGCGGTAAGAATCTCAGCCATCGCCCCCGGTAAACGCTTTCCCTCATTGATTTCAAGGAGCGTCCCGACAATTATCCTTATCATGTTGTATAAAAATCCGTCGCCGGAAATTTTAATAGAAATAACGTCCCCAACCCGTTTTATATCCGCCGCATAAATCTCACGCACCGTATTTTCGCGATATCCGTTTTGCCCGCAAAAAGAGCGGAAATCATGCTTCCCGACTATTGCCGCAAGTTCATTTTTAAGCAAATTTTCGTCAATCGGATAGGCGTATCTGTACGCGAGATTTTCATAAAAAGGGTTGCGGTTTTTGCTGCAAAAAATAATGTATTCGTATTCTTTCCCCGTGCAGGAATAGCGTGCGTGAAAGTCTTCCGGCACAATTTCTGCGCTTTTCACGGCAATATCGGAGGGCAGAAAATGATTAAGCCCGGTGACAATGCGGCTTAATTTTAACGTCGTTTCGGTGTGAAAATTAAAGACGAATTCGCGTGCGTGAACGCCGGCATCTGTCCGCGAACAGCCGATAATATCGTGCCTCTCGCCTGTTAATTTGTGAAGCGCATCTTCGAGTATATTTTGCACACCGACAGCGTTTTTTTGCCGCTCGAAACCGTGATAATTACTGCCTTTGTAGGCGATAGCGACCTTTATATTCATAGAAGCAAATCAACCAAAACGGTTGCATCTAAAAACAGCATTGCGATTGTTAAGCCGATATAATCTGCACCCTTTGAGTGAAGAACCTTGAGCCTTGTTCGCCCCTCTCCGCCCTGATAACACCGACATTCCATGGCAAGCGCAAGTTCCATTGCGCGTGAAAAAGCCGAGACAAAAAGCGGAATCAGAATCGGCACAAGCGCCTTCGCACGATGAAGCAGTCCGCCGCTCTCCATGTCAGCGCCACGCGCCTTTTGAGCCGACATAATCTTGTCCGTTTCTTCGATTAAAGTCGGGATAAAACGAAGCGCAATCGACATCATCATCGAGAGTTCATGGACAGGAAACCGAAGCTTTTTCAGCGGCGATAGAAGACTCTCAACCGCGTCCGTGAGGCTAATCGGCGAGGACGTGTAAGTAAGGAGCGACGACCCCGCAATGAGGGCCGCAATCCGCAGAATCATCATCACGGTGAATAAAATTCCGTCGTAGGTAATCCGTACAAACCCGACCCGCAAAAGCACCACGCCGTCAAGAAAGAAAATATTAAGGAGCGATGTAAATAAAATTATCGGAATAATCGGCTTCAAACTTTTGAGCATAAGGCGAAACGGAATCTTTGAAAGCGCGTAGCAGAGCGCCATAAAAAGAATTCCCGGCAGAAGCCCGATTATCGTATTCGCGGAAAAAAGCATAGCGATAAAGAGGGCTGTTATGATAATCTTAAATCGCGCATCCATCCTGTGCAGGACGGAGTTACCGGGGAAAAATTGTCCTATTGTAATATCTTTGAGCATATCTTACTTTCGAGCGAGGTATTCATTAATCTTTTTTACGGCGTATTCGACGGTGTAAATATCGCCCGGAATGTCAATTCCGGCGGATTTTAAGCGGTTTATAACCCTTGTTATCTGCGGAACGGAAAGCCCCATAGAGGCAAGCTCTGCCGCTCTGCCGAAGACTTTCGGCGGCGTGTCGTAACAGAAAACTCCGCCGTTTTCCATGACTAAAATTTTCGTTGTAAAACGCGCAACGTCTTCCATGCTGTGCGAGATGAGGAGGACAGTTGCGTTTTTTTCGTCGCGATAACGCTTGATCTGCGCGAGGATTTTTTCGCGGCCCTTAGGGTCAAGCCCCGCCACAGGCTCGTCAAGGATTAAGACTTTCGGCTCCATCGCCATAACTCCGGCGATTGCAACACGCCTTTTTTGCCCGCCCGAAAGTTCAAACGGTGACTTCCCGAGAGTCTCGGGACGAAGCCCGACAATCTCCGCGGAATCCTTAACCCGCCTTGAAACTTCGTCTTCCGAAAGCCCCATATTTTTCGGTCCGAATGCAATGTCTTTGAAGACCGTGTCCTCGAAGATTTGGTACTCGGGATATTGAAAAACAAGCCCGACTTTGAAGCGAATATCGCGGATTTTTACGCCCTTATCCCAGATGTTTTGCCCGTCGATAAAAACGCTGCCGGAGGTGGGCTTAACAAGACCGTTGAGATGTTGAATAAGGGTAGATTTCCCGGAGCCGGTATGCCCGATAATTCCGCAGAGTTCCCCTTCGTCAATCGCGATGTTAACGTCCTTAACCGCCGTTTTTTCAAAAGGCGTCCCGAGGCTGTATGTGTAGGTTAAATTTTCTGTTTGTACAATCGACATTTTTTATTCCTATAAAAGAAGGCGATAGAGCAGATCGAAAGCCGCTTCTTCGCTGATAATATGCGTGTCGGCAGGGAACCCCTGCTCTTTTAGGCAATACATTAAATCGGTAACCTGCGGCACATCAAGCCCGACAGATTTAAGAAGCGCGACCTGCGAGAAAACGTCCTCCGGCTTCCCGTCAAGCATGACTGCGCCGCCATCAATCACGATAATTCTGTCCGCTTCCGCCGCCTCTTCCATGTAGTGTGTTATGAGAACAATCGTAATTCCATAGTCACGGTTAAGCATCCGAATTGTGTTCATAACTTCATTTCGCCCGCGCGGATCAAGCATTGCTGTAGGCTCGTCTAAAACGATACATTCGGGCTTCATCGCGATAATTCCGGCAATCGCAACGCGCTGTTTTTGTCCGCCCGAAAGCTTGTGCGGGGCGTGTTCGCGATATTCGTACATATCAACGGCGCGAAGTGCTTCGTCAACGCGTTTTCGCATTTCGTCGGTCGGAACGCCGATATTTTCGAGTCCGAACGCCACGTCTTCTTCAACAACCGTCGCAACAAGCTGATTATCGGGATTTTGAAAAACCATTCCGATTTTTTTTCTTATATCGAAAAGATTTTGTTCATCGGAGGTGTCGAAACCGTACGACAAAACCACGCCCGAGGAGGGTGTTAAAATCGCGTTGCAGAGCTTCGCAAGAGTCGATTTCCCCGAGCCGTTATGCCCTAATATCGCAACAAATTCGCCTTTTTTAATGTTAAGGTTAATATGCTCGAGGACGTTTACGCCGAGATCTTCCTCGTCCGAGTTATGATAGCGAAAATTTACGTCTTTTATTTCGATAATGTTTTCCATTAAATTTAACTTTCATGATTAGTAGCAAGGGCTGTAGAGCCGCATGGCAGGGCGTTTTCGGAACCTTTAACCGGCAGCCCCAGCACAAAAGACGTCACATTCATTTCGGGCAAGATGCTTCGCAAAAGATACTCCATAACCTCCGCAGAAAGCCCGGTTGTGTAGCTGTTTAGCATGAAGAAGAGGGGTTTGTCCGACAGGAGTTTTGCCGCAAGTTCCGCCATTTCAAAGAGGTTATCTTCAAGCTTCCAGAGTTCGCCGCCCGGACCTCTGCCATAGGAGGGAGGGTCCATTATTATGCCGTCGTAACGCACGCCGCGGCGTATTTCGCGCTGTACAAATTTTGCGCAGTCGTCGGTAATCCACCGTATCGGCGCATCATTAAGACCGCTTTCAAGAGCATTTTCTCTCGCCCAAGAAACCATGCCTTTCGCCGCATCAACATGACAAACCCTCGCTCCGGCTTTCGCGGCGGCAATAGTAGCCCCGCCGGTATACGCAAAAAGGTTAAGTATGTTCGGCGCGTTAATATTGCCGTCCGAATTTCTGTCCTCTGTCCTCTGTCCTCTCGCCTCTGCGATCAGCTTTTGTACCCTGTCCCAATTCGCCGCCTGTTCGGGGAAGATCCCCATGTGCTTGAAATCGGTTGGTTTTACGATAAAACGGAGTTCGCCGCCGGGCGAATCGTAGCGGATTACCTGCCGTTCTTTTGCGGCGGCGGTTTTATATTCCCAACGCCCGCCGCCCTTTTCAGAGCGGATATAATGTGCATCTGCACTGTCCCAATCCGCGTTCTTTGCGGTCTTCCAGATAATCTGCGGATCGGGGCGGATGAACTTATACTTGCCGAATCGTTCTAACTTTTCGCCCGAACTGCAATCAACGAGTTCATAGTCCCGCCAGTTTGAAGCTTTCTCAATCACTTTTTAATTCTTTCCCCGATTTTTGCGGCGATTTCCCCCGCAAGGCGGTTAATCTGCTTGAAATCTTTGCCCTCCGCCATGACACGGATAAGAGGCTCTGTCCCGCTCTCACGCACGAGTATACGCCCCGCGCTGCCGAGTTCTGCCTTCGCGGCATCTATTAATTCGCTGACTTCGGTTTCGTTTTTCCAACGTTCCTTGAATTCCGGCGGAATTGTTACATTTAGCATAACCTGCGGATAAACGGACATAACCGCCGCAAGCTCCGACAGCGGTTTTCCGGTCTGCTTCATGACTTCGAGAAGTTTAACGGCGGTAAGTTCGCCGTCCCCGGTTGTCGCGTGGTCGCGGAAGATTATATGTCCGGATTGTTCGCCGCCGAGGTTATAACCCTTATCGACCATCTGCTCGAGTATGTAGCGGTCGCCGACTTTGGTTGACAAAACATTTACGCCGTTTTTTTCGGCATATTCGAGGAAGCCCAAATTCGTCATAACCGTAACAACGGCTGTCGATTTTTCGAGCGTTTCTTTCTCCTTCATGTCCTTTGCAAAAATCGCAATAAGCCTGTCTCCGTCGATAATTGCACCTGTTTCGTCAACAGCAAGGCACCTGTCCGCGTCCCCGTCGAAAGCAAGACCGATGTCGCATTTTTTATCCTTAACAAAACTAATGAGCGTGTTCATGTCGGTTGAGCCGCACTTTTTGTTAATGTTAACCCCGTTCGGTGCGGCGTTTATAAGGAAAACTTTCGCATCAAACGCGGCGAAAATTTTCTCCGCCGTAATATAAGAAGCACCGTTCGCGCAATCAATCGCAATCCGCGTGTTAGAAAGCTTTAACCCCGAAACTGCATCCGTAATATGCTTAACATATTCAGCCGCGGCAGTCTTATCATGGACAATCCGCCCGACCTTTTCGGCGGACTTAAGCGCGGCTGTGATCCGCTCGGGATTCTCGAAGATGAGGGCTTCAATCTCTTCCTCCGTCTCGTCCGGCAGCTTATAGCCCGTCGAGGCGAAAAGTTTTATGCCGTTATATTCAAAGCTGTTGTGCGAAGCCGAAATCATTATCCCTGCCGTGTATCCGCGCGAATTTGTAAGGAAAGACACCGCCGGAGTCGGCAGGGTCCCCGCTAAGTTACAGTTCCCCCCGACAGAGGCTATCCCCGCCGCAAGCGCCGCTTCAAGCACATCGCACGAAACACGCGTGTCCTTCCCGATTAGAAAATTAAGCTCCGTATGCCCCGATTCCTTCGCAAGCACCATCGCCGCCGCACGCCCTATCTGCATGGCAATCTCACAGGTTAGCTCCGTGACCGCCACGCCCCTTGCACCGTCAGTGCCGAAAAGTTTGCCCATATATATTGCTCCTAATTATAATAAACTTATCTGTGCCGGATTAACATTCGCCGGCGCGGTAATTCCCAAGTGGTTGTAGGCGAGGGCGGTTACGCAGCGCCCTCTGGGCGTTCTTGATATAAACCCGAGCTGCATAAGATACGGTTCGCAGACGTCCTCAAGGGTTATCGACTCTTCGCCGATTGCCGACGCGAGCGTCTCAAGTCCGACGGGTCCGCCGCCGTACCCCTTAATAATCATCTCCAAAAATCTCTTGTCCATTCCGTCAAGTCCCAGTGAATCAATTTCGAGCCTGTCGAGGGCAATTTTCGCAATCTCTTCCGTAACCTTTCCGCTGCCCAAAACCTCCGCAAAGTCCCGTACACGCTTAAGCAGACGGTTAGCAATACGCGGCGTTCCCCGCGAGCGTTTCGCGATTTCAAAAGCACCCTTTTTGTCGCATGGTATCCCCAAAATAACGCTTGAACGCAGAACAATATCGGTGAGCTGTTCAAATGTGTAGAGTTCAAGCCGCATGATAACGCCGAAGCGATCGCGGAGCGGTGCCGAAAGCTGTCCGGCGCGGGTTGTTGCGCCGATAAGCGTAAATTTCGGCAGATCAAGGCGTATAGAACGCGCCGCAGGACCTTTCCCGACGATAATATCGAGGGCGAAGTCTTCAAGCGCGGGGTACATTATCTCCTCAACCTGACGGTTTAAGCGGTGGATTTCGTCGATAAAAAGCACATCATTTTGGTTTAGATTCGTGAGGAGTGCCGCTAAGTCTCCGGCTTTTTCAATTGCCGGACCGGACGTTATGCGGATATTTACCCCCATTTCATGTGCAATAATGCAGGAAAGCGTGGTCTTCCCAAGCCCCGGAGGACCGTATAAAAGCACATGGTCGAGGGGTTCGGTCCGCTTTTTCGCCGCCTCAATAAAGACGGACATATTTTCCTTAACCTTATCCTGCCCGATATATTCCGAGAGGGTTTTCGGGCGTAAGGTTAAGTCAATGTCGTCGGTTGTGTCGAGTTCCGTCTCTTTCGGGCTTACGAGCCTATCCGACAAATCGTCGTCAAACTCAAATGAGGATGTTTCTAACATTTTATTTTATCCTTGAAAAAATGTGCGTATTTTTATAATTTCTTAAATTAAAGCTTCATATTCGATAGCTTTTTCGGTGGAACAGATTATAAGCGGAACAAGCATTTCTTCTTCGGTAATCCCGCCGGTAAAAGCCTTTGCCGTACGCCGTTTTGCGACGTAACTAAGCGATATTTTTCCGGTCGCGGCGGCAATAAAATCGCCGATAAAATCGTCCGTCTTAAAATGCGGGCGATACGCCCCGAAAAGCCTTACCGCCTCTGATTTCGGATAGAGCAAAAACTCTTTTCCGAAAGCTTCGGAGAAATTGTAGGTGAAACTCTCGAGCCTGTCAGGTTTTATGAAAAAACTTGCGGCACGTGGTTCTAAAATCGGACTCATATAAAAGCAGTCGCAAAGCGCGGGGAAATCCGCAAGATCAACCGTCTCGGAGTCGATAAAACCGCTCGTAGAGGTAATTATAACGAGGGTGTCTTTGAGGGTTTTGCATAAGGTCTGCAGAGAATTATTAATCCCCGAAAGTTCGCGATAGAGTTCTTCCGAAGACGTTCCGCCGGCGCGAATTGTGTTCGCAGTGCCTGTCCAGTAAACGAGGGAGAAGGTGTCGGCGGCAGAGCGTGAAATGTCGGAAAGCTTACGGCAAATATCATCGAAAGATTTGCATAAAATCTGCGTGGTCGAGGTGTGGAGAATGTCGTCCGAAAGTACGAATGTGTCTGTGCGGCGGGAGGGGCGGTTCTTCCCAGTGACAGAAAAATCCGCGAATATATCTTCAAACGCGAGGGTTGTTTCCGCGCCGATATTTACGGGAATGTCGGTTCGCCACATCTTTTTCGCGTACATATCGTAAGTTACGCCGAATTCTTTGAAATAAAGGAGCCGTCCGAGGTTGCCGTGTTCATTCGGCGCAACGCCCGAAAGTATCGAAGCGAGTGCCGGAACGCCCCCTGACGGGAACACAGAGGTTATGTCGGAAACCTTATGCGTTTTTAAGAAATCGCCGTTTTTAACATTTTTCCGTAAAATATCCGAGCCCATTCCGTCGATAAAAATTACAATGGTGTTTGAGTAATTTTTATCGAGGGCGATATCAAGTTTTTCAATCGTCGGATACAGGTAGGCAAAGCGATAAAACCTCCTTATCGAGGAGATTACGTTAATTATACTGTTGCCGTAATTCGGTGAGCATAGCATAATAACAGAGGACAGATGCCGGAAGACAGATGACAGAATTCCGGCTGTCGCCTTTCATTTTATTGACGAGAGGGATTTTAACGCGCTTTTTATCATATCCTGTGCGGACTGGTCGGAGGGAAGACCCGAAACGGCGTGGACTGCTTCGGTCTGCGAAAAGCCGAGAACACACAGTGCCGCGACTGCTTCGGAGGCGTTTGAATTCTTCGCTTGTGTGCTGCTTTTCGGTATAAAATCTGCTAAATTGCCGAGGTCGCCCGATTGCTTTTTAAGCTTGTCCTTAAGCTCTAAGATAATACGTGATGCGGTTTTCGCGCCGACGCCCTTTATGCCTTTGAAAGCGGCAACATCCTCCGCCGCGACGGACAGCGCGAAAGTTTGCGGCGAAAGGCTTGACAAAACGGCAAGAGCCCCCTTCGGTCCTACGCCCGAGACGGAGATTAGCATCTCAAAACAGCTTTTTTCCTGTTCGTCCGCGAAGCCGAAAAGTTCAACCGCATTTTCGGTCACGTGCATATGCGTAAGGAGCGTCTGTTCCGCGCCGACAGCCTCGCAAGCCGCAAGAGTATTAAGGCTTGAGCGGCAGGAATACCCGACCCCGGCGCAGTCAATTACAACGCTGTCGATAGTTTTTTTAAGGATTTTTCCGCGAAGTGAATATATCATAATTTAACCTAATTCTGTATTCTGTCCTCTCGCCTCTGTCCTCGGGGCAGAATGCCCGTGGCAGATTGCGATTGCGAGGGCATCTGCCGCATCATCGGGCTTCGGAACTTCGCGAAGACCGAGGATAGACTTTGTCATCTGCATGACCTGATTTTTTTCGGCTCGCCCATATCCGACGACCGATTGCTTAACCTGTAGCGGGGTATATTCGTAAACCGGAACGCCAAGATTTACGGCGGAAAGAATTATAACCCCTCTTGCCTCCGCAACGTCAATTCCCGTCTTTTGGTTCGTGTTGAAAAAAAGCTTCTCGACGGCGATTGAATCCGGCTCGTAAAGTTTTATAATGCGGTTCATGTCGTCGAAAATTGCCTTGAGACGAAGGTTAAAGGGCGTTCCGGCATCCGTCGTTATCGCGCCGAATGAAATTGTCTTGAATTTATATCCGTCAAAGTCAGTCACACCGAATCCGACAATCGCATAACCCGGGTCGATACCGAGAATTCTCATTTAACCTGCTCCATCTACCGCGCATGAATAATTAACCCAGAAAATGTCAATAATCAATCATATATAAGTATATTGTAACACAAAATAAAATTTTTTGCAACCCTTTCCCCGATTTTTAATTTTTGTCCACATTTTGACTATACGCAGTCCATATTTAAGGTCTATAATAAATATATATATCAACCAAACGGAGGAAGAGCAGTGGAATACAGCGTCGGCGATTACGTAGTTTACGGTGTAAACGGCGTATGCAAATTCGATCGTATCGAGAAGAAAAACTTCTCCGGCAAAGAAGAAGCATACTGTATTCTTCTTCCCATAGACTCGAAAAGTTCGACATATTACGTCGAAGAAGAAAAGCTCTCCGACAGGGTTCGGAGGGTCATGACAGAGGCGGAGATTTTAGATTTGATCGACTCCATGCCGGATATTCCGGACGAATGGGACGATGATAATAACCAGCGGAAATCGGACTCTCGCGAAGTTTTACAGAGCGGCGATTTCCGTCGGCTTATAGGTTTAACACGCGCCTTATACGGTTTTCGCGAAAAACAGCGCGAGCATAACAAAAAGCTCCCTGTCGCGGACGACAAGAGCATGAAAGCCGCCGAAAATATCCTCTACTCCGAGTTTGCGTTCGTCTTGAAAATTCCCTACGAATCGGTTGAGAATTTCATCACAGACCGTCTTGAGGGTGCCGCCCCCGACAACCCGGACACAGCCGCCGACAACCCCGCCGACAACCCGGACACAGCCGCCGCCGACAGCCCCGATACAGCCGCCGCCGCCCCCGACACAGCCCCAATCAATTCATAAGTAAATTAACGGTCAACGCACTGAAAATAAACGCAGTAATATCAGAAGTAAGGCACGCAGCAATTGTGTGCCTTGTTTTTGTAACCTTTGTTGCGCCGTAATAGACGGCGACGGTGTAAAAAGTCGTCTCCGAAGCCCCCATCATAACCGAAGCAACCCGCCCCGCGAAGCTGTCGGGTGAAACTTCGGTGAGGATTGTTTCATACGTCGCGAGAGCGCCGCTTCCCGAAATCGGGCGGATAAGCGCGAGCGGGAGAGCTTCCGGCGGAAATCCGATTAGGGTAGCCGCCGGCGCGATTATATCTGTAATAGCCCCGAGTGCGCCGGACGCCTTAAACATTCCGATCGCCGTCATAAGTGCGATTAACGCCGGCAGAATTCCGACCCCGACCCGTAACGATTCCCCCGCGCCGTCGATAAATTCGTTGAAAATGTCGACCTTTTTAACGAACCCGGCAACAATTATCAGCGCGATTAAAACAGGGATTATGTAGCTTGTGTAGTTCAAATTTTAACCTCCGAAATATCGCATTGCCGCTCTTTTTCCGCCGAAATTTTCTTCCCTGCCGCGTTAAAAACCAGCGCGATTAAAAGCCCCGCCGTAAGCGCAATAACGCTCGTGACAATAACCGCCGGGAAGATGTCGAACGGCGAGAGCGAGCCGTGTTTTAAGCGAAGCGATGCAGCAGTCTGCGGAATAAGGGTAATCGAAGCGGTGTTTAGGACGATAAAGACAATCATATGGCGGGAAGCGGCGGTCCCATCAAGGTTTGCTTTTTTTGCCTCAATCTCGAGTTCGTGCATGGCATTAAGCCCGATCGGCGTAGCGGCATTCCCAAGCCCCAAAACGTTCGCCGCAACATTCATGCAGATAAGCCCGTACGCCTTCGAGGACGGGTCAAGCCCGGGGAACAGGAGCTTAAAAAGCGGGCGGAAAATTTTCGCAAGCCCCCTCGTAAGCCCGGCTTTTTCGGCAATCCGCATAAGCCCGCCCCACATACACATTCCGCCGATGAGGTAGAGAAAAAGTTCCACCGCCTCCACGCAGGAATTAAGCGCAGACTCGGTCAGGGGGGCGGCGTTCCCGGTAATTATTCCGAAAATAACCGACAGCAAGAGCATAAGTCCGAAAACCCATTTCATCATAGAAAATCACCCTGAATTGTCAACCTAAATTAACATAATTTTTACATACAATTAACAACAATAGTTCGACAACATTTCCCATAATATGATATAATTACAGTAAAGTCGGTGTGGAATTGCGACGGAAAGAAAACGGGCAAAAACATACGATTTCCCAAAGACTTACAGAAAGAATCCGCCGATACGGCGAATCTTATATAGAAAGAGTTGTGTAAGAAAATGAAAGCTACTGGAATTACCCGTAAAATTGATGAACTCGGAAGAATTGTTCTCCCGATGGAACTCCGCAAGAATATGAACATCGTTGAGAAAGACCCTCTTGAAATCTTTGTTGAAGGCGACAACATAATCCTCCGCAAGTACAAATCCTCCTGCATTATCTGCGGAAACGACGAAAACTGCGTTGACTTCAAAGGGAAATGCATCTGCGCTGACTGTATCTCCGAGCTTAAGAGCTAAGCACCTGCGCTGACTGTACCCCCGAACGCAAGGCAGTGCATCTGCTGAGGCTGTATCCCCGAACACGGGAGCTAAGCATCTGCGCTGACTGTATCCCCGAACGGCGGAGCCGAATTCTGCACTTAACATTCCGGGCGGAGGATTGACAAACCCTCCACGGAACGAACAGCTGTAGACACATAAGTTACATATAGCGGACAATTACGGTTGTCCGCTTTTTTGTTTAAGTCTATGTTTAGAACGCTTTTTATAGCACTCCCACTTCCTATTTAAGCTATATATGATTTACAAACACGGCTTAAGCCGTGTTCCGCAACGCAAGTTGCGGCTTGAGATTTTCTAAATCTCAAGTGGAAATGCTATATATGTACATTACGCCGCCCGGGCGTTATTTTTATATATACCAAAATATGACATATTCTTCGGATAAATTATGGTAAAATATGTAATATACCATAAAATATCGGAGGTTTATTATGTCAGTACGTAAAATTATCACCCTCTTTGCGGCGTTTTTCATCACTATTTTGTTTTTAATAATGCCTGCCGCAGCAAGCGAAACAATTCGCACACAAACCGAAACCGTGTATGAAAATGCAGTTACCGAAACTGCAATATACACGGAAACAGCGTACGAAAATACATACGCAGAAACCGCGTACAACACGAAAAGCGTGTACGAAATTCCGCACACCGAAACCGCGTACAACACGGAAAACGTGTACGAAAATCCGCACAACGAAACCGTGTCCGCTAAAACAATTACGCCTCCCGCACCGATAAAGATAACCGTCTCAGCGGCGGGGGATTTTACTCTCGGCGGGGACGTTCAAAGTCAGGGGGAATCGCGGTTTGCGCAGTCTTACAGCGAACATACTCCCGATTGGTACTTGGCGAATGTTGCGGACATTTTCGATAAAGACGACATCACCGTCGTTAACCTTGAAGGTACGCTTACAACCTCCGACAACCGCCGCAAAAACCGCAGTTTTCTCTTCCGCGGAAAGCCGGAATACATCGACATATTAACCGCCGGAAACGTTGACGTTGTAAATGTTGCGAATAACCATCACAACGATTTTTTGTCGCAGGGAAAAGCAGATACAATTTCAACGGTAAAAAACGCAGGTATCGGATATTTCGGTTACGATGACGAATATTACATAGAAAAACAGGGCGTAACTTTCGGGTTTTTGGGCTTCACCGAATGGGACCACACCGCAGAACAGATTACAGAGCGAATTACCTCGGCGAAACTAAAATGCGATATTATAATAGTCAGCTTTCACTGGGGGGTTGAGCGGCAATATACCCCGACGAAAACGCAGACTTATCTCGGTCACGCGGCGGTTGATGCGGGTGCAGACCTTGTAATCGGCTCTCACACGCACGTCTTGGGTGAAGTTGAAAACTATAACGGTGTAAATATCGTTTACAGTCTCGGGAATTTCTGTTACGGGGGACACTCGAACCCCGCCGACAAAAACACCATGATTTTCCAGCAAGATTTTGAAATCGACGAAGACGGCGGTGTTGATATATCCGATTCTCGGATAATTCCGTGTTCAATAAGCTCCCTTTCGTGGACAAATAATTGCCAGCCCACACCGATTTCGGATAAAACTTAAATTTATTTTACCTTACAGTTAAATTTTCGTTAAATAAATTATGAATACTTGACAAATCCACGCAAATAATGTACAATGTAACGAGTAATGATATGTTATACTGCATATGGTTATAAATACCATTGTTGCATGAAATAGGTGGGAAAAATGGATAGAATCGGAGTCTTAACAAGCGGCGGCGATGCGCCGGGCATGAATGCCTGTATCCGTGCCGTGACGAGGGCTGCAATTGCCAAAGGATACGAGGTTGTCGGCTTCTTAAAGGGCTATAACGGGCTTCTTTATAACAAGTATATGTCGCTTTCGGCGCGTGATGTTTCGGATATAATTCACTGCGGCGGAACAATCCTCGGCACGGCTCGCTGCCTTGAATTCAAGGAGTGGGACAACGTCGTGAAGGGCAAGGAAAACTGCGACTCGCTTTTCCTTAAAGGGCTTGTTGTAATCGGCGGCGACGGATCTTTCAGAGGCGCGCTTGACCTCACAAAAGCGGGGTTGCCTTGCATCGGCGTTCCCGGAACAATCGACAACGACATCGCCTGCACAGACTACACAATCGGCTACGACACGGCAATGAACACGGCAATGGAAATGGCTGACAAACTTCGCGACACAATCCAGTCCCATGACCGCTGCTCTGTCGTCGAAGTAATGGGCAACAAGGCCGGCTGGATCGCCCTCAACGTCGGTACAGCCGTCGGAGCAATGGCAATTATCACAATGGAACGCGATTTTAACCTCGACGAAATTGTCGGCAAAATGAAGGCTATGCAAGCGACGGGTAAACACCATTTTATGGTAGTTGTCTCGGAAGGCGTTTGTAATATTGAGGGAATTACAGCCGACGAAATTGCGGCAAAACTCGCCGAAACAACGGGCGTCGAAGCCCGCGCAACAAACCTCGGACACGTTCAGCGCGGCGGCAATCCGACCCTTCGCGACAGAGTTTCCGCCACACAAATGGGTTATCACGCAGTCAACCTCCTCGACGACGGCATAAGCAGGCGCGTTGTAGGTGAACGCGGCGGCTTTGTAATCGACTACGATATCGAAGAAGCCCTGAAAATGACGAAGCCCTTCGACATGAACCTCTACCACATCGCTGACGAAATCAGCCTTTAACAGAACAGAGGACAGAGGCGAGAAGACAGAAGACAGAGGCGAGAAGACAGAAGACAGAACAGAGGACAGAGGCGAGAGGACAGGTGCGAGAGGACAGATTCCCGAACACAGAGTAGGAAAATGAGCGTACAGGGGGTGTACCCGTTGGGTAACCCGGTTATCCCTGTGTAGTGCAGAGCGGACGGGAAGTTGCCGCTTTGACGAAAACGATTTAAGTTTCGTGCGATTCATTTTCCGCATTCCGCTGAAAATGTTCATAACGCCCCATCGTTATGGCAGTTTTAGCCATTATAAACGGAGGCGTTATTATGGCAGACTTTACAAAATCACTTGGCATAAAAAGGTACTTTCAGTTCAAATTCACAGTCCAAAATCTGGTTACTCTTGGGATGCTTCTTGCGACTTTTATCGTTCTCGATTACATGACAATAAAGGTCGGCGATGCCTTCAAATTCAATCTCTCATTCATCGCTGTCGCAATTACCGGCGCGTTGTTCGGACCGCTTCCGACTGCACTATTATGCGTTTGCGGCGACCTTTTAGGCTGCGTTCTGTCAAGCTACGCGCCGATCTGGCAGCTCACCGTCACAGCCGCCTTAACCGGGCTTATCTACGGGTTTTTGCTTTTCGAGCGTACCGGCAAAAATTTAGCAGTTTTTGCAGTAATTGCAAGAGCGGCGGACAGCATTTTTATAACAGCACTGCTAAATACCGGGGTGCTGATGTGGGTTGGCTCTCTCTCCCCGACGCTCCCGGCGTTCCTTACCCGCCTTGCGAAAGCCGCAATTGAACTTCCTGTTTACAGCGTTCTCCTCGCACTGCTTCTCCCGCAGATTATAGTTTTACACCACAAGATTTATAATATAAAAACAAATTGAATTTACATATTATAACAGGTAAAACTGTAATTTTATGTATATAATTATGAGCAAAAACCGGAGGAATTTACATGAAATACGGTTATTTTGATGATAAAAATAAAGAATATGTCATAAAAAATCCAAAAACCCCCTATCCTTGGATAAATTACCTCGGAACACAGGCGTTCTTTTCCCTGATTTCAAACACCGCCGGCGGCTACAGCTTCTATAAAGATGCCCGCCTCGCGAGAATTACCCGCTATCGCTACAACAACGTCCCCACAGACGTCGGTGGCAGATATTTTTACATCAAGGACGGCGATACCGTCTGGAACCCCGGCTGGTCGCCCGTGAAAACGGAGCTTGACAGCTATGTTTGCCGCCACGGCATGGGCTACACGGTGATTGACGGCGTAAAAAACAACCTCCGCGCGAATGTTACATTCTTCGTTCCCGAGGATTTCACCGGCGAAGTTCAGCTTATGAAGCTGACTAACGAGGGGAATACCCCCAAAACATTCAAGTTATGGTCATTTTTAGAGTGGTGTCTTTGGGATGCACAGGACGATTCCACAAACTTCCAGAGAAACTTCAACACCGGTGAGGTTGAACTTGAATTCGGTGAAAAATCCTCTATAATTTACCACAAAACCGAATACAAAGAACGCCGTAACCACTTCGCATTCTACGGCGTGAACGACATGGCGGACGGCTTCGACACCGACCGCGAAACCTTTATGGGGCTTTATAACGGCTTCCACAACCCGCAAACCGTTATGGATGGCAAGCCGCGTAATTCCGTTGCGGATGGCTGGTCGCCTGTTGCATCCCATTATAAGGAAATTACACTTGCTCCGGGCGAGTCAAAATCACTCGTTTTCATCTTGGGCTATGTCGAGAACCCGAAGGCTGAAAAATGGAACGCCGACGGCAGTATGAACAAATCCCGCGCCTATGAAATGCTCTCGAAGTACGATACAACCGAGAAGGCGGAGGCAGCTCTCGTTAAATTAGCGGATACTTGGGACAAGCTTCTCTCAAAATATACCATTGAATCGAAAGACGAAAACCTTAACCGCATGGTTAATATATGGAACCAATACCAATGTATGGTAACATTCAACCTCTCCCGTTCCGCTTCATACTTTGAGTCGGGAATCGGGCGCGGAATGGGTTTCCGGGACTCTAACCAAGATATTTTGGGCTTTGTACACCAAATTCCCGAACGCGCAAGGGAGCGAATTCTCGATATCGCCGCAACACAGCTTGAGGACGGCGGCAACTACCACCAATATCAGCCCCTCACAAAGAAGGGCAACAACGAAGCCGGCACAAACTTTAACGATGATCCGCTCTGGATGATCCTGTCAACTGCCGCCTATATCAAGGAGACCGGCGACCTCGGAATCTTAGACGAAAATGTTCCGTATAAAAACGACGAGAGTTTATCAAAACCTCTGCTTGACCACCTTAAACGGAGCTTTTATCACGTTGTCGAGAACGTCGGACCGCATGGCTTGCCGCTTATCGGGCGTGCCGACTGGAACGATTGCCTTAACCTGAACTGCTTCTCCGACACCCCCGGGCAGAGCTTCCAGATTACCACGTCTAAAGACGGCAAGGTTGCCGAATCGGTCATGATCGCGGGTATGTTTACCTCAATCGGTCCCGAATATGTCAAGCTCTGCCGCCTAAAGGGCTTAAACGCAGACGCAGACAAGGCTCAGGCTGAGATTGACAAGATGCGCGACCTGATTATGAAATACGGCTATGACGGCGAATGGTTCTTGCGGGCGTACGACGACAACGGCAAGAAAGTTGGCAGCAAGGAGAACGCCGAGGGCAAAATCTTTATCGAGCCGCAGGGTTGGTGCGTTATGTCGGGGCTTGGCAAGGAAACCGGCGACGACATTAAAACCCTCGATTCCGTTAAAAAATACCTCGATACAAAGTACGGGCTTGTGTTAAATAATCCCGCATTTACCAAATACTATATCGAATACGGCGAAATTTCGACCTATCCCGCAGGTTACAAGGAAAACGCAGGAATATTCTGCCACAACAACGCATGGATTGTCTGTGCGGAAGCCGTTGCCGGCCGCGGCGATATGGCTTACGAATACTACTCGAAAATCGCTCCCGCCTTCCTCGAAGACATCTCCGAAATCCACCGCACCGAGCCGTACGTTTACGCTCAAATGGTTGCCGGAAAAGACGCGAAACGCCACGGCGAAGCGAAAAACTCGTGGCTCACAGGCACCGCCGCGTGGAATTTCGTCGCAATCTCCCAATATATCCTCGGCATAATCCCCGACTACGAAGGCTTAAAGGTTGACCCGGCAATCCCGCGTGACTGGGACGGTTACAGCATCTCAAGAACCTTCCGAAACGCAGTCTACAACATCAAAATCGAAAACCCCGCCCACGTCAACAAAGGCGTGAAGTCGGTAACGGTAGACGGAAAAGCAATCGAAGGCAACGTAATCCCGCCGCAAGCAGGCACTCACGAAGTAATTGTTGTAATGGGATAAAGCATATAAATCGAACCGCCGCTGTTGTGATTGACAGCGGCGGTTTTGTGTATGTTAGTTATTCATCGACCTTTTTACCAAGAAGTTCCGGGAGTTCCATGCCGGATTGGTTAAAGAGGTCGGAGAGAGGGGGTACGGATTTGAGCATACCGGAGAGGAAGCCGGCGGTCGAAGTTTTGCCGTCTTCGGAGGTGCCTTGACCGCTGTCCCAAACTGTAACTTTGTCGATTTTTATGTTCTTGATGGCTTCTACTTGGATGCGGGTGAGGTCTTCTAACTTGTCGGCGATTATGAGTTTAACGGCGGAGTTGGCATCGCCGGAAACTTCGATAAGTTTCGCCATACCTTCGGCTTGTTTTTCGAGGATTTCGCGGGAGCCGCGGGCTTGGGCTTCGAGCTTGGCGTAGATTGCGTCTGCCTCACCTTGGGCTTTGCGGCGGAGAACGGAGGCATCGGCTTCGGCTTCGATTTCGGCTTGTTCTTTGGAGATTTGGGCTTTGGCGATTACATCGGCTTGACCGCGGGTTTTTTCTAGCTCGAAGCGAACGAGTTCGGCTTCTTGCTGGGCTTTGTAGGCTTCGGCTTTTGCGCGGGCTTGTTGAACAGCCTCGGCAGCCATGGCGATTTTGAGGGCTTCTGCCTCTTGTTCGCGGCGTTTTGCTTCGGAGCGAGAGACTTCAATTTTCGAGTCGTTTTCGCCCTTGATTGCAAGGGCATTTGCCTCGGAAACGCGGATACGCTGGTCGCGGTGGGCTTCGGCTTGACCGATTTCACCGTCGCGGTCTTTTTCGGCTACGGATTTTTTCGCGTCGTTAATAGCCTTCGCGGCAGCTTCTTTACCGAGAGCTTCGATGTAGCCGGATTCGTCGTTAATGTCAGTAACATTGACATTTATGAGGCGCAAACCGATTTTTTTAAGTTCATTTTCAACGTTTGCGGAAACAGCGGCAAGGAATTTGTCGCGGTCGGAGTTAATTTCTTCGATGTCCATTGTGGCAACGACGAGGCGAAGTTGACCGAAAATAATGTCGCGGGCAAGCTCTTGAACCTCTGCCATCTTGAGTCCCAGTAAGCGTTCGGCGGCATTTTGCATAACCGAAGGCTCGGTTGAAATCCCGACGGTGAAACGCGAGGGAACGTCAACGCGGATATTTTGCTTCGAGAGGGCGTTACGCAGGTCAACGTTCATCGAAATCGGTGTTAAATCCATATATTGGTACGACTGGATAACCGGAACGATGAACGCCGCGCCGCCGTGAATACAGCGAGCGGAACGTGTCGAACCGTCGGAATCACGCCCCACCTTGCCGTAGATGACCAGCACTTTGTCGGAAGGGCATTTGCGGTAACGCGAGAGGATCGCCATGAAAGCCGAGAAAACGATGACAACGAGAACTGCTATTGCTATAATTTGGTACATGATAAGCTCCTCTTTTATAATAGTACCGCTTTGCAAGGCGGCTAATTTACTGCTTCAACGATTAAAGTTTCGTTTGAAAAGCCGGAAACGACAATTTTTGAACCGGTCACAATTGCAGTGTCAGACAGGGTTTGCGCGGCACATTCACGTTCTGCCCCGCTAAATTTAACGATAACTTTTCCGTCGCCTGTGCGTGCCGGGGGGATGGGAATGTAAACCTCGCCGACCTTTCCGATTGCATCCGAAAATTTAACAGTGCCGCTTTCCGAGAGTTTAAGGAGTAATTGTACAATTTTCGCAACGGTAACCATCATTGCAACACCGACCGCAAAACCAATGAGGAGTGCGATCGGAGCGAATACTCCGGCTGAATAAATCGCAAGAACAGACCAAGAAAAGCTTGCGAAAAAGGCAACAATTCCGCGGAAGGTGAAAATCCCGGCAATGTTAAGCTCGGAATCGCTCGATAAATCCGCATCGCGAATATCGTCAATTTCGCCGATATTGTCAACATCGGGTGCATCAATTATACTATCTGTAATATCAACATCGCCATCCGGCAGTTCATCAGAATCGCCGCCGGTAAAATTTAATACTAACTGTATAATTAACAGTATCGTTGAGGGAATAGCTATACAAAGCATGACTTGGGAAATTATAGGCATACTGTTCCACCATATTGACATAACGCACCCCTATCAAATTAATCCAGTTTAATGACATATTAAGTATAACATATTATATTAAAAATGTCAAGAGAATTTTCAAAAAGTAAATATAATTTACAATTTATATATATTTATCGTACAAAACGTGATTTATTGCTTAAATTTCACGAAAATTTAATTGCCTTTCTCGCGGAAATGTGTTACAATATAAATAGACGAATTTCTTTTAGGAGTAAAATTATGGTATATGTGTTTTTGGCGGACGGCTTTGAGGAGATTGAAGCGATAAGTCCGATTGATATTCTGCGCCGCGCCGGGGTTTCTGTGCAGACTGTGGGCGTAACTGGGAAGACGGTAACGGGTTCGCACGGAATTATGATTACGGCGGACATTACGGCAGGTGAAATAAAGCTTGACGACGATTTAGAAATGGTCGTTCTTCCGGGCGGTTTGCCGGGTGCAGACAACCTTCAAAAAGACGATATTGTAAACAAAGCGTTGAAATTCGCGTCAGATAACAATAAGTATATTTCCGCGATATGCGCTGCTCCGAAAATTTTGGGGGCGGCAGGGCTGCTTACCGGCAAAAAAGCAACCTGCTTCCCGGGCTACGAGCAGGAACTCATCGGCGCGGAGGCTACCGGCGAAAGCGTTGTTACTGACGGGAAGATTGTAACCGCAAAAGGCGCAGGAGTCGCGTCTCTGTTTGGGTTTGAGCTTGTTAAGGTCCTTAAGGGACAAGAAACAGCCGAAAAAATCGCCAAAGCTATGCAAACACCGTAATACTAATCCCGGATAAAAAACATTCGAAATGTTTTTTATCTTCACGAAGCTTTGCTTCGTGAAACGGCGTAGCCGTTTTGGATTATTCATGACGATTCCAGCTCGCCGAAGGCGAGCTGCCGGCGAAATCGCCGGCGATTAAGATGCCTGCATCTTAATCAGGGATAAGTATAACCGGTAAATTTATGTTAGAACTATTGAATAATTTAAGCAAAACCGAAATCCGCAAAATCTGTCTCAATATAAGGAACGGTTTGAGTACAAAACAGCAAGAAAATTATACTCGCAGTATATGGGAAAAATTATACAGTACCGATGAATATAAGAGTTCAAATTGCGTTTTAGCATATGCATCAATCGGCAGCGAACCATCAACCTCCGAGCTTATAAACCGTGCGTTGTCCGACGGAAAACGAGTGTTTTGCCCGAGGATTTGCGGCGACAACATGGAATTCGTACGGATTGAAGGTATATCAGAATTGAAAGCTACCGGGAAATATAACATTCCCGAACCGCAAAGAACTCCCGATGAAGAAGTTTTTGAAGCTTCCATGAGTTATAATAGTATATGCATAGTACCGGCATTATCTGCTGACATAAACGGAACGCGGTTGGGCTACGGAAAAGGATTTTACGATAGATACTTTTCAGAACTAATCCGAAAAGAAAATGTGGAAATCGACAAAATATTTCTCGTATGCGGTATATTTTCGTCATTAGTCACAAAATGTTTGCCAAAATTCGATCACGATATCTCCGCAGATATGATAATTACCGAAGAAGAAGTGTATAAACCAAGGAACTACAGCGAAAGGTTTTTTATATAAATGAGCAGATGGAACGAAATACTTAATTCTCTTCTTAAAAAGAAGGAAGATAACGTTTCCGAAACAGAATTACCAGAAGCGCCGGATAAAGATGGTGCTATAAAACCGACAGAAAATGTCGATTCTATAGCTGAGTCTATCGCAACAAGCGAAGATACCATTGAATTACGTTTGGGAAATACCGAAAATTCATCTGTTTATGAGGATTTTTCAGCGAGAAACGAAGAAGATTTACCGAAAATTCCTGATGATTCTGACTCTCTGCCTGCGCTTAACGACGAAAAAAAGGCGCTCTATGAGGCGCTTCTTAAGAACATGGACAAGATTGAAAAGACGGAGGAAGCAGAGGATGAAACCCAGTCTGAGACGGACATTGAAGAGGATTACACTACCTATAAAAGGCGCAGGCGCGGCAAAAGAACCGTCGGTCATCTCATTTTCAGCATAAGTGTCACTGCTCTAATCGTTTCGGCGGCGTTTCTTTGCGCGGGGTTTTTGATAAATACCGGCAGAGAAATTATGGGAATTGGAAAACCTGATACAAAGATTGTCGTTGAAGTGCCTGAAACCGCGTCTATGAGTAGAATTGCGGACATTTTCATGGACGAGGGAATAATTGTCAATCGCGATTTGTTCCTATTTTTTGCCAGAGTCAGGGGACTAAAAACGATAGTTCCGGGCGCGCACGAATTCGCCGCAAACATGACTTACGGCGAGATTGCGGACGAACTCCAATCATTGGCGATAACCGAAGAACGCGAGGCGGTTGACATAACTTTCCCGGAGGGAATAACGCTCCTTGAAGCCGCGAAAATTCTTGACTCAGCCGACATTTGCGATGAAAACGACTTCATCCGAACCTTTAATTCCGAGAATTTTGGGTTTGATTTTGAGTCACTGGTTAAGACAAGTACGCTAAAATTTTACAAAATGGAAGGGTATTGCTTCCCCGACACGTACCGTTTTTACAGCGATGAGGATGTCGAATCAATAGTAAAGAAGATTTATCGTAACTTTAACAGTAAAATTACGCCCGATTATTACCAACGAATGGAAGATATGGGGCTTTCACTTGACGAAACCATAACTTTTGCGTCAATCGTACAGGCGGAAGCCGGGAACGTAAATGACATGAAAAACGTCGCATCGGTCTTCTGGAACAGGCTCAACAACGCCGATGAATTTCCTTTATTGCAGTCTGACCCGACAACAAAGTACGTCAACAACGTGATTATGCCGAATATCGACTTGCAAGCCGACGAAATGTTCAACGCATACGATACCTATGAGGGCGCGGGTCTGCCGCCGGGAGCAATCTGTAATCCCGGACTTGAGGCGATAACTGCGGTCCTTTACCCTTCCGAGACCGATTATTACTTCTTTTGCGCAAATATTGATACCGGCGAGGTTTATTACGCAGAGACTTTGGCAGAGCATGAAGAAAACTTGATTATTGCAGGATTGGCTTAATAATGAATTCAAAAAAGATTGAGCTTCTGTCACCGGCAGGAGACTCCGAAAGATTGAGATTTGCTGTGCTATACGGCGCGGATGCCGTATATGTCGGCACTTCGCAGTTTTCAATGCGCAGCACACCGCCGAATTTCGACAGAGAATCCCTTGCGGCTGATGTTGAATTTGCCCACAAAAATGGCGTTAAAGTCTATTTAACTTGCAATACGCTTCCGCGAAATTCCGAGGTTACGGAGTTCGCGGAGTATATAGATTATGCGGCTGACATAGGGATTGACGCCCTCATTATCTCGGATCTGGGGCTTTTATCCATCGCAAAAAAGCAGCTTCCCGATATGGAAATCCATATGTCAACCCAAACGGGTATCGTCAACTATCAAACCGCCGCAACCCTTTATGATATGGGCGTTTCGCGCGTTGTTTTGGCCAGAGAACTGTCGCTTGACGAAATATCGGAAATCAGGGCGAAAACGCCCGCAGGATTAGAGCTTGAATGTTTCGTTCACGGGAGTATGTGTGTGTCGTATTCGGGGCGGTGTTTGCTTTCGGAATATTTAACCGGGCGTGATGCGAATCGCGGCGTATGCGCTCAATCCTGCCGTTGGAAGTATACTCTGATGGAAGAAAAACGTCCGGGGCAATATTTTCCAATCGAAAATGACGAAAAAGGTAGCTATATATTAAACGCAAACGATCTGAATATGCTGCCTTATCTTGACAAATTGTTTTCAGCCGGTGTAACCTCCTTCAAGATTGAAGGCCGCGCAAAATCATTATATTATGTTTCTATTGTAACAAATGCATATAAAAGCGCAATTAATTTGTTGGAAACGTCAAATTATTTCCCAAATTCACAAATTATTAACGACTTAAATAAAGAATTAGACAAAGTAAGTCATCGACCATACGGCACAGGCTTTTACTTCACAACACCAAATCAGTATCTCGAAGACGGGGGTTATATTCGCGAATATGACATAGCGGCAGTTGTGATTGAACACAAAGACGGTATGTTATACTGCGAGCAGCGTAACAAAATATTCCCAAACACAGACGCTGAAATTGTTATTCCCAATGCGTATAGGTATACTAATAGTATATTTATACCTATAAAGATCGGTGACCTATATGATGAAAATGGTATGAGTATTCCTGATACAAAACACGCGAAAATGGTTTTCAGTTTTAAATATATTGAGGGAAATGAAATAGATAAAAATATTGAAAAAACAGAATTTCAACAAAAGACAATTGGAACTAATCTTATCCCAAGAGGCTCGATTATCAGGTGTTTAGGTTTAAAATGATAGACAAAACTATACTATTTGTATAGTTTATGTAATCGTCTTCTAATGTTCTAATCAGATTTGTTAAATAGTATATTTTAATATTTGTTAAATTAAGGTATACCTATATAATATGATCAGTTTTCAAACAAAATCAACAAATTTAACATTCAATTTTTCGTTCTTTGCATTAATTGCGGTGATGATCTTACTGCGAGAGAAAAACATTGTTTTCTTGAATTTAGCAGGATGCCTGCTTCATGAAATCGGACACTTTATTGCTTGCAAAATATGTAAAGTTCGGATTAAAAAATTCTCTTTTTCATGTACCGGATTTTGTATTAAAAAGTTAGAAACGAAAAATCTTACATATAATAATGAAATATTCATTTTATCATCCGGTATTATCGTGAATTTGTTTATTTCGTTGTTCGCGTTTTTATCGCAAAATACTGAATACAAACTGTTTGGAATAATTAACCTTACAATCGCCGTGTTTAACTTTTTGCCGCTTAATGGATTCGACGGTTTTCAGATACGCGAACTTCTGTTAGCGCGAAATGTGCCGCTTTCAAATATCGGATCTTATAACAAATTGCTTAATATCGTTGACATATTACTATTTGTAATACTCATTTTTGCAATACTAATGGTAGGGAATCGAGACTTCGGGATTTACTTAATTCCGATTACATTCATCATAATAAGAAAATTTGAGGATTAGTGATAGTAAAGCGAATTTACGAAAAGTATTTGCTATCATCATTTAAATATGAAGTTTAATGACCTGAAGAAAAATATACTCTCTGTAAAGTCACCGGCAAAATACCTTGGCGGAGAATACGGATCTGTGGTAAAAGATATAAGCAAAATCAACGTGAGGTTTGCTTTTTGTTTCCCTGATACGTATGAAATCGGAATGTCCCATCTTGGGCTGCGGATTTTATACGGTCTTATAAATAAACGTGAGGATTTTTGGTGTGAACGGGCTTTTGCACCATCGGAAGATTACGAAGCTCTAATGCGCGAGCAGAATATCAAGCTTTATGGGCTTGAAAGCTATGACGACATAAAGGATTTCGATTTCATCGGCTTTACGCTCCAATACGAGCTTAGCTATACGAATATTATCAATATGCTCGATTTGGCGGGCGTGCCGATACATGCCAAAGATCGAAAAGAAGGCGACCCGATTATTATCGCCGGCGGACCTTGTTGCTGTAATCCGGAACCGCTTTTTGATTTCTTTGATTTTTTTGTACTTGGCGAAGGTGAAGAAGTTACCCTTGAAATATTGGATTTATATAAAGAAATCAAAAATAACGGAATCGACAACTTACGTTCGGATTTTCTTAATGCTGTATCAAAGATAAACGGCGTATATTGCAATAAATCTGTAGCAAATGACGAAAATATGACTAATAATATGTGCATTAGCGACAAATTACTTCCGGAAAAGAGGATAATATCCGATATCAATAGTTCGTATTACCCTAAAGAGACGATAGTTCCATTTAATGAAATCGTACATGACAGAGCCGTAGAAGAGGTTATTAGGGGATGTATTCGCGGTTGTCGATTCTGTCAGGCGGGGTATATTTACAGACCATATCGCGAAAAAGATATACCCACAATTGATAAACAAGTGAAATCGCTTTGTGATTTTACGGGTTATGAAACGGTATCGCTCTCTTCGTTAAGCACTGCTGATTACTCGAAGATTGAGGAGCTTCTTCACGCGCTTAATGAATATACAGAGAGTAATAATATCGGGATGTCGCTGCCGTCAATGAGAATTGACAGCTTCTCGGACGAACTCATAGCCGAGCTGATGAAGGTGCGAAAAAGCGGTTTAACTTTTGCCCCGGAAGCCGGCACACAAAGGCTTCGAGACGTTATTAATAAAAATATCAGCGAAGAAGATATTTTCAAAGCTTGCGAATCTGCATTTACGTATGGTATTAGTAATATTAAATTATACTTTATGTTAGGGCTGCCGACAGAAACCGACGAAGATGTTATTGAAATTGCAAAGCTGTCTGAACGAATTTTAAGCCTTTATAATAGTATAGCAAAAAGTGAGCATTTCGCGAATTCAAAACCGCCGCACATTAGCATCAGCGCCTCTACTTTCATTCCAAAACCATTTACGCCGTTTCAGTTTGCGCCGCAAGCAAGCGAAGAAGAAATCAGGCACAAACAGCAGCTGTTAAAGGACGCAGTAAGAAAAAATCGGAAGATAGATGTTAGTTATAATGATTATCGGATGAGTTTCCTCGAAGCAGTTTTTGCAAGAGGTGACCGAAAACTTTCAAGTGTCATTTATACTGCTTGGAAAAAAGGTAGCAAATTTGACGGTTGGGACGATCATTTTAAATGGAATTCGTGGGTGGAAGCATTTGAAGAAAATGACATTAATCCGCATGACTATGTAAATCGTGAATACGATCGTGATTACATTTTCCCGTGGGACCACCTCAATTTTTTCATTGATAAGGATTTTCTCTGGAACGAATGGGAAAAGGCAAAATGTGGGGTTACTACGCCGAATTGCAGAGAGGCGTGTTCAAAATGCGGGCTTGGCAAAAAGTGTAACATTCATAAAATGAATCGGTGTAAAGATGTTGAATAAATTTTCATATCGGATAATATTTTCCAAAACGAAAACCACTGTATATATATCCCATTTGGACGTCATGAGAACTTTTACGCGTGCATTCAGACGTTCAAGTACGCCGATTTACTACACAGAGGGGTTTACAAAGCGACCGCTTTTGGTCTTTCCATATCCGCTTTCGCTCGGTGTTGGCGGCGAAAATGAGATTTTAGACATTAAAACATATGTGGAGTTTGATGATGTAAACGATTACATGAAAAGGCTAAACAGCGTTTTAGCTGATGGAATAGAAGTACGCAAAATATTATCGGGAGATTTTCCTCAGGATAGTTATGCCGTTTATGACATTGAATTGCCGGACGCTATTACGTTTGAAACGTTGCAACGTTTTCTTGCTCAAGATTTCATAAAAGCGACGAAATTTTCAAAAAAAAGAGGAGACATTACTTTCGATCTTAAACCATTGTTGAGGTCTGTTGAGCTTATTTCTGAGAAAAACCTCAAGGTTATTTTGCCGGTCGGAGAAGTGTCCAATGTCAATGTAAACGTTTTCATAAAAGCTTTCTCTGATTTTTGTAAACTGAACCCGAACGAGTTTTATGCAAAACGCATAGAATTTTTACCGTAAATAGGGTATTCTTTTGTCTAAATCGTAAAATTTATTATAATTTCTAATTAGCAGTTGCATTTTTGCTGCTATTATGGTATAATTAACTGTAAATTGCTTGTCGCAATTTTCTGCCGCAAGTCTTAACTTGCGAGAAGATTTATATATAGTATGAATCTTGAATCATTCCGCTTGCACAGAATTTTTCGTGTAATGAATGTAATAATATGGAGGAAACTCATGAAAAACGCACTTTTGCTCATTTCACAAAGCAGCTTAAAAGAAAATCCCCCTGTGTTCGACGTCGGAGACACTGTTAAGGTTCACGTACGCATAAAAGAGGGAGAAAAATTCAGAATCCAGATTTTTGAAGGTACCGTTATTGCCCGTCAACACGGCGGAATTTCCGAGACCTTCACCGTAAGACGGCTTGCACACGGCGTCGGTGTTGAAAGGGTTTTCCCCGTTCATTCGCCGGTAATTGACAAAGTTCAGGTTGTAAGACACGGTAAAATCAGACGCGCTAAGCTTTATTATCTTCGTGATAGAGTTGGTAAAGCCGCTAAGGTTAAAGAAGTTATTCGCTAAAACTGACTTCCGGCGGGGATATGATAAGCAGGAGCAACGGCAATTTGCGTTGACTCCTGTTTGTATAATAATATAAGTGGAGTGATATTATGGCAGCAGCTGATATTGGTAACTCTGAAAACGAAAACCAACAAGACCGCGGTTTTGCACGTGAGATTTTTGAGTGGTTGGAAGCCTTTTTGACAGCACTAATGCTTGTCATAATTGTATTAATATTCCTTCTTCGACCGGCTGTAGTTGACGGAAAATCAATGGAACCTACGCTCCACGACGGCGACAGGCTCATCTTCACTGACATTGGCTTCACGCCGGCTCAAGGCGACATCGTTGTTGTTGACAGCGAAGGGCTTGGAAAATTCATCGTTAAGCGCGTTATTGCGACCGCCGGGCAGACCCTCGATATTGATTTTGTTACCGGGAAGGTTACGGTTGACGGAACTGTATTGGAAGAAAACTACATTTTAGCCGATACACTTCGCGACGAAGGCGGTCAAACTTACCCGCTTGTTGTTCCCGAAAACAGCGTTTTTGTAATGGGCGATAACCGCATGAATTCCACTGACAGCCGCGACAGCAGGGTTGGCTTCATAAACGACAATGACATTTACGGAAAAGTAATATTCCGAATTTATCCATTTACAAAGATGGGTACAGTCAATTAACGGCTTAGCATTGATAGAAATTGAGTTAACTTATTAAATGACCGAAACGCCTTCAATCCAATGGTTCCCCGGGCATATGAAAAAAACAGAGCGGATGATTAAAAAATCATTACCGCTTGTTGATGCTGTCATTGAAGTGGTTGACGCACGGGTAATTTCATCGAGCCGAAACCCTTATTTGAGTACGATTATTGAAGGAAAACCAAGGCTTTTGGTTATAAATAAATCTGATTTGGCGGACGGAAATGTTAACAAAGAATGGAAAAAGCATCTTGACAAAATAGGTTTACAGTCTGTTTTTACCGACTGTAAATCCGGAAACGGCGTTAATAACGTTGTTCCGGCTGTAAAAAAAGTTCTTTCTGACAAGATTAACCGGAACATTGAACGAGGTATGGTTAACAAAACTATCCATGTTATGATAGTTGGAATACCTAATGTTGGTAAAAGTGCCTTAATAAACAAACTTGCCGGACAAAAGAAGGCAAATGTTGAGGACAGACCGGGCGTTACACGGGACAAACAATGGGTGCGAATTTCAAGCGATTGCGAATTGCTCGACATTCCCGGGATATTGTCGCCGAAATTTGAGGAAAGCGATGTTGCGCTTAAGCTTGCATTCACGGGTGCCGTAAAAGATGACGTCATTGACACGCTCTCACTCGCGTCAAAGCTTTTAGAAACGCTATTACCTGACTACAGGAACAACATTTTAACGCGTTACTCTATCAATATTCCGGATGAAAATGACGGTTTTAGCATACTAAATTTAATAGCCGAAAAAAGAGGGTTTAAGCTTCGCGGAAACGAACTCGATATTGAACGCGCGGCAATTATGGTGCTGGACGAATTCAGAGCTTGTAAGCTCGGCTGTATATCTCTTGAAAAACCGGCGTGAATAATATCGAATCTTTATCCCTAAATATGGAATAATATGAATCTATATGAATATGACGACTATTTAAGAAAACGAGATAATGTAAAAGTTATAGTCGGTGTGGACGAAGCCGGCAGAGGTCCTCTTGCAGGGGATGTATACGCGGCGGCGGTTATTTTATCGGACGATATTGTAATTGACGGAATAAATGACAGTAAAAAATTGTCTGAGAAAAAGAGAGAAAAGCTCTTTGATGAAATTTGTATGAAAACGATTACATACAGTATAGGCGTAGCTTCTGTAGACGAAATCGAAAAGATTAACATTCTTAATGCATCTATGCTCGCGATGAAAAGGGCTGTTGACGCAATTAAATGTCCGTATGAAATCGTTTACACAGACGGAAACAAGTCGCCGATTCTGTCGTCACCGTCGAAAACTATAGTAAAGGGCGATGCCCTCTCGGCTTCAATAGCGGCGGCTTCTATTATCGCAAAGGTCAGCAGGGACAGGTACATGGCGGAAATGGACGCCGCTTATCCCGAATACGGCTTCGCAAAACATAAGGGATATGGCACGGCAGAACACCGCGAAATGATAAAGAAATACGGCATTTGCCCCATTCACCGCCCCTCGTTCTTAAAAAAGATTATTTCATTATAGGTAGAAAAATGGCAGAAAATCACGAGCTTGGCAGGTATGGCGAAGAATTAACCGCACGATTTTTAACGAAATACGGGTTTGAAATACTGGACAGGAATTACAGGATACGCGGCGGCGAAATTGATATTATCGCGAGACGATATGATGTAATCGTTTTCACGGAAGTTAAGACAAGACATTTTTCGCACGAATATCAATACGGAACAGCCCTCGAGTCCATCGACAAATGGAAAAGGCGGCATATTATAAAGACCGCCGAGAGATGGATATACACTCATTCGAGATACAGCAATGATTTTACATATCGGTTTGACGTCTCGGTTATAACGGTTTACCCGGACGGCAAATGTAAGCTAAGCTACTTAAAATCAGCGTTCACGAAAGGTGATTAGATGCTTTACGAAAGTACACGAAATAACACTGTAAAAATACCCGCGGCTAAGGCAATCGTCAAGGGAATATCAGAAGAGGGCGGACTTTTTGTGCCGTCTTCATTGCCGGGGATATCCGAGTCCGAACTCAAGATGATGGAAAACTTAAGCTACAGCGAACGTGCTGAAATCGTTTTCACGAAGTTTTTTACCGATTTTACGCAGGAAGAGATTTCATATTGTGTTCGGGCAGCATATGGGGATAATTTCGATGTCCCCGAAGTGGCGAAGATTGTTGAGGTCGGAGACGCGCAAATTTTGGAACTCTGGCACGGTCCTACGTCTGCGTTTAAGGATATGGCACTCCAAATTCTGCCGTTTCTTATGACAACGTCAATGAAAAAGATTGATAATTCAGATGAGATAATCATTTTGACTGCAACTTCCGGCGACACGGGGAAAGCCGCTCTGGAGGGCTTTGCTGATGCACCGGGCATTGAAATCGCTGTTTTTTACCCCGAGAACGGTGTGAGCGAGATTCAAAAATTACAAATGGCAACGCAAAACGGAAGCAATGTTCTTGTATGCGCTGTCACCGGAAATTTCGACGATTGCCAAACTGCGGTTAAGAAGATTTTCACCGATAAAATTATCACCGAAAAGGCGAAAAATAATGGGAAAATGTTCTCGAGTGCGAACTCGATAAACCTCGGCAGACTCATACCGCAGGTGGTTTATTACATTTCGGCTTATGTTGATGCGGTGAAAAATGGCACCGTGAAAATGGGCGAAAAGATTAACATCTGTGTTCCGACCGGGAATTTCGGGAACATTCTTGCCGCCTATTACGCGAAACAGATGGGGATTCCTGTTAACAAGCTAATCTGCGCTTCTAACGAAAACAATATTCTTACAGATTTTATAAATACCGGCATTTACGACAAAAACCGTGAGTTTATTACGACAATCAGCCCGTCAATGGACATCCTCATTTCAAGCAATCTCGAAAGACTCCTTTATCATCTTTGCGGGAACGACAGCGGAAAAATCACCGAAATTTACTCCGCGCTTAACGAAAACGGTAAATTTGCGATTGATGAAAACGTTTTCATGAAGCTAAAGGCAGATTTCGTTGCCGGATATTGCGATGACAAGGAGACCAAGGAGCAGATTAAAGAAACTTTCGATAAATGTTCCTACCTTTGCGACACGCACACGGCAGTGGCGGTAAGGGTTTATAACGATTACAGGGAAAAAACGCACGATTTTACGCCGACTGTGATTGCCTCAACCGCAAACCCCTATAAGTTTTCCGCCGCGATTCTTTCCGCCTTCGGTGAGACCGCTGTCAGTGACTTCGAGGCAGCAAAGCGGCTTAACGAGATAACAGGTGAACCGATACCCGAAAAAATCGCCGAGCTGAGGACTAAAAAGGTCAGGTTTACCTATTCAAGAACGCCGGATCTCCTGCCGGAATATGTTTTAGAGAAGCTGATATCGTGAGAGTACGCTTCTCAAACCTATTTGTACCGCGTTCTCGGGGGATTGGGGCTTAAAATGAGTTTGTATACAATTGCAGACCTTCATCTGACGTCTGATCCTGCCGGACGTATGGATAAGTATGTCGGCTGGGAATTCTATATCGAAAAGATTACTGAAAACTGGAATAACCTTATAACGAATGAAGATACCGTCGTAATTCCCGGGGATATTGCATGGGCTGTAAATGTAACAGACGATTTAAGCTCTTTCCATCTTTTAAATAATCTGCCGGGCAGAAAAGTTCTGATAAAGGGAAATCATGACTTGTGGTGGAAAAAATCTGGGCAAATGCACAAAATGTTTGCTGAATTTCCATCATTATCGCTAAATTTCTTGCGAAACAACAGCTTTTCATATGAAAACTTCGCAATTTGCGGGTGCACCGGCGTTGACTTAACGCTTAACAATCAAAACGAGAAGATAAATTCACGCAATGTAATACGGCTTAAGCGCAGCATTGAGTCTGCGGATAGGTCGGCAAAACCGATTGTTTTTATGCATTTTCCTCCGATTATATACGAAAACGGAAGTTTATTGGTAGCTGAGGAAATTATTAATATTCTCACCGACAATAATGTAAGCGATTGTTACTACGGGCATCTACACGGTGACGACATTAAATATTCATACAATGACGAATATAATGGTGTAAAATTCCATCTGATATCAGCTGATTTTGTGCAATTTAAGCCAGTATTAGTGGTTTAATTTGTGCAAAACGGGGAAAAATTAAAATAACTATGGTCAAACGCGAAATATTATGTTATAATCATATTGTATGAGACATTACAAATTAAGTAATTTTAACATATCTGTTTTTTAGGTATGTAGAGATATGAGAGGACGTTTTCAATGGGATTAGTTGAAACGAACAAAGTTGATACCAATAAATATGAGTTCATCATTGACGTGAAGCCGGAAAGGTTTGAAAAAGCTGTTAATGACGCGTACGTTAAGGCTCGCCGCAGGATCCAGATTAACGGTTTCCGCAAGGGCAAAGCGCCCCGCAAGATGATTGAGAAGATTTACGGCGAACAGTGTTTTTATGAGGATGCCGTGAATGTCCTTATCCGCGAGGAGGTTAACCCTGCTATGATGACTTCGGAAGTTGAGCTTGTGGCTCCCCCGGAGGTCGATGTTGAGGAGATCGGGAAGCTTGTCGGCGTTAAATTTAAGCTTACAGGTTTCGCGAAGCCTGAGGTTTACGACATCAATTACAAAGGCATTTCCGTACAGCGGACTGTTGAACCCGTTACCGATGCTGATATTGACGCCGAACTTGACGAACTTCGCCGCAAGAGTGCGAGGATTATTACCGTTGAGGACCGCCCGTCACAGATGGGTGACACTATTGTAATCGATTTCACAGGTTATAAAGACGGTGTGCCGTTCGACGGCGGCTCAGAGACGAAATATTCGCTTAAGCTCGGCTCTTCTATGTTTATTCCCGGTTTTGAAGAGCAATGTGTCGGCAAAAATCCCGGCGACACCTTCAATATTGACGTTACTTTCCCTGAAAATTACCAGATGACCGAGCTTGCAGGGCAGCCGGCGGTTTTTGAAATAGTTGTTCACGAGGTTCAAACCGAGGAACTGCCTGAGCTTGACGATGATTTCGTGAAGGATATTTCGGATTTTAACGACCTTGACGAACTTAAGGCTGACATTAAGACAAAACGCCTTGAAGCCGCTGAACAAGAGGCTGATGCAAGGGTTGAAGACGAGATTTTCAAAGTAATTGCCGTTCAGGTAAAGTCGGAAATTCCCGAGGTTATGATCGAGCAAAAAATCGACGATTATATGAAGGAATTCGAGTATCGCGTTCAGATGCAAGGTTTTGACCTTGACACGTACTGCGCATTTACCGGGAATTCAATCGAATCGCTCCGCGCAGGCAACCGCGAAAAGGCTGAAACACAGGTTAAGCTTCGTTTGGCGCTTGAACATATCGCGAAACTCGAAGATGTTCAGATTACGGACGAACAGGTCGAAGAAGAACTGGCGAAGATGGCTGCAAGCTACAGAATGTCGGTTGATAAGGTTCGCGCCGTTGTTAACAAGAAGGTTCTGAAACTTGACCTTATGTGTGCGGAAGCGTCGAAAATTGTTAAGGATTCAGCTGTAATAATCTGACAAATGCAGGGATGACGCGTATAGTCAAAACTATGCCTCCATAAATTTGCGGCGAGTTTATAGTATATTTTAACAAAATTTTGGGTACAATAGTATGTATCGTAATTTCCGAAAGATTTGGTGTCAAAGATGAATTACATTCCATACGTAATTGAGCAGACCGGACACGGCGAGCGTTCATATGATATTTTTTCGCGGCTCTTAAATGACAGAATTATCCTTCTTAATTCGGAAGTGACCGACGATTCCGCGAATGTTATAGTTGCCCAGCTTCTTTACCTTGAGGGTCAGGATGCGGACAAGGAAATCAGCCTTTATATCAACAGCCCCGGCGGCTCGGTTTCTGCCGGGCTTGCGATTTATGACACGATGCAATACATCAAATGTGACGTTTCGACAATCTGTGTGGGGCTTGCAGCCTCCATGGGTGCGTTTTTGCTCTCAAGCGGGACGAAGGGGAAACGCCTTGCACTCCCGAATGCCGAGATTATGATTCACCAGCCGCTTATCGGCGGTCACGGGATTTCCGGGCAGGCGACGGACGTTAAAATTCGTACCGAAAATCTTCTTAAAACTAAGGATAAACTCAATCGAATCCTTGCTCAAAACAGCGGTCAGCCGCTTGAGATAATCGAGCGTGACACCGATCGCGACAACTTTATGTCCGCAGATGAAGCTGCGGCGTATGGGCTTGTGGACAGGGTTATTGCTCACCGCTAAAGAGAGTTAGCCGAAAAGCGCGAGAGCTTGTGATCTGCGCGAAAAGTTAGAAGGCTATAAAAAGAGAGGGCTGTGTAAATGGCGTTCACTGACAGGGGAGCAAAGAGATGCTCGTTCTGCGGAAAGCAAGAGAGCGAAGTCATCAATATGTTCTCTGCGGGCAGTTCAAATATTTGTGATAATTGCGTCATATATTGCTACGAAATTTTGGCAAGTAACGGCGTTGCGCCGATGCCCATGGGGAAAGGGCAGAAGGCGAAATCCACCGATGCTTCGATGCAGATGAAGCTTCTTAAGCCGGCTGAAATTAAGGCAATTCTTGATGAATATGTAATCGGGCAGGACACCGCGAAAACGACGCTTTCCGTCGCTGTTTATAACCACTACAAGCGGATAACAACGGCTGCTACAAACGATGTTGAACTTCAAAAGAGTAATGTTTTGCTCGTCGGTCCGACCGGCACGGGCAAGACTTTTCTTGCGTCAACTCTTGCAAGAATTTTAGATGTACCGTTCGCAATTGCCGACGCAACGACGTTAACCGAGGCAGGTTATGTCGGCGATGATGTCGAAAATGTGCTTGTAAGGCTTATCCAATCGGCAAACGGTAACGTTGAATATGCCGAACGAGGGATAATTTACATTGATGAAATTGACAAAATTTCAAGAAAATCGGAAAATGTTTCGATAACTCGTGACGTCAGCGGCGAGGGTGTGCAGCAAGCTCTCCTAAAAATTATCGAAGGCACAGTCTCAAATGTACCTCCGCAGGGCGGGCGTAAGCATCCCGGGCAGGAAGTTATTCACATTGATACAAAAAATATCCTTTTCATCTGCGGCGGAGCTTTCGGCGGACTCGAAAAGATAATTCAAAAGCGGTTAAATTCTTCCGCTATGGGTTTCGGAGCGGAAGTTAAAACGAAAAAAGAACGCACAGACGACGGGATTTTCCGCGATGTTGAGGCTCATGATCTTGTAAAATTCGGGATTGTGCCGGAACTTGTCGGGCGTCTTCCTTCGATTACTGTGCTTGATGAACTCAACATCGACGCGCTTAAGCGTATCCTGTCAGAGCCAAAAAATGCTCTTCTAAAGCAGTATGAGTGCCTCTTCGCGCTTGACGGTGTTAAACTTTCGTTCACAGATGACGCACTCGGAGCGATTGCCGAAAAAGCACTCGAACGCGAAACCGGCGCGAGGGGACTTCGCTCGATCATGGAGAAAATTTTAGAGCCGCTTATGTTCAAAATCCCGTCCGAAACGAACATTGTAAGCATCACGGTTACGGAAGATTGCGTAAAGCTCGGTTCTGAGCCGAAATACGAGTACGGAACGAGAGAAAAAAAGTCCGACAAAACAATCGTCACGAAAAAGAACTAATTAGGGGAACAGGTCGGCAACGCTGTGTGAGACAGCGTTCCGCCTGTTTTATTATATGAATATATACATGGATTGCACTTTCGGCAAATATGAAATTGAAGCCGTGCTTAAGATATTTTTTCCGTCTGAAAAGTTCTGCTTTTTACCGTCTGATAAAGATGTAACCGGAAGTTACATTCTGATAAATATTACAAATAGTATAATTATTAAGGTGAATGTTGACAATAAAACCGTCGAGCGACACGAAAATTTACGTGCAACAAAGAAAGAAAACGAATTAGCCGCTTGCAGATTGTTGTACGAAATATTAAGCGAAATCACGGGAACAAAATCCGACTGGGGAATATTAACAGGGATCCGTCCGGTTAAAAAGATCAACCAATATCTATCGGATGGGTTAAATTTCAAGCAAATTCAAGATAAATTATCCGATGAATACTTGGTATCGGAAGACAAATTCCGATTAGCATACTCAACAGCTGAAACTCAATCTAAATATATTCCGATTAAGGAAAATAACACTTTTTCTCTCTATATCGGTATACCGTTCTGCCCTTCAAGATGCAGTTATTGCTCCTTTGTATCACATTCGATCGCCACGAAAGCCGCTTGGAAGCTGACTGACGAATATGTCGAAAAGCTTTTGCAAGAACTTACGCTGACCGCAAAGATAACAAAGGACTTGGGCTTAAAACTAACGACGATTTATATCGGCGGCGGAACGCCAACTGCCCTAAATCCGGCACAAATTTCTTCAATTATGGAAAATATAGCGAAATTATTTAACATTTCGGACGTTTTTGAATATACTGTAGAAGCAGGCAGAGCAGATACAATATCGGAAGAAAAGCTCCGAATAATCAAGACGTATGGTGCGTCGCGAATCTCAATAAATCCCCAGACGTTAAATGATGATGTGCTTAAAAAAATCGGCAGAAACCACACTGCACACGACTTTTACGACGCATATGAAAAGGCGGTTAAGATCGGTTTTGACAACATTAACACTGACCTTATTGCCGGATTGCCGAGTGATAATATCGGAAGTTTTATAGAAACGATTGACGGTATAATTGACCTTAATCCAAAAAGTATCACAATCCATACTTTGACGTTAAAAAGAGCGGCAAAACTCTCAAATTTTAAAGAGCTTTATAAACAGTCGGAAGTTATACATAGTATGTCGGAATATTCATTCCGAAAAATCACCGAAAACGGATATGCACCCTACTATCTATATCGTCAGAAAAATAATATCGGGAATGGCGAAAATGTCGGATACGCGAAAAGCGGATATGAAAGCCTCTATAATATTTACATTATGGAAGAAATACAAACGATTATCGCGTGCGGTGCAGGTGGTTCAACAAAAATCTACGAGCCGGAAAATAACAAACTGACAAGAATTTTCAACTATAAATATCCGTATGAATATGTCAGAGGATTCGATGAAGTGTTAAAGCGCAAACAGAAAATCTATGATTTTTTCAGAAAATAGGAGGCATTTATGACGTTGGATTTTGATAAAATTGTGACAAAAACGGTAAAAGGTGCAAAATATGTTGCGGATAAGGCGGCGAAAACTGCAACCGTTGCTTTCGATTACACCAAAAATCAGCTTGATCGCGCCGCAATTCGCGACCAAATTAAGGAAACTTACCAAGAACTCGGTAAACTATGCTATTCGGAAGTTACCGGAACAGCGGACGCAAAGGCTGAAATGCGTGATTGTAAGGAAAAACTTGATGAGTTATTCTGTGCATTGAAAGAAGCTGAAAAAGCCGTGAAGCCTTTGTCATACAAGGTTTGCGATTTCTGCAACGCGCATAACAGCAAGGACAGCAGTTTTTGCAGTAAATGCGGCGAAAAACTTTAGGAATACCGACACCTTTCATTAAAAAGCAGATTTATTCTGCTTTTTTCTTGACTTTTTAATAAAAATGGAGTATAATTATAATGTCAGAAGATGTCTGAAACACTAAAAATATGAACGCATTAATAAAAATGAAATAATCAATATACAGATTGTAATATGTAAAAATAGGGTATTAAATGGAAGATAGAAAACATCCTGAAAAGCTTATTGAAACGGTTGTAAATGAGATAAAAAAGGCAATAATCGGAAAAGACGAAGTCGTTTTGAAGATGATTTTGTCGATTATTTCGGGCGGACATATTCTCATCGAAGACGTCCCGGGAGTCGGAAAAACCACGCTTGCGACAGCACTTTGCTCTGCTCTTTCGCTCTCTTTTAAGCGAATCCAATTCACGCCCGATGTTATGGCTTCGGACGTGACCGGATATAATGTATATAACAGGAAAAAATGTGAATTTGAGTTTATTGAAGGGGCAGTTTTCGCGAATATCGTGCTTGCGGACGAACTCAACAGAACGTCGGGGAAAACCCAATCCGCCTTGCTTGAAGCCATGGAGGAAGAGGCGGTGACGATTGACGGGATAACCCGCCCGCTCCCGCATCCGTTTACCGTGATTGCCGCGCAAAACCCATCAGGTACAGTCGGGACGGCGTTTTTGCCGGAATCACAACTTGATCGCTTCATGGTTTGCTTAACCCTCGGTTATCCTGAAAAGTCTGACGAAATCTCGATCTTGAAACGTAAACCTAACGTGAAAACCTCTGTCAGACAGGTTTTGTCGATTGATGATCTTAATTTTTTACGGCAAGCGGCGTCACAAATTTACGTCGATGACAAAATTTACGACTATATTGCGGAAATCGCGAAGAAAACGCGCGAATCGGATATTTTATCGCTGGGGCTTTCCCCTCGCGGGAGTTTGGCGCTTGCTTCGATGGCGCGTGCAACCGCACTTGCGAAGGGAAGAAGCTTCGTTTTGCCCGAGGATGTCCTGTACATATGGGAAGATGTGGTAAGACATCGCGTGGTTTTATCGCCTAAAGCTGAACGTAAATTTTCCGGGCGAGTTAGTGGAGCAATAGCCGAAATCGTAATGTCAGTCCCGGTGCCTGCACTATGAGCGGCGTATATTTCTTAATTCTTATCATCGTTTTGTGCCTGAATATTCTTGTCCCGACGGATGAATATTTTTCGCTACTTATGGCTGTAACTGCGCTGCCGGTGCTTTCGCTCGCACTCATGTTTATAAACCGAAGGATAAAACTCGAACTTTCTGTTCCTGACTATGCTGTAATAAATGGTAAAACATATATTACAATTAGTATAAGAAACCGTACAATTATACCAATCATTAGTCTTAATGTTAACACAATATATAGATTGTATGAACTTGAAAATAAAACGGAAAGTGAATCAACAATAACGTTTTCTGTGCCGTCTCTATCAATGCGACAGGTAATTATAGAGCAAAATTATGACAAATATGTTTTTGAACAAATCCAAGTAAAAGAAATAGTTATATATGACCTATTGGGAATATTTCACACGAAAATTAAATGCAATGAATGTTCCGATTTAAGCGTAATTCCGAATATATCTTCTGATGAAAATGCATCTATAAAATCGTCTGCTTTACGTGAAAATGGCGAAATAAACGTCAGGGAATACCGAACCGGGGATCCCCTTTCACATATACATCATAAATTATCATCGAAATCGGAAGTTATTTACACAAGGGTTTATGATGATGAGATTTACAGACCGCTTTTAGTTCTAAATATATCCGAAAACGGTGTTCAAAATTGTGATATGGAAGAATACGCGAAAAAGGCGTATACGCTATTATCGGATATTTATGAAGTAGAGATGATAAACCTTGGTTTTGATAAAAAAACAACAATTATCAGTGATATTGATTCCCTACAAAAACATCTGGTTAACGCAATCAAGATGGTAAATACACAAAAATACAATGAGTATATTTCTCAGTTTGACTATAAGAATTATTCGGTTATTTACTATTTTCCGGAAAATTAGACTTGATGTTCGGTGAAACATGAATGAAAACGCGTTAAAACAAAAAGACATTTCTAACGTTATAAGTCGGAAAGCGTACGTGAAAAATCCTGCAAAGGGCGCTTTTTTTCCGGCTTTTTTTGAAATACTGATTACTTTTTTGACCGTCTTCGGAATAATCCTTTGCATCTCTGTCGTAGAAACGGCGAGACCATTCATTATTGAAGGATTAACCGCCGGACTGTTTGCCGCGCTTTTGCCAGCTTTATTTTCTTATCGCGGTAAGCCCGAGGGCAGATATATTGACAGAACAAATGTCAGATTGCTTTTTTCGATTGCTGTGAGTTTAGCGGTTGCATTTTTTCTTCGTCTTAAGATTGCTTCTGTTATCGGCGGCATTTATCTCTATTTCGAGGAAAACACGGTTACACCAAATGTTCCGGCGGATTCGTTTATTACCGGGCTTATTGTCGGCTACATATTTACACTGTTGATTTTCTATTTTCAAAAGATACTCAGCTCTGCCCCGCTTATCATTGCGATAACCTTTATCGTCATCCTGCAAGCTATTATATATGAATATTATACTGATAGTATACCTAATATTATCGGAATATTTGTTCTGGTTATATCGTGGGTTCTTCAAAGTATCCGTAATCGTTCCGATGATACGGGAATGATTGTATACGCGATAATCGTGTGTGCGATTGCCGCAGTTTTTGGTGTTTTTTCAGTGTACAAAATGGAAATTAAGTACCCCTACTTGATTGAAAACGGCGCATCAATACTTCGCGGGGAGGAAAGACTTCCGTCGGTTAACATTCCATATATTCCGATGCGGGATATATCGAAACCCTCGCTAAATAGCACGATAATCGACGATAACGACGTAAGTGTGCTTTCTATGGACGGAAAATTCGAGTTCACCGGGGATGATGTACTTGAAGTGACCATGGATTTTAGTGCATATAATGGCAGTCCTGTTTATTTACGGCATTTTTTCGGAGCAAATTACAATGGGACGTCATGGTCGGATCTAACGAACGAACAAATTTCTCGTCAATCGGAAGTTATTTCGGGGTTTTCAACCGAAAATCTATCGCCATATGACTTTGATAGCCATTCATTTAACGAAATAAGTCCTGCTCACCCGTCAGAAACTGTAAATTTTGATTTTTATGTGAAAAATGTCGGTGTAAATACGCGAAAACCGTTTTTGCCTTATTTTTTAAGTGTCGGAAACGAGTTTTATAACGGCGGCGAAATTTTAGATTCGGAAGACGAATACTTCGGCTCGGTGACAATGCCGTCCGGTTTTTATGAAAATGATGAGGTCATAAGCGACATTTTATTCGATGAAAGGGCGGTTCAAAATCCCGATTTACGCGCCGATGAACTGAACTACAGGGCTTTCGTCTATGCAAATTACATGGACGTTCCGTCGGATTTTGTTCGTGATAATCCGGTGCTGAACGATGAATATATGGAATATATTACCTCCGAAAATATCCAAACCGGGAAGAGTACGCTTACTAATGAACAGGTTTTTGTGCGGAAGATAAATTTCATTCATGCTTGGCTTCGCGATAACTGCGAGTATAACATCGACGTCGGTGAAATGCCGGCTGACAAAGACTTTGCGCTGTATTTTCTAAATGAAAAACGCGAAGGTTTTTGTCAGCATTTTGCATCTTCCGCAACGCTTTTATGCAGAGCGGCGGGAATTCCGGCTCGATACGTGACGGGCTTCATAATTTCGCCCTCCGACTACGCAGTGCCTTCCGCGGACGGCTCGGTAACCGTCAAGGACAGCCGTGCACACGCGTGGACCGAGGTTTACGTGAACGGCTACGGTTGGATGCCGCTCGATTTTACCTCCGGCTACTCAAATGTCCGAACCTCTCTGACCGCTGCGGAGCGGCAGGAACGCCTTTCTGCCCAAACCTTGCCCGCGAATACCCCTGTTCCGTCCGCTACAGAGACGGCTCTACCGCAAATCGCAGATGCCGGTGAAATCGCAAATAATCCCGAAATCGCAAATAATTCTGAAATCACAGATGCCGGCGAAATCGCTTCAAATCCTGTCCGTGAGCAGATTGAAGGCGAAAATCCTGTTAAAATTCTATTTGTAATTATGCCAATAACATTGTTAATAATGGTAATATTCGCCTTTGTCATCCGCCATTGTGCTATGAGAAATATAACTGCCAAAAAATTGCAATCAACCGACGGCTTAGATACAATTATAATGCAGACAAAATATATTCTAAACGCGTCCGGGCTTGACTCAGACTCGATTTTAGCCGATACTGAAAGTTATCTTAAGCGACTTTCGGAGAGCTGTTACAAAATGGTTACACCGATAATTGAAAAAGCGATTTCGGTTAAATATGGCAGTGAAAATATAAAAAAAGATGACCTATTTGAGCTTAAAAACCATCTCGATTCGGCAATTGTTGTCTTTTACAGCAAGCAAAAACCGTTAAAGCGGTTCTGGTTACGGTATATTTTAAATGTTTTGTAATATTCGTGAATGTTGCACAAAAACAGCGGTTATATTGCCGCGAAAATCTACTTTTTTTATGCAATATCGCTAAGAGATGATAAAATATAACAAAAACTATAATAATTTGCCGTTAATTTTAAAGTTTGAATATTGGATTTACTTCCATTTGTTATGTCAAAATGCACAAAATACCAGCGATATTACTGTGCAAAATGCTTGACAACTGTAATAATTGAGAGTAAAATGTAACTGTAATCAAGAAAAATTAAAAAACGGTTACAAATTTCTTAATCAGAGGTAAATTAAATGAAAAAGTCAGTACGTGTATTATCGGTTGCGGCAGCGGCAGCCTTGGCATTTTCAATGTCGGCGACATCTGCTTCCGCATATTGCGGACTCTCGGCGCAGGATCTTGCGCAGGCGAACAATTACAGCTATAATTACGGCAACAGCAGCGGCGATTGCTATACGCTCTGCCCCGAGTGCGGCAAAGTCAGCTACGGAACGGAATGTGTTTACCCCGAATGTTCGACCGGCGATTGTTACGGGAATTGCCCCGACAACACCTGCCCAACCGGCGAATGCGAGAGCGATTGCTACGGTAATTGCCCCGACAACACTTGTCCCACCGGCGAATGTGAGACCGACTGCAACGGTTCTTGCCCCGACAACACCTGTCCCACAGGCGACTGCGACGCTGATAACTCTGCAAAAACTCCGACAGCCGGCACAAATACTACATACACAAAGCCGAACAATTCGCTGAATTTCAGTTCGTGGTTGTCACAGATTTTCAACAGATTTTATAAAACTCCTGCAAATACGGTAACTCCGTCAACCCCTGCAACCCCTGCTCAGCCTGCAACTCCGGCAACTCCGGCCGCACCTGTTACCAACGTAACGGACAACGCATCATGCAGTGCCTATGCACAGGAAATCCTGTCCCTCATTAACGTCGAGCGTGCAAAAGTCGGCGCACCCGCACTGAAATTATCAAGCGAACTCTGCAATGCCGCTGATATTCGTGCGAAAGAAATTGCGCAAAGCTTCTCCCACACTCGCCCGGACGGCAGCAGTTTCTATTCCGTCCTCGACGACATCGGCTACAGCGGCTCTCGCTCGTCCGGTGAAAATATCGCCGCCGGCAACAGCTCCGCCGCCGCCACATTCAACCAATGGATGAATTCGCAAGGGCATTACGAAAACATGATGAAGTCCGGCTACAAATATATGGGAATCGGCTTCTATCAGACCTCAAACGGCTACAAATACCACTGGGCACAGCTTTTCTCATACTAAGAATTTTCCCGGATTAGTTTTAATCCTCTGCGATGCCGCCAAATTGAAAGCTCCCGATTTTTTCGGGAGCTTTGATTATTTTTGGAAGAATTATTCCGATTATGTGTTTCTATCGGTAACTTTCATCTGCTTCAAATTCCCGATTTTTTCGCTTCGTGCGGCAAGTTCAGCCTCGACATCACAAAAGTCAAGTCCCTTTTCGGCGCAAAGTACCGTAATATGGTAAAGAAGATCGGCGACTTCGTTCTTCAGTTCCTCTTTATTATTATTTTTTGCGGCAATAATCATCTCCGCACACTCTTCGCCGCATTTTTTACAAATTTTGTCTTCGCCTTTCGAGAAAAGATAACAGGTGTACGAACCCTCTTCAAAATTAGCCTTGCGGTCGGTTACGACACTGTAAAGTTTCATTAATTCGCTCAAATTTTTATAACCTCAATTTGAATTTTTTGGGGACTGTTCAGAAAATTTTCGTAAAGAAACAAGAGTAGTTCCCGGTGTGGCAGGCGACCTTATCGCCTTGTTGGATAACCTTTATGAGTAATGTGTCGTCGTCGCAATCCGAGAAGATTTCGACGATTTTTTGAAGATTTCCTGAACTGCCGCCCTTGTTCCAAAGCTCGTTTCGGCTTCTGCTCCAAAACCACGTAAACCCTGTCTCAATGGACTTTTGAAGGCTTTCTTTATTCATATAAGCAAGCATTAAAACGACATTTGTTTCGACATCTTGGATTATCGCCGGAATAAGTTCCGATTTGTTAAAATATTTATCCAAATTAACCATATTATCTCACACCAATACCGCGTAAACGGCAGTTTTCCTTAACTTCGGCAATTGTCAGCTCCCCAAAGTGGAAGAGGCTTGCGGCGAGTGCGGCTGAACAACCCGTCTTCTCGAATGCGTCCCCGAAGTCGGTTAACTTTCCTGCGCCGCCCGAGGCGATTACCGGGATTTTTACGGTGTCGCAAACCGCCTTAAGCATCGGTATATCGAAGCCGCCGCGTACGCCGTCGGTGTCCATCGAGTTAAGACAGATTTCGCCCGCGCCGCGCCGCTCTGCTTCAGCCGCCCATGCTATGAGATCACGCCCGGTGTCGATTCTGCCGCCATTAACACAGACGGTATATCCGCTTTCCGTGTTTGCAGAACGCTTCGTGTCGATCCCCAAAACTACGCATTGACAGCCGAAAATATCAGCCGCTTCATTTATAAGCGACGGATTTTTCACAGCCGAGGAGTTAACCGAAACCTTATCAGCCCCGGCGCGGAGTATCGCCCTGAAATCGTCAACGGTCGAAACGCCGCCGCCCACACAAAACGGGATAAAGACATTCTCGGCGGTTCTTCTTATTACATCTAAAATCGCGCCGCGTCCTTCGTGAGAGGCAACAATATCGTAAAACACAAGCTCGTCCGCACCTTGTCGGTTATACTCGCGGGCAAGCTCCACAGGGTCGCCGACGTCTTTCACGTCCAAAAAGTTTACGCCCTTCACGACCTTTCCGTGACGCACGTCAAGGCAGGGGATAATTCGTTTTGCAAGCATAATTTTCTTTCTATTAAAATGGTATATCAATAATAACTTCGTCGCTGCTCAATGTGCTTTCGACAGGCGCGGGGGTTGTTTCGGTTTTCGGGGGATTTTTCGCAACATAGACGGTTAAGGTTTCGCCGATTTCGTTGTCAAGCTGTTCGCCGGCAACCTTACTCGTCTTAATTACATATCCCTCTTGGATTACGGTGTTCAGTTCTTCAACCTGTTCATATTTTATGCCGCTTTCGTTAAGCATCAAGAAATATTCGGAGGCTCTGAGTCCGACATAATCAGGGATAGTGACATATTTCGGTCCGAGTGAAACTTTGACGGTAATTGTGTCGCCGATTTCATATATGCCGCCTTTTGGGATTGACTGTAAAAATATACCGCCTTTGGGAACAGTATCGTTGAATTCAAATTCGGGGTTGAAAACGAGGCTCTCAGTGTATTTCTCGGTATTTGAAATTATATCGTAGTAACCGCCGATAAGATCGTCCATGATAAAGATTGCGGCGGGTTCGGTTGCGGAGGTTGAAAGGACTGCTTCTGTAACCGGCGGAGTCGTTGTGTTGCCCATGTCGTTAATCTGTTCAAACGAGGATACGGACGTGTCGGAGGTGGTTATGTCGGAATTTTGAAGCGCGGTTCCGCTGTTGTCGGGGAGGTCGCTTACGAGTATTACAAGCATAACACAAACCCCCACGAGCAGTGTTAAACCCGCTGTGGTTACGAAAACTTTTTTACGGCTTGCGCGTTTTTTACGGCGGCTTTTTTGCGAACTGCCGCTCCGTGTACCCGACGAATTTGCGCGATTTTGTCGATCCGAATTATTCTTCGCGGCGCGGAGAACGCCGAGGGGGATTGATGTTGTACTCGAACTCGAAAGCCGTTCGGAATTATATTCGGGCTGGTCAAACAGGAGCGTTACAAGCTCTGTAATCGTCTGCACACGCATTTCGTGTGAGAGCGTAAGCCCCTGCATTATTGCCTTTGAAACATTTTTCGGAACGCTTTCGTTAATCATATTCGGCGGAACGAGGGAATCGGCAGTCATCCGCACCGATGAGTCAACCGGCGTTATCCCGGTCAGCATTCTGTAGATTAGGGCTGAAACGCCGTAAACGTCCGTCCATGTGTCGTGCCAGTTTGCGGAATTATACTGTTCCGGCGCGGCGTAACCCGAGAAAATTTCGCTCGCTAAAATCGTGTTCGCCGTCCGCACTTCCGATATCGCGAAGCCGGTCAAGATAAGCTCGTGTTTATCATTTATGAGAACCGTCGCGGGGGAGATGCCGCGGTGGATTATTCCCGCGTTGTGGATAAGCGAAACTGTCGTCAAAAGCGGCGGAATAAGCTTCTTCGTCTCTTCCCAAGATATTTCGCCCGCATTTTCTTTCAGATATTCGGTTAAAGTTTTCGCCTTTTGGTACTCGAAAACCGCGTATCCGGTATTGTTGTCCCCGAACATATCAATAACCGCGGCGACATGATTAAGCGTACGCATCTTCGAGAGGCTCTTTCCGAGGGAAACGTATTCCGAAAGGAGCGTCTTATATTGCGCAACAAAATTTTTATCGACGATAATTTCAGAGCTGCCCTTAACCCGCGAGCAGATCGCGTCGGGCATATACTCGCTGATTAAAACGGTGTCTTCGGTTATTGTATCGAAGGCGATATATTTCGCACTTTCGCCGTTATAGGACTTCAAATTCCCGACGATATATCGGTCGGAGAGGACAGTCCCCGGGGCAAGATATGACGGAAGGTACGGGGAATCGTAAATAAACCCGCAATTCGGACATTCGGTTTTATCAATCTCACGTTTAGACATACAACCATAGCAGAGGTTGAATCTACCTATATCCAAATTATGACACCTCCAATCACAAACTTCTACATTGATTATTTTATCAAGTAAGCGAACTTTTGTCAATAAAATTCTCACATTTGTTTTGATTTGTTGTTAAATTGTAATAGTATTATAATCAACGCTTTTTTGCAGAAAAATTTTTATATGTAACAATAACCATAAAAATACATAAGATAAATTAGTAAATTTAAGGAGGAAATTTCATGAACGAATGTGTAAAAAATAACATATTAAATATAGAAATATATACGGAAGGCGGTTTTCCGGCGAAATACACCATAACCGTGTATAATGCCTGCGGGGAGAATGTCGCCGGAGCGGATTATTGCGGCAAAAATAAGGAATTTGTGCTGCCTGACGGCGAATATAAAATCGAGGTAAAAGGCGACGCCTATGCCTCACCGCGTATGCAGCAAAGGTGGATAACCATCTGCGGGCAGGTTCCGGAATGTCACTTCGGGTTAAACTTCATATTCGGGAGAGTTTTCGCATCAGACAACCGCGTTGCGGAGCAAAAACCCGACATTCACCCCTGCAACCCCTGTAAGAATCAGCACCCCGGGGGTAAGCACCCTTGCGCGCCCGTTCATAGCCCGTTCCAACCTTCAATGTATGTAAAAGAGTGGGAAAAGCGGAACAATATAGACTATGGCAACTGTTCCCATTCGTACACACACTCCACGCATAACAATATTCTGACAGAATGTGGGAAGTATAAGCCCGCTCCCCCGGCACCCAAGCCCCCGGAGTGTAAACCCGCTCAGAAAACGGGCCGCGGCAGGAGACCTGCCGGCAACTGCACACATAAATAGGCTTTATGGGGGTTGACTGAAAAATGTCAACCCTTTCTTTGTATATTTTCATGCTTGTCCTAATAAAATTAAGTGAGGAAAATTTTCTATAATACTTGATTTATTCAAACAGATGTAGTATAATCATATTGTATGCATTTACAACACTATTCCCTGATAAAAATGCTTGTGCATTTTTATCACCGGCGCTTTGCGCCGGTTGCACGCCTACGGCGGGCGGGAATATTACTGACGGCATCCCAAAGCGGCTTTGCCGCTTTACCCGAAGCGTAGCTTTGGGTAGATAAAAAACATTTTCAATGTTTTTTATCTGGGATTAGTATAAAAAAGGAGTAGTTAACTTATGTCAAAGCTGAATGTTGCGGTACTTTTCGGCGGCGTGTCAAATGAACACGAAATATCGCTTCGCTCGTCGGCGAATATAATCCGCTCCATTCCTAAGGATAAATATAACATAATTCCCATCGGTATAACGAAAAAGGGCAGGTGGCTTTTCTTCCCCGGGGACGTTTCTGAGATCGAAAACGGTAACTGGGAGACCGACTCAGACTGCACTCCGGCGGTTATCCTCCCCGACCCTATGTATCGCGGAATATTAAAATATAACGACGGGAAATTTTCCATTGAAAAGATAGATGTAGTTTACCCTGCCGTTCATGGGAAAAATTGTGAAGACGGCGTTTTACAGGGCGTGCTTGATATGTCGGGCATACCCTACGTCGGGAGCGGTTCGCTTGCGTCGGCAATCTGCATGGACAAATGCCTTGCCCACCTCGTTTTAGAACGCGAGGGGATTAAAATGGCAAGGTGGAAAGTCCTCAGGCGCGACGATCTTGAAAAACTTGACAGTTTTTGCGCAGACGTTGAGGCGAATTTGGGCTTCCCGGTCTGTGTTAAACCCGCTTGCAGCGGTTCTTCCGTCGGGGTTAACAAGGCAAGGGACATCGACGAGCTTAAATCTGCGGTAAAGACGGCGTTTTCGCACGACGACAAGGCGCTTGTCGAAGAATACATAGTCGGGCGGGAACTTGAAGTCGCAGTCATGGGGAACAGCCCGACCGACACCTTCACAACCTCCGTGGGCGAAATCCTTTCCGCAAACGAAATGTATGACTATGATGCGAAGTATGTTAACACGGCGTCAAGCGGCAGTATACCCGAGGATATACACGAAAACGGTGTATCGCGTGAAATAAAAGAAACCGCAGTTTTGGCATACAGAGCGGCAGGCTGCAAAGGGTTATCCCGTATCGACTTTTTCTCATCCGAAAACGGTGTATATCTTAACGAGATAAACACGCTTCCCGGATTTACAAACATCAGTATGTACCCGAAACTCATGGAAGACGCGGGAATTCCCGCATCCGACCTCATCGACAAGCTTATTCAGCTCTGTCTCGAACTCCACGGTGAAATATGACGAAAGGTGAATCACAATGACCGCAACGACCGCCACGACTGCAACTACTGCCACAACCGCAGCCGCAACCGCAACCGCAACCGCCGAATTAACCGATATGAAATCCGCCGCTATCGGCGTTTTCGACTCGGGGATCGGCGGCTTAACCTGCGTCGGGAAGCTTATTGAACTCATGCCGAACGAGGATATAGTCTATTTCGGCGACACGGCGCGAATCCCCTATGGCACACGCTCAAAGGAAACTGTGCTTCGTTACGCCGCCCAAGACATTGCGTTTATAAAGCGGCAGGGCGTTAAGATTATCATCGCCGCTTGCGGGACTGTATCGAGCGTAGCGGTTTCTCACAAAGGGCTTGCGGACGTTGACATCCTTTTTACGGAGGTTGTTACCCCGACCGCACAGGCGGCTGTCGCTTCCACACGCAATAAACGCGTTGGGGTTATCGGTACGCCCGCGACGATTAAGTCCGGCGCGTACGCGAAGGCTATGCACGGCATGGTTGCCGACATCAAGGTTTTCGGCAGTGCCTGTCCGCTCCTCGTGCCGCTTATCGAAAACGGTTACACCGACCGAGACAGCGTTGTGACGAAGATTATTGTGGAGCAATACCTGAACCCGATTAAGGCGGAGGGCGTTGACACGCTGATTTTGGGTTGTACGCACTACCCGATTATCGAGCAGATTATCGCCGATTGTATGGGGGATGGGGTTAAGCTTATTTCGAGCGGAAAAGAAGCCGCAAACGCCGCCTACGCCATGCTTACGAAGGCAAATCTCTTGACGGAAAAACAAAGCCCGGGGACTTCGCGTTATTATGTTTCGGACAGCACCGAGCAGTTTATCGAAAACGCCCACTCCTATCTGGGAGAGGATTTGAACGCAAGGCAGAGCATTGTCGAGCTTGCGAACATTGAGGAATGAATGAATAGCTATAAAATTACGTTAAAAACGGTTACCCAAAACATGGGAGAAACCCCTCTGTTCTATGAATTGACGACAATCGGCGACCTTATTTCTATGAAAAACGGAAGCTATAAGATAAGATACAACGAAACAACTCCGGAAGGCGCGGAGTTTCTCAACATCGTCACTGCGAAGGGCAACGGACACGCACAGGTCAGCCGTCAGGGCGACTACGGAACGGATTTTACCCTCGATATGGATAAAAAACATCTCTGCGTTGTGACGACCCCTTTCGGTGAACTGAATCTCGGCGTACAAACACACGCAATCAAAAATAGTCTTACCGAAAACGGCGGCGAGCTTTACCTTAAATATACGCTCGATGCGAACAACACATTTCTCTCCGACAACGAAGTCAGCCTTGAGATTACACAATAAAGTATACAACAAAACCGTGTATTAACAAAGCAATAATACACGCGAAAACCGTGTGTAAATTATATCGAAAACGCACACGAAAAACGCGTATAATTACGCCGAAACCGTACGCGTTAACCGTGTATAGAAAATAACAAAGAGGCAGGAATTATAAAAATGACCGACAAAATCGCTGAAGTAAAAACCGAACTTTTTACCATTATAGATAACGCAAGAAAAAAAGTCTGCGGCGATGAAACTTTACCGCAGTTTAATATTGAAATCCCGGCGGACACCTCCCACGGGGATTTCGCAACAAATGCCGCACTCTGTTCCGCGAAGGCAATGAAGCAGAACCCGCGAAAGCTTGCCGAAGATATTACGAAAAAACTTGACCTTAAAGGCAGCTTTTTTTCACGCTTCGAGATCGCCGGACCGGGGTTTATTAACTTTTTCTTAGATGATAGATTTTACGCAGAAACGGTGTCTGACATTATCGGGGACGGCGCAGATTACGGCAAAACCGACTTCGGGAAGAACGAAACAAGGCTTGTGGAATTCGTCTCCGCGAACCCGACCGGTCCGATGCATATCGGCAACGCAAGGGGCGGGGCGTTAGGCGACGCAATCGCCGAAATCCTGAAATTTGCGGGGTATAATGTCTCTCGAGAATTTTATGTAAACGACGCCGGGCAACAAGTCTACAAATTCGGCGCGTCGCTTTCAAAGCGATATGAGCAGATATGTTCGGAAAACGGACAAGCACTTTTTACGCGGTTATCGGATACTATAGAAAAACAAGAAGCCGGTACGCGATTATCGGATGCAGCAGAACCCAACGAAAACGATACACGATTATCGGATAACGAAAAATTCGCACAGTCACTATATTCCGATGAAAATAACTTTCCCATGCCGGAGGGGCTTTACCTCGGTACTGACATTATTATCCATGCGAAAAATTATTATGACGTACACGGAAATGGTTTGTTGAAATTGCCGGAAGAAGAACGCATGAACACGCTTTCCGCGTACGCTTTGCCGCTTAATATTGATAAACTGAAATCGGATTTATCCCGTTATGGGATAGAATATGACCGTTGGTTTTTAGAGAGCAGTCTTGCGGAAGAAGTGCCGGTAATCCTCGAAAAACTCAAGGCTTCTGGCTACACATATGAGCTGGACGGGGCGTTGTGGTTGAAAACTGCCGAACTCGGTGACGAGAAGGACCGCGTTTTGGTACGCGCAAACGGTGTACCGACCTACGTTGTGCCGGATATTGCTTACCATTACGATAAGCTTGTGAAGCGCGGTTTTGACAAGGCTGTAGATGTTTTGGGGGCTGACCATCACGGCTATATTCCGCGGATTAAGGCGGCTATGAAGGCTCTCGGAGTTGACCCGGAGCGGCTCGACGTTGTTATTATGCAGATGGTTATGCTTGTCCGCGACGGGCAGGCTGTGAAGCTCTCGAAGCGTTCCGGCAAGGCGATTACCATGGAGACCCTTCTTGACGAGATTCCGCTCGACGCGGCGCGTTTCCTCTTTAATCTGCGCGAGCCGGACACCCACATTGAGCTTGACCTTGATCTTGCGGTTGAGCAAACCTCGAAAAACCCTGTTTACTATGTCGAATATGCCCATGCAAGAATTTGTTCAATCCTTAAAAACCTTTCTGAGAGCGGTTTTGAGCCTGACCAAAGCGGTAATTTAAGCTTTACCGTCCCTGAAGAAAAGCTCCTTATCCGCACGATTGCACGCCTTCCCGAGGTGATTATCACCGCCGCGAAGAATTACAACCCGTCCGAAATAACTGGATTTTGTATCGAGCTTGCGGGAACATTCCATAAATTTTACGACAAATGCCGGATTAAAGGCGAAGACGAAGATACCGTCAAATCGCGTTTGACACTGTGTTTGGCGACAAAAATAACTATCGCAAACGCCCTTAAAATCTTAGGGATAACCGCCCCGGAAAGAATGTAATACGCGAAAATGGGATATTATATCGACTGGGAAAACGCGGGCGGCGCGGCGGCTGTTCCGCTTTCGGCGAAAGATCCGCTTAAAAATGCGCGTCCGAAGACGGCAAAGTGGTTGCTCTACGCCGCTTTGACAGGCGATTTCGGGACGAAGTCTTCGGCGGATGCGCTTTCAATGGACATCGACGACACCGAAGAAGCCTTAGAGTTTTGGCGCGACAGAGGGGTTATAAAAAGCTCCGAAAATGCACCACCCGCTGTTGCGGCTGACAAAACTCCGACAGCCGCTGTTAGGCATGATTTTTTGCGGCCGTTCGACAAGCGCGAAGTTACCGAAACTATTGAAAAAAACCCCGCACTGCTGTTCTTGTTTGATGAGCTTCAACGTATTGTTCCGGGCGATCCGACCCTAACAGAGCAAAAAGTCTACATTTATATACATGAATATTATGGCATTGATGTAAACAATATCCTGATGATGGTGCATTTTGCGGTAAATATCGGTAAATATCAGAACCGAAGCCCCGCATACATAGATTATCTTGCCAAAGAATGGCATAAACGCGGGATCTTTACCCACAAACAGGCGGCGGACGATATCGAACGCCTCAAGGATTATTACACCTTTGAGGGCAGAATTACCGCTATTTTCGACATTCACAGGCAATTCACGGCGAAAGAACGCGAGTTTATTGCAGAATGGCAAAATTATGATTACTATGACGAAATTTACCATTTTGCCTATGAAATCTCGATTGAACATACCGGAGCAGTAAAACTTGCATATATTGCCAAGGTTTTATCGAATTGGTTTGTACGTGGGCTTAGAAATATAGAAGAAATTACCGCTTATAACGAAAAATACCTTACAGAACACAGTGAATATAAGGCGGCAAGATTTGACAAAAGTGTCGGTAAAAAGCCGAAATCCGAGCCGTCCTTCAATCTGACAAATGCAGCAGACGAAGACCTCGAAGCCGCTCTGAGAGGGGAACTCGGATAAGTTAAGCGTGAGAATTCAACTTAACATAATGGATATAATGGCAAAATATAGGGGGAGAGGAACAGGCTTATGAGCTTTAACAAAACCGCATATGAAAAGGCAGAACGCGAGCTTGTACGCCGTAAAGATACTGCCGAAACGGCGCAGACAACGCGCTTTAACGAGGTTGCGGCGCGTTCTCCCGAGCTTTTGCAGATTGACAAAATTATGAAATCACACATATTAAATCTCACGAAGCTGATGTTTCAAAAAGGTGATGATCTGTCCGTAAAGCTTGAAAAAATCAAGGCTGAGCATAAACACGGCAGTGAAATTAAGCAGAGAATTCTCACGGAAAACGGTTATCCCGACGACTATTTGAATATAAAGTATTGTTGTGAAAAATGCTCCGACAGCGGTTTTATCGACGGTTTGCGGTGCGAATGTTTTTTGCGGCTTATAAATAAGTATGCCGCGGAAGAACTTAATCGAAGCGCAAATCTGCCAGATTGCGATTTTGAACATTTTTCGACATCTTTTTACAGCGGCAAAACCGAAACAGGGCTTAGCATTAACACGATAATGGAAAACAATTACAAAGCTGCCTTGAAATATGCAGATGAGTTTTCGGAAAATTCCGACAGCCTGTTAATTTACGGAAAAACTGGGCTCGGGAAGACGCACATCTCCCTCGCGATTGCAAAAAGGGTTATCGAAAGGGGCTACAGTGCCGCTTATAATTCGATTATCAACCTTTTGGGCGAAATTAACAGGGAAAAATTCCAGAGGGCAGACGATCCGACCGCCGACACCGAGCGCGATGTTATAAATGTTGACCTCTTGGTGATTGACGATCTCGGTTCTGAACACAACACGCCGTATACGGAGTCTATACTGTATAATATTATAAACACGCGAATGAACCTTAAAAAACCAACAATTATTAACTGCAATCTTGACGATTTTGAGGACCTAAGAGACAGATATAACGACCGAATTATTTCAAGAATTGCCGCATTTTACAAAAGAATGAGATTCGTCGGCAATGACATTCGTCAAATTAAACGGAAATTAAAGGAATGATATTATAAAAATTCATCATCATTCACAAATTTCAATGATGAATTTTAGCAAATTTGACGTAAACAAACATCTTGTTTATTTTGTTTTTTTGTGCTATAATATAAAAAAAGAATTATATCCGCGCTTAAATTTGCGGCGGGTTTCGACTATGGAGGGTTAATATGGACGGCAGCGGAACGATATACCTAAAAACCGTCAACTTCGGCGGAT
>JAISIH010000029.1 GCA_031262105.1 Ruminococcus sp. | reverse complement strand
GGTAACTATCGTCCCCAGTTCTACTTCCGTACAACCGACGTTACCGGCATCATCATGCTCCCCGACGGCAAGGAAATGTGTATGCCCGGCGATAACACCGAAATCGACGTTGAACTCATCACCCCTATCGCTATCGAGGAAGGCGTTCGTTTCGCTATCCGCGAAGGCGGCAGAACCGTTGGTTCAGGCGTTGTTATCAAGGTAAATGAATAATCAATAAAAATAAAGCCTTGCCCGACAGTTAAAGCTGTTTGGCAAGGCTTTTTTTATAGACTTTCAACAAATATTTTTATCCCGATACCGATTAATATTAATCCTCCTATTATTTCGGCTTTGCTTCCCAAAAGCTTGCCTATGCCTCTGCCCAAAAGACAGCCTATCGCGCAGATTAGCAGTGTTACTATGCAGTTAAAGAGGGCGAAAATAACAATATTTACCGAAAGAAAACTCATACTTACGCCGATTGCCAAGGCATCAATGCTTGTCGCCAAACCCGAAACCAAAAGCGACGGTATCGTTATTTTCGGAGGCGATTCGTCGGGATTATCTTTACTCCGTACCGCGTCAAAAATCATCTTCCCGCCCAGAATACACAGGATTACAAGCGCGGCGACGCCTGTATACGTCCCGATAATGCCGGTAAAAAACGAGCCTAAGAAGAACCCGATTGTAACCATCGCGCCTTGAAAAAGCCCGAAGATAACAGGCGGAAGCACAAAAGTCTTCGCTATGCCGCCCTTCTTCCCGATTGAATTCGCGGCGGAAACGGCGAACGCGTCCATCGAGTCGCCGATTGAGATTAAAAGCATATCAAGAAAGCCCAAAATAAAATTCCTTTACAGTCGTGTCGATAAAAGCTTTGAGTATTTATTGCGAAATTCGGTGAAAGTACCTGCGGCTACCTCTTCGCGGATACGTTCAGTTAGGGTGTTGTAAAAGTAGAGGTTGTGCGTTACGGCGAGCCGTCCGGCAAGCTGTTCGTTCGCCTTGAAAAGGTGTCGGAGATAGGCGCGAGAGAAGTTCTTGCAGGTCGGGCAGTCACATTCCGGGTCGAGGGGGCTCATGTCCGTTTCGTGCGTTTTATTCGGGAGGTGCATATAGCCTTTCCACGTGAAAACCGTGCCGTGGCGGGCGTTTCGCGAGGGCATTACGCAATCGAAAAGGTCGATTCCGCGATATACTGCTTCAATGATATTCTGCGGCGTTCCAACGCCCATAAGATAACGGATTTTGCCGTCCGGCATATGCGGCTCGACAGCCTCGATAATCCTGTACATCTCGTCCGCAGATTCCCCCACAGCAAGCCCGCCGATTGCGTAACCATCGAGGTCAAGCGCGGCAATTTCGTTCATGTGCGAAATGCGCAAATCCGCGTAGGTTGAACCTTGATTTATCCCGAAAAGAAGTTGCCGTTTATTGATTGTATCGGGGGCGGCGTTAAGCTTTTCCATGGCGGTTTTCGAGCGGACAAGCCATCTTGTCGTGCGGTCGCAGGAAGCCTTTACATAGTCGTACGGTGCGGGATTTTCGACACATTCATCGAAAGCCATTGCGATTGTCGAGCCTAAGTTCGACTGGATCTGCATACTCTCCTCGGGTCCCATAAAAATCCGCTTCCCGTCGATATGCGAGGCGAAATAGACGCCCTCTTCCTTTATTTTACGCAGTTTCGCGAGGGAAAATACCTGAAAGCCGCCGCTGTCGGTTAAAATCGGCTTGTCCCAGTTCATGAACCTGTGCAAACCGCCGCAAGCCCTTATAATTTCACTGCCGGGGCGAAGTTCAAGGTGGTAGGTGTTACAAAGTTCAACCTGAGTTTTGAGGTCCCTCAGGTCAACCGACGAAATGCCGCCCTTAATCGCCGCCGCCGTTCCGACGTTCATAAAACAGGGGGTTGAAAAGCTCCCGTGAACCGTTTCAAACTCGCCCAAACGCGCCTTGCCGTCGTTCTTTAACAGTTTATACATAATTCCTCATCAAATTATCATCATTGCATCGCCGAAAGAGAAAAAGCGATATCCCTCATCGACGGCTGTTTTATAAGCATTCAAAGTTTTTTCACGCCCCAAAAACGCCGAGACGAGCATAATCAGCGTCGATTCCGGGAGGTGAAAATTCGTGATAAGCCCGTCCGTAACCTTAAATTCATAGCCGGGATAGATGAAAATATCGGTGTCGCCCGAATAGTCCATCGCGTCTTCAATATCGGGAACGTCCGTTTTCGAGAATTTGTCCCGAAATGCACTCTCGAGCGTTCTGCAAGAGGTTGTCCCGACGCAGATAACACGCCCGCCCGAAAGCTTTGTGCCCGCAATCTTCGCGGTGGTTTCCGCCGGTATAAAAAAGTGTTCGGAATGCATTTTGTGGCGCAGAATGTTATTCTCCTTAACCGGGCGGAACGTCCCAAGCCCGACATGGAGGGTTACGAAAGCTGTATCTATGCCCTTTTTGCGAATATTCGCGAGCTGTTCCGGCGTGAAGTGAAGCCCGGCTGTCGGCGCGGCGGAAGACCCCGGAAGCGAGGCATAGACTGTCTGGTAACGCTCTTTGTCCTCAAGCTTCTTTGTAATATACGGCGGAAGCGGCATCTGCCCTATTTTTTCCAAAATGTTAATAAACTGCTCTTGGGAATTAAATTCTCCCGAAAACTTCACAAGGCGGTTGCCGTCGTTGATATTTTCGAGAATTTCGCCGGTTAAAAGACCGTCGCCGAAGACGAAGCGGTTGCCGTTATGTACGCGCTTCCCGGGCTTCACGAGCGTTTCCCAAACGCCGAGGCTTTTCACCTTTAGGAGCAAAAATTCGACCTTTGCGCCGGTGTCTTTCTGCCCGAAAAGCCTTGCGGGGATAACCCTCGAGTCGTTCATTACAAGCAGATCACCGGGGCGGAGCAGGTTTTCGAGTTCATTAAAGTGCTTATGTGAAATTTCGCCCGAATCGCGGTTTATACACATTAACCTTGACGAATTGCGCGGAAAAATGGGGCTTTGAGCGATAAGTTCTTCCGGGAGTTCATAAAAAAAATCAGATTTACGCATTTTTTTATCCTTGTTTATTGACAATGCCGAGATTTCATGATATAATAAAATAACATTACATTCTATTATAATACATATTAAAGAGAAAAGCAAGAGTTTTTGAAGGGTTTTATTAAGATGAAACAGTTTGATGTCGGAATAATCGGTGCAACGGGCATGGTTGGGCAGCGGCTTTTAACGCTCCTTGAAAATCACCCGTGGTTTAGTGTTAAAATTCTTGCGGCTTCCCCAAGTTCCGCAGGGAAAAAATATAAGGATGCCGTTGGCAAAAGATGGGCTATGAAAACAGCCATGCCCGAAAAGTTCGCGGAAATGACCGTTTTTGACGCGGCGGCTGACAAGGAGAAAATCGCGGCGGCGGTTGACTTCATATTCTGTGCGGTTAATATGCCGAAGTCTGAAATTAAGGCACTTGAAGAAAGTTACGCGAAGCTTGAGTGTCCTGTTATGTCGAACAATTCCGCGTTTAGAATGGCGGACGATGTTCCGATGATAATCCCGGAGATTAACCCCGAACACGCGGAGATTATCGCTTCGCAGAGGTTACGGCTCGGCACAAAGCGCGGTTTTATCGCAGTTAAGTCGAACTGTTCGATACAAAGTTACGTTCCGGCGTTCCATCCGCTTATGGAAAAATTTGAGGTTACGAAAGCTTCCGTCTGCACCTATCAGGCAATCTCCGGCGCGGGGAAGACTTTTGAAACGATGCCCGAGATTGTCGATAACGTCATTCCATTTATCGGCGGCGAGGACGAAAAGTCGGAAATTGAACCGCTTAAAATTTGGGGAAAAATTGCGGACGGGAAGATTGTTCCGGCAACTTCCCCGATAATTTCGGCGCAGTGTTATCGCGTGCCTGTCACAGACGGACACATGGCGGCGGTTTCGGTGTCATTCAAGAACAAGCCGACAAAGGACGAGATGATAAAAATCTGGCGGGAATTCGAGGGCGAGCCGCAAAAACTCGGGCTTCCCTCCGCGCCGAAACATTTCCTATACTATTTTGAAGAGGATAACCGCCCGCAGACGAAGCTTGACCGTGAACTTGAAAACGGCATGGCTGTGTCAATCGGCAGGCTTCGCGACGACAGCATCTTCGACTATAAATTCGTCTGCCTTTCGCATAATACGCTTCGCGGCGCGGCAGGCGGGGGAGTGCTGATGGCGGAACTTCTTGCGGCTAAGGGGTACTTTGACTAAACATTTTGCACAAAAGGTGATTATATGAAAAAAGCTATTTTTTCCGGCGCGGCGACAGCGATTATAACCCCGATGTTCCCGGACGGGAGCTTAGATTTCGAGACTTTCGGCAAGCTGATTGACTTTCAGATTGCGGAGGGGATTGATGCAATTGTCGTTTGCGGAACGACCGGCGAAGCTTCGACGATGTCCGATGAGGAACACATCGACTGCATAAAATACTGTGTGAACCGTGTCGCGAAGCGCGTTCCCGTTATCGCGGGGACGGGGAGCAACGACACCCTCTACGCAACCGAGCTTTCAAAGGCGGCGGAGAAAGCCGGCGCGGATGCCTTGCTTCTCGTTACGCCTTATTATAACAAAACTTCCCAAAAAGGCTTAGTGAAGCATTTCACCCACACCGCCGACGCGGTTAATATCCCGATTATGCTCTATAACGTTCCATCAAGGACGCAGATAAGCATCGGGATCGACACCTACAAGGAGCTGTCGCAGCACCCGATGATCAATTCGGTCAAGGAAGCAAGCGGCGATTTTTCGCTTATCGCGAAGATTTTCGCGGAATGCGGTGATAACCTCAATGTCTACAGCGGCAATGACGACCAGTTTTTGCCGATAATTGCCATGGGCGGAAAAGGCGTCGTAAGCGTTCTTTCAAACGTTATCCCGAAGGTAACGCACGAAATCGCGGCTCTTGCCTTTAACGGGAACTACCCCGAAGCGGCGAAGCTGATGAACAAACACCTTGAGCTTGCAAACAACCTCTTTATCGACGTTAACCCTATCCCGGTTAAGGCGGCGGCAAGCCTCATGGGGCTTTGCTCCGACACAATGCGCCTGCCGCTTATACCGATGGAAGATGCAAAAATCGCAAAACTTAAAGCTTCAATGCAAAAAATCGGCTTAATTTAGACGGGTGAGACTTATATGGAAGTAAAAAACATAGCTATATCCGGCGCGACAGGGAAGATGGGGCGTGTTATCGCGGGGATTATTAATACACGAAATGACGCGAAAACCCTTTGCGGCGTTGATAAACTTAACCCTGTGAGTTACTCTGATTTTCCTGTTTATGAAAAATTTTCCGATATAGAAGAAAAACCCGACGTCATAATCGACTTTTCGCACCCATCCGGGCTTGATGAAATCCTCCACTACTGCCTGACGACCGGGACACCGGCTGTCCTTGCGACCACCGGCTACACCTCCGACCAGCTTCAAAAAATCGAGAAAGCGGCGGCGCAGATACCCCTCTTTTTTACCTTTAATATGTCGCTCGGGATTAACCTCTTGGTTAACCTTGCGAAAAAAGCTGCAGATGTCCTCGGCGAGGATTTCGATGTCGAAATTATCGAAAAGCACCATAACCTGAAAATTGACTCCCCGAGCGGAACGGCTCTAATGCTTGCCGATGCGGTTAACGAAGTTCGCGGCGGCAAGATGATTAACACATACGACCGCTTCGCGAAGCGCAAAAAGCGCGACAAAAACGAAATCGGCATAAGTTCACTTCGCGGCGGAACTATCGTCGGCGAACATGAACTCTGTTTTTGCGGCAGAGACGAGGTTATAACCCTAAAACACGAGGCATACTCAAAGGAAGTCTTCGCTGTCGGCGCAGTCAACGCTGCAATCTTCCTCTGCGGTTGCTGCCCCGGGCTTTATGATATGGGGATGCTAATAGAGAATAAAGGTGCTGGTTAAAAAAAACCGGCACCTTCTTTATTTTTGTAATATAAACGTTTTATACAAAATTTCTCTATAAAATATTTACATTTCACCCCTTTTTACAAATTTAATAAATGGTATAATGTATAAGTACAAAAATTAGAATGGGTATGTTATGTTTCAGTTAAAATGGATATGGAAAAACCTTGAAGGGAATCGCGGCATATATCTTATCGCCGTTATCTGCACGATAATTGCACAGTCGATAACGATAATTTCGCCGATGATTTTTTCAAGGATTATTGATATATTTGTCGACCCGGAGGCTCCCACAGCCGCCGAGTCCGCCGTCCTTGCCGCTGCCGCCCTTTCCGAACAGCGACAGCTTCTCTATACCCTTTGTATCTCTGTGCTTGTCATTCAGCTTATCCGCTCTTTGACATTCTTCTCCGCGAACATGATGTATGAAAAAGCCTCGCAGTCGATGCTCTATAAAATCAGAACCGCGATTTTTTTTAATATCCAACGTCAGGATATGGCTTATTACGACGTAAACCGCACAGGCGACCTCATGACACGCCTCACCGGTGACCTTCAAACCGTCCGTCATGTTGTCGCTTGGGTTGGGAAGACGCTTATTGAAAATATCGTGCTTTTTACGGCTTCAACCGTTTATTTTATCATACTCGACCCGCTTATGGCGCTTGCGCTTCTTATTTTAACCCCGGTTATTCTCATCATCTCGAATGTCTTCCGGAAGCGTGTCGGACCGATGTATGTCAAGCTTCGCGAGACCTTTTCGGGGCTTAATATCCGCTCACAGGAGAATATCGCCGGGAACAGGGTTGTAAAGGCGTTTGCCCGCGAAGAATACGAAAAGGAACGTTTTGACGTGGCTAACAAGGAGTATGCGGATGCGAACAAAAAAGCGGCTCTTGTGTGGCTTCACTTCTTCCCGTACATAGAATCGGCGGCGTCGGGGCTTTCGGTAGTCCATCTGCTTGTGGGCGGGCTTTTCGTCATGATCGGGCGGCTTACCTTCGGGGAATACATCGCCTATTCGAGCCTTATCTGGACACTCGCAAACCCCATGCGCTTTATCGGCAATCTCGTAAACGACCTACAGCGTTTCATGGCTTCCGCTAACAAGGTTATCGAGGCTTACTATGCCCGCCCGATGATTGTTGACAGGCAGGACGCTAAGACCGACAGCGCATACATAAGCGGCGAAATTGATTTTCGGAATGTTTCGTTCAAGTATTCAAAATCGAACCGCTACGCACTTGAAAATATCAATCTTCATATTAAACCCGGCATGACCGTTGCGATTATGGGCGAGACGGGGAGCGGCAAAACGACCCTCATTAACCTTATCGCGAGGTTTTACGACCCGACCGAGGGCGAAGTAACCGTTGACGGAATAAATGTTCGCTTCCACAAGCTTCGCGGGCTTCGGAAGAAAATCGGCACCGCCATGCAGGACGTTATCCTTTGGTCTGACACTGTAGAGGGAAATGTTGCCTTTTCGGACGTTAATATGCCGGAGGAGGACGTCTACCTTTATGCAAGGCTTTCCGATGCGGACGGCTTTGTAAGAAAGCTTCCCGAGGGTTACGAAACCATAATCGGCGAGCGGGGAGTCGGGCTTTCCGGCGGACAAAAACAGCGGATATCGCTTGCCCGTGCCTTGGCGGTTAAGCCGTCGATACTCATTCTTGACGATACAACGAGTGCGGTTGACCTTGAGACCGAGGCGATTATTCAGGATAATCTTAACAATCACTTGGGTTACAAGCCGACGAAGCTTATAATTGCCCAGCGTATCTCCTCCGCGAAGGATGCAGATATAATAATTATCCTATCTCACGGAAAAATTACCGAGCGGGGGACACATGAAGAGCTTCTTGAGAACCCGGACGGCTATTACAGGCAGATTTTTGAACTGCAACACGGAATGGTTGCCGAAAAATCCTTAACCGCAGAGGCAGGTGAATAACATTGGCGCGGAATAAATTTGATATAGACGAAACCCTCGACACCCCATTCGACCTAAAGCACCTCAAGCGTGCGTTTGTGTACATGAACCGCTACAGGAAAAAGATGATTGCTTCGCTCGTCATCTCCGGCGTTGCGGTTGTTGTCGGGCTTATGGGACCTTTTATCGCGAAATATGCGATCGACACGGTTATCCCGGCGAAAAATTACGGAATGTTATTTATCCTTGCGGCGTTACTCATGGGGATAATTGTCGTTAATGTAAAACTATCACAAATTCGTTCGCGAACTATGACGATAATCGGGCAGGACATCATCTACGACATACGCAATGACGTTTTCGCTCATTTTCAACGACTTACCTTTGAATACTACGACAGCCGCCCGCACGGAAAAATTCTCGTCCGCGTCGTTAACTACATAAACGACGTCGCGGACTTTATGTCGAACGGTATCATTAACTTTGTGCTTGAGACGCTAAACATAGTTTTTATCCTTATCTTCATGTTCATCATGGACTGGCGGATGGCGCTTGTTATAATGATCGGCGTTCCGATACTCGCGGTTGTTATCCTTTCGATTAAGAACAACCAACGTCGGGGCTGGCAGCAGGTATCGAACAAGAACTCGAACCTCAACGGTTATCTGCACGAGGGGCTTGAGGGCGCAAGGGTTACGCAGATGTTTGTCCGCGAGGAGGAGAACGACAAAATCTTCGCGGGGCTTTCCGAAGCTTCGCGGAAAACGTGGATGAAAGCGGTTTTCTGGAACAATATCCTCTGGCCGTCGATTGATATTGTTGCGGCGGGGATACGTGTGCTTATATATCTTGCGGGGCTTCTCATTATCCCGGGGGTCAGTTTCGGGACAATTATCGGCATGGCAGAATACGCGGCGCGTTTTTGGCAGCCGCTGATGAACATTGCGAATCTCTACAACAATTTCATAAACACAATCGCCTATCTCGAGCGGATATTCGAGCTTCTCGACGAGCCTGTTAACGTAAAAGACGTCGAGGGTGCGACCGAACTCCCGGCGATAACCGGCGCAGTCGAATTCAAAAACGTAACCTTCAGCTACGACGAAAGCTCTGTCATACTCGAAAATTTATCGTTTAAGATTAACCCCGGCGAAAGCATTGCCCTCGTCGGACCGACAGGCGCGGGCAAATCGACAATCGTTAACCTTATTTCGCGCTTCTATAATCTGAACGAGGGCAGTGTCTTAATCGACGGCAACGACATTGCGAATGTTACCCTCGCTTCCCTGCGTTCGCAGATGGGAATCATGCTTCAAGACAGCTTCGTTTTCTCCGGAACTGTCGAAGAGAATATCCGCTACGGCAAACTTGACGCAACCCCCGAGGAAATCCGCGCCGCCGCAAGAATCGTCTGCGCCGACGAATTTATAGAAAACTTCAAGGACGGTTACGAAACAGTCATAACCGAGCGCGGCACGGCGTTATCACAAGGGCAGCGCCAGCTAATAACCTTCGCCCGAACCCTCGTCTCAGACCCGAAAATATTAATCTTAGACGAAGCAACAAGCTCAATCGACGCGAAAACAGAGAAGCTTTTACAGCAAGGCTTGCTCCAAGTCCTAAAAGGGCGTACGTCATTCATAATCGCCCACCGCCTATCAACAATCCAAAACTGTGACAAGATTATGTACGTCTCAAACAAGGGCATAACCGAGTGCGGTACGCATGAAGAACTACTCGCAAAACGCGGCGATTACTACAAGTTATACAACGCAAGATCAGCATAGGGACGCGCTGGGGGAAGCTTTCTGAGGAGAGCGTTTCTTAAGGACAAATTTTTACCCCTCACGCTTCTCCTGTTCCCCCCATATTCCTTTCATAAGAATATTCACAGGTAAGCACACCACAACCCACAGCAAAAGTCAACCACATTTTATAAACAAAATAAAAAAGGCGGCCGTCAGAGCGAATTCGCTCAGTCTGCCGCCTTTTGCTAATCTGTGGGAAGCTTGCCGATGAAGTTCAAGTAAATTTCGATTACTCCGTCGGTGAGGTCTTTGCCGTTTCCGTGTGTGCCGTTGATGACGATTTTGTCAATGAAAGTCCGCGCTATCTCATCGGTCAGTTCGGTGATTTCGGTGTAGGTGCGGACGATTTTCATAAAACTGTCTATGCCTTTTTTCGAGTCCTCAATTTCTTGAAGCTCCGCTCCGAGAACCTTGTTTTTGGCAATAAGCCCCGACTGCTCTTGCTCATAGTCAGCGAGCATTTTGCCGAATCGCTCTTCCGAAAGCTTCCCGGAAATGTGGTCTTCGTAGATTCGGCGAATAATTCCATCCAAAGCCGTTATCCGCTCCTCGTTGGCGCGAAACTCACTCCGCTTTGTTTTGTTGGTTTTCTGACTGCTCTTTTCACTGTTTGCCCGAAGCTTATCGCAGAATTCTTTCTCGTTGCTTTTGGCAAAAGCCAGCATATCCCGAAGCGCCTCAAGCACCATTTCTTCAATGATATCCTTGCGAATACGAATCGAATCGCATTTTGAAATGCGGTAGTTTTTGCACATATAATATGTGTACTTTTGGTCTTGAGACCTCGAAATATGATATTTCTTAGCACATTTCCCGCAGTAAATAATGCCGTTCAGAGGTCCTTTGTCCCCCATTTTAGTCGGGCGGTTTCGCCCGTCGCGCTGCTTCTTTACTATATTAAATGTATCTTCCGAAAGAATCGCGGGATGACGGTTTTCAAAAACAAAGCGTTCGTTTTCGGGAATAATTATGTGTTTCTTGTTTTTGTATGAAACGGTAGTTCGCTTCTTTCTTGTGAGCGTTCCTATGTAAAAGGAATCATCCAAAATTTGAGATACAGAACGACTGCACCATTTTGAGGAGTGTTCAGGAATCGGCAGATTGTGTGCTTTAGCATAATAAAATGCGGGATTGTCAGTCCCGCGTGTATTCAAAATATCAGATATCTGCTTAGGACCTTTCCCACCTACAAAAAGGCTGAACACGTCGCGGACTATCTCAACGGCGGGTTCGTCAATCATAACCTCGCCTTCATGGTCAGGGTCAGCTTTGTAGCCGTAACGCACCCTCATTGTGTGGTACTTCCCCGCCTGCGCCCTGCTGTTGTGAACCGCCCGTATTTTCTTGGACGTGTCGCGGCAGAACCATTCGCTAAAGAGATTCTTAATCGGCGTGAAATCGTTCTCCATCGAAAGGGCGTTTGCGGAATCCACGCTGTCATTGGTAGCGATAAACCGTACCCCGTACTGCGGGAACGTCATCTCGGTGTACATCCCGACTTGAAGATAATTTCTACCGAACCGCGACATATCCTTGACGATAACTGCGGCAACGTTTCCGGCTTCCACTTCGGTTATCATTTCCTTGAAGGACGGCCGCTCAAAGGTCGAACCGGAAAAACCGTCATCCACGAATGTCCGGGTATTTGTGAAGCCGTGTTCCTTGGCGTATTTTGACAATATAGCTTTCTGGTTAACGATTGAATTGCTTTCGCCTTCTAAATCGTCATCGCGGGAAAGGCGGTAGTACAGAACCGTGAACTTTTGCATTTGTAAAAATCCCCTTTTATAGTAGTATAGCTATATTGCCATAGAAGACAGGAAAAATCAAGGTTTACGCGGCATAGTTATCAGAATGTTCAGAATGTTTTTCGCGGCTAACCGCGCCTGTCATAAGTCGTAACAGCTTAGTTTCGGCGGTCTCCTTAGCACTTTTGTTGCAAAATATGCGAATGGTGTATCTTGTGCGCCCGACAATTTTTTCGTTTTCGCGGCACAAAACATAGTCTTCAGATACAGCCATAACCTTCCTCCAAAGCAGAGCGGA
>JAISIH010000047.1 GCA_031262105.1 Ruminococcus sp. | reverse complement strand
GCGCCGGTTGCTCGCCAAAGGCGAGCGGAAATAATACTGACGGCATCCCAAGGCGGCTTTGCCGCTTTACCCGAAGCTTTGCTTCGGGTAGATAAAAAACATTTTCAATGTTTTTTATCTTGGATTAGTATAAGGCGGAGGTTATGTTTTGGTAAATACTACCGATATTTTAGAAACCATTCGTATGATACAGGACGAGAATCTTGATATACGTACGATAACCATGGGGATAAGCCTCACCGACTGCATAGACTCCGACGTAACTAAAGCGAACACAAAAATTTATGATAAAATATGCAAAAAAGCGGAGAATCTTGTTTTTGTTGGTAATACTATAGAAAAAGAATACGGTATTCCTATAATTAACAAGCGGCTTTCGATTACGCCGATATCGCTTATTTCGGCGGCTTGCAGGGGGTCTTCCCCCGCTGTATTTGCGAAAACTATGGACAGGGCGGCGGAAACTGTCGGCGTAAACCTTATCGGCGGTTATACTGCGCTTGTTCAAAAAGGTTTTTCGCCCGGCGAACGCGAGCTAATAGAATCTATCCCCGAAGCACTTTCCGAAACCTCCCGCGTATGTTCTTCCGTCAATATCGGAAGCACAAAAACCGGGATTAACCTTGACGCCTGCGGGCTTATGGGCAGAATTGTCAGGGAAACTGCCGAGCGAACGGTTAATAACAAATGTTTCGGTGCGGCAAAGCTTGTTGTTTTTTGCAACGCCGTTGACGATAACCCCTTTATGGCGGGTGCATTTCATGGGGTCGGCGAGCCGGACTGCATTATAAACGTCGGCGTATCCGGTCCGGGAGTTGTACGTTCCGCACTTTCAAAATATAAAGATGCCGACATAACCGAAATCGCCGATGTTATAAAGAAGACATCATATAAAATTACCCGCGTGGGACAGCTTGTCGGGACTGTTGCGGCGAAAAGGCTCGGCGTTCCCTTCGGAATTGTTGACCTTTCACTTGCTCCAACCCCTGCAATCGGGGACTCCGTCGCACATATCTTAGAGGAAATCGGGCTTGAAAAATGCGGCTGCCCGGGTACAACAGCGGCGCTTGCACTCCTTAACGATGCCGTTAAAAAGGGCGGCGTAATGGCTTGCTCGAAGATCGGCGGGCTTTCCGGCGCGTTTATCCCTGTTTCGGAAGATGCCGGAATGATCGAAGCCGCCGAGTGTGGTTCGATAACCCTCGAAAAATTGGAAGCTATGACGGCGGTTTGTTCTGTCGGAATAGATATGGTTATAATTCCCGGCGACACAACCCCCGAGACAATCGCGGCAATAATCGCCGACGAAGCAGCCATCGGAATGGTTAACGGGAAGACAACGGCGGTGAGAGTTATCCCCGCAATCGGCATGAAACCCGGCGACGAACTCGACTGGGGAGGGCTTTTCGGAAAAGGTCCCGTTATGCCCGTCAACAAATATTCTCCCGCAAAATTCATAAGCCGCGGCGGACTGATCCCCGCGCCGATGCACAGCTTAAAAAATTAAGCGCTTGAAGAATTAATAGATAGGGGTGAAAGTAAAAAATGGAAGAGAACATAATATCCGATATAATCGAGATAGACGAGCGGGCTAAAGACAAGATGGCAGATGCAGATAAAAAGCGTATTCAGATTATCGCAAGCGCGAAAACCGAACGCGATGAAATTATCTCCGACAAGCTTAAAAAAACACACGAAAAACTTGCGGCAATCGAAAAATCCGAAAGCGAAAAAGCCGAGGGCAAGAACGCCGAAATAGAGCAGAATAAAAAGACAGAAATTGATCGCATAGACAGCATCTTCGCCGAAAAAGGCAACGGTTGGGTTGACGAAATTGTCAAGGCAATCGTTAACGGCTAAACCGGGTGCTGATGTTCGGACGGGGCAGATGTTCGGACGGGGCGTATATTGCTGATGTTCGGGCAGGGCGTATGTTGCAGATGTTCAGACGGCGTATTATGAGAATTAAGGGGGAGGTTAAACTTTGAGGATTGACGACCATAACGCAACGGTTGCAAAGCTTCGTGCTATGTACGGTAAGCGTATGAAGGTTTCAGATTATAACGAGCTTGCCGCCCAACGCCGTATTTCAGACATTGCAGAGATGCTTCGGAATAAGCAAAACTACAGCGAAACCCTTTCCGGCATTAACTCAAACACCATTCACCGCGGAATGCTCGAGGATCTTCTCCGCAGAAGCATTTACGACAATTACAGCAAGATAACCGGCTTTGAACATATCGCGGGGGAAGTTTTCTTCGATTATCGTCAGATTCAGGCGGAAGTCCGCGAGATACTCAACGCTGTGCATTATATCAACGCAAAGTCGGAACAGCATATCGAAAAGATGCCGATGTATCTTGATAAATTAACCCGATTTTCGCAGATAGAAATGGCGAAAGCGCGTACGAGAGATGACCTTTTGAAGGTTATCGCGAAGACACCTTATCACGAAATTATCGAAAAAATCCCGCTCCGAAAAAGCGGAAAGATGGATTATAACCCGATAGAAAAGGCACTTCGCAGTTACTTTTACGAACATATCCTAAACACCGATTATTTTCAGACGGAAGAATCGCGCCCGCTCTATAACCTTATAACGATAGATATTGAGCTTATCAATATAATTAACGCATATCGCATGACAGAATATTTCGAGTATACGCCGGAAAAAATCCGTGCAAATATGCTGCCCTTCCCCGGGAAGCTTAACTCCGCAATCAGAAGCGACCTTATGAATGCTCCCGACGGAAAAGAGTTTATAAACCGTTTTTCGCATAGCTATTACGGGCGGGTTATGACTGCGAGGGGGATTGAAATTAACGGCGACCTTGAAATTGAGGCCCAAAAACTTCGTTATCAATACGCCCGCCACGCACTCCATACCTCAACTTCTCCCATGCTTTCTGTGTATGCCTATATGTTCCTCTTTGAAACCGAAGTGAATAATATCACGACAATTATCGAGGGAATACGATACGGCTTGCCTGAAAAAGAACTTTTTGAAATGATTATAATATAAAAAAGGGGGGACATCATGGCATCAATTGAAAGAATGACGCTTGTTAACATCGCCGGAATGACAAAAGACCTCGACATTACGCTTCTGAAACTGTCGGAATGCGGTTGCTTTCATATTGAATCGGCGACCGGGCTTGCGGATAAAAAGCGCGGTTTTAACGCCGATAAGGAGATAAACCCCTACATTGCGCCGCTTAAAACTTTGCAGGAAATCTCCGCAAGATACAGCGTGAACTATGAGTTTGTCGATTATTCCGATGTTAACACGAAGACGGTTGAAGCGATAAATAATTATCTTAAATCGACTCTCGAAAAGCTTGAAAAATTCGCGGAGAAGAAGAAGGATCTTAACGAATCCCTTTCGGTACATGAACAGGCGCTTTTCCAGATTGAACATCTCACGGGAATGAACGTTGATTTCCAACGGCTTTTCCACTGCGAACATATCAAGGTGCGTTTCGGGCGAATACCGGTTGACAGCTACGCGAAGCTGCCCTATTATAACGAGAAGGTTTTCTATTTCACATATTTCTCGAAAGAAAAAGAATTCTATTGGGGCGTTTATTTTGTCCCGGTGAATTATTCTGCGGAGGTTGACGAAATCTTCGACAGCCTCTATTTCGAGCGTATGCGGATACCCGATTTTGTCGAGGGCGTGGGCGTTGATGCGCTTGACGCTATAAACAAGGCAATATCGGAGGACAAAGACGGAATCGAAGAATGTGAAGATAACATTGCCGAGATTTTAGCGACCGAAAAGAACAATCTCAACAGAGTTTACTCGCGGATTTTAACGCAGCACGACCAATTTGAACTGCGGAGCAAAGCCGCTGTCGTTAACTCAAAATTCTACATTGTGGGCTTCATTCCATCCTCCTTCAACGACGAATTCCAGCGCATTTTCGAGCCGATAACAAGCGTCTCGATCGTCATGCAGCCGGCGGAGGAGAACGGAAAATTAAAGCCGCCGATTAAGCTTAACAACAACAAATTCTCAGAACCGTTCGGAATGTTTGTCGAGATGTACGGATTGCCGTCGTATAACGGCTTCAACCCGACAAACCTTGTCGCGATAACCTACACGCTCCTTTTCGGAATGATGTTCGGCGATGTTGGGCATGGCTTCTGCGTTGCGCTGCTCGGGTTTATCCTCTGGCATCGAAAGAAGATGGCACTCGGGCGGATTATGGAGCGGATCGGCTGTTCGAGTATGATATTCGGGTTTTTATTCGGGAGCCTTTTCGGATTTGAAGACCTGCCCTTCTTCGACCACTTCTTCACGGCAATCGGACTCGGAGGAATTCTCCCGTTCCATACCGCGAATACGGCGAATGCCCTCCCGATAATTATCGGCGCGATTGCCCTCGGCATTGTGATAATGATTATCTCGATCGTCATAAACATTGTAACGGGCGTCAGGGCGAAGGAATACGAAGAAGCACTCTTCGCCAACAACGGTATTGCGGGGCTTATATTCTTCGTCGGAATCCTCATAATGATGCTGTCGATGGTTTTGGGCTGGGGGATTGTAACACCGCTTTATATTGCACTCGTCGTAATCCTGCCGCTTCTTGTAATGTTCATGCGCGACCCGCTTAGCTCTTGGATAAAGCGCGAACCTTACAAATTCGGCAGTCCGGGCGAATTTATCGCAACAAACTTCTTCGAGCTTTTCGAGTTCCTCTTAGGTTACGCCTCGAACGCGCTGTCCTTTGTCAGAATCGGCGGATTTGTCCTCTCCCATGCGATAATGATGTCGGTGGTAATGCTCCTTGCAGGGGTCGAGAGCGGGCATCCGAACATCGCAATCGTCATCTTCGGCAACCTCTTCGTAATGGGGCTTGAAGGCTTCATTGTCGCAATTCAGGTGCTGCGGCTCGAGTTCTACGAAATATTCTCGCGCTTCTATAAAGGCAACGGCAAGGCATTTACCCCCGTTAAACTTCAAACTCATGTTATCGAAAAAAATTAAGTGAGGTAATAAAAAACCATGAGCATAGCATTAATTTTCATACTCCCGTTAATCGTAACAGCACTCCTTTTTGTCCCCTTTATCATTAAAACAAAGAAGGGCAGAAACGTTAAAAAGGCAATTATCGCGAACCTCTGCGCATTCTTCGCTGTTTTATCCCTCTGTATTGCAGTTCCGATAAGCGTTTCGGCGGCTGATGAGGCGGCAACAACAGGAACAGCAACTTCGACTGCGGCGACTGCGGAAGACTCCGGGCTTTCGGATAAAGCATTTGCTTATATCGGCGCGGCGCTTGCGGTTGGGCTTGGCTCTCTCGGGTGCGGTATCGCGGTTGGTAAGGCGGCTCCGGCGGCTATCGGCGCGGTTTCGGAGGATCCTTCTTCCTTCTCAAAATCGCTTATATTCGTAGCCTTGGGTGAAGGTGTTGCGATTTACGGGCTTCTTATCGCTTTCCTCTTAATATTCCAGTCTTAACGGAAGATAATTATGTATTTTTATCTGATTTCCGATAATGTTGACACACAGGTAGGTATGCGGCTTGCCGGAGTGGACGGAATTGTTGTGCATGAAAAGAAGGAATTCAAGGAAGCTTTGCTCTCCGCGATGGAGGTTAAAGAAACCGCTGTTATCCTCATAACAAGCAGACTTTTTAACCTTGCTCCCGATTTCGTGTTCGACCTGAAACTTAACCGCCGCAGTCCGCTTATTGTGGAGATACCCGACCGCCATGCGTCGGTTAACGTTACCGATAATATCGCAAAATATATCGAGTCGGCAATCGGCTTAAAACTTTGATTGCTGTAATTACATTGAGGTGTTAATAAAAAATGGCAGATGATGCGAAGTTATCGCGGTTTATCGACGCGGTAAATGAAGACATTGATTCTAAGGTTGCGGTTATCATAAACGGCGCGGAGACTGAACGCGACAGCATCCTTTCCGACGCAAAATCCCAAGCCGAAGAACAGGCGTCGAAGCTTTATGATACGAACATTAAGCGGATTACGCAAAAGATTACAAGACAGGTTTCACAAAACGAATTTACCGCGAAAAAAGAGATACTAAAGCACCGCGAGGAGCTTACAGAGAAGCTTTTTAAAGAGGTTGAAGACAGGCTTACAGAAATTCGCCGCTCGAAGGATTATGTTGATATTCTTTCAAAAAAGCTTGCGCTTATAAAGATTGAAAGCGGCTCTGAAATTGCGCTGTCCCCCGATGATATACACTTTTCGGAGGTGCTTAAAATCGCGATTGACACCGACAACATAACATTTGTCCCCGACAGCATGATACGTTTCGGCGGCTATTCAATCTACAATAAACATAACGGAACAATAATTGATAAAACCTTTGACGGCGCGATTGACGAACAGCGCGTCCTGTTTACCAACCGAAACATCTTTGCCTAAAATCGGTAAAACAGAGGGAGAATTACATTGAATACAGTATTTGGTATTAACGGACCTGTCGTAAAGGTGCGTGATACGAAGTCATTCTCCATGATGGAGATGGTTTACGTCGGGAAGAAGCGGCTTATCGGCGAGATAATCGGCATAAATTCCGACGAGACGACCATTCAGGTTTACGAATCGACAACCGGGCTTATGCCGGGCGAACCTGTTGTAGGCTCGGGTGCGCCGATGTCGGCAACACTCGGTCCCGGTATCCTTGCTAATATTTTCGACGGAATTGAGCGGCCGCTTAAATCGCTCGAAGCCGTTACCGGCGCGTTCATTGCCGAGGGCGCGGCGGTTACAACCCTTGATGAAGATAAAAAATGGGAAGTTACCGTTTTGTGCAAAACAGGCGATGTTTTAACAGGCGGGCAGATTTTCGCAACCTGTCCCGAAACGCCGGTTATTATGCACAAATGCCTTGTCCCTCCCGATATTTCGGGGAAGGTAACATGGACTGCGCCTGACGGTGAATATAATATAACCGAAAAAATCGCGGTCGTGAAGTCTGCCGACGGCACAGAACATGAACTTAAGCTTGCGCAAAAATGGCCTATAAAAATTCCCCGCCCGATTGCGAAACGCGTTGCGGTTTCAAAGCCGCTGATTACCGGGCAGCGGATTATCGACACAATTATCCCTATCTCGAAGGGCGGCACGGCGGCAATTCCGGGCGGCTTCGGCACAGGGAAAACCATGACCCAGCATCAGCTTGCGAAGTGGTGCGATGCGGATATTATCGTCTATATCGGCTGCGGCGAACGCGGCAACGAGATGACACAAGTTCTCGAGGAGTTCACGGGGCTTGTTGACCCGAAGACGGGGAACGCCCTCACCGACAGAACTGTCCTTATCGCGAACACATCCAATATGCCGGTTGCGGCGCGTGAAGCGAGCATTTATACAGGGATAACCCTTGCAGAATACTATCGCGACATGGGCTACCACATCGCGATTATGGCGGACTCGACGTCGCGTTGGGCGGAGGCTCTGCGCGAAATAAGCGGACGTCTTGAAGAGATGCCGGCAGAAGAAGGCTTCCCGGCGTATCTTCCGTCAAGACTTTCGGAGTTTTACGAGCGTGCAGGTTATGTTGAAACGCTTTCCGACAGTGAAGGTTCTGTAACAATTATCGGCGCGGTTTCGCCCCAAGGCGCGGACTTCTCCGAGCCTGTTACGCAGAACACAAAGCGGTTTGTAAGGTGCTTTTGGGCGCTTGATAAAAACTTAGCGTACGCGAGGCATTACCCCGCGATAAACTGGAACGACAGCTATTCCGAATATGCGGACGAACTTGCGGAATATTACCATGATAATGTTGACATAAACTTCATGAACTACCGCCAGCAGATTGCGAATATCCTCCATGAGGAGAGCAAGCTGATGGAGATTGTTAAGCTTATCGGTTCGGACGTTTTGCCGGAAGACCAGAAGCTTGTAATCGAAATTGCGGCTGTTGTGAGAATCGGATTTTTACAGCAAAACGCCTACCACAAAGACGACACCTACGTTCCCCTCGATAAGCAGTTTAAGATGATGAACAGTATTTTGCATCTTTATGAAAAATGCAAGGCGGCGGTTGCGGGCGGAATTCCCGTTTCGGAAATCACAAAATCCGGGGTTTTCGAGAAGGTAACGAAGATGAAATACGACATACCGAACGACAAACCGCAGCTCTTCAACGTTCTCGACACCGAAGTTGAAGAAACGCTTAAGAATATTAAGAAGGAGTAGGCGGATATTATGGCACTTCAATATGTCGGCTTAAAAGAGATTAACGGTCCGCTTATCGTCCTCGATAACGTAACGAATGCGTTTTACGACGAGATGGTGGAGATTAAGCTTGAAAACGGCACAAACCGCATGGGGCGTGTGGTTGAGATACAGGGGCGGCGCGTTGTTTTACAGGTTTTTGAGGGTACAAAAGGCTTGTCTCTCGAAAATACCCGCACAAGATTTATCGGAAAACCGATGGAGATGCCCCTATCGACAGACCTTTTGGGGCGGGTTTTCTCCGGCGCGGGAAGACCGATTGACGGACTCGGGGATATATTCGCGGAAAGCTCTGCCGATGTTAACGGTAAGCCCTTAAACCCTGTCTCTCGCGAATATCCGCGAAACTATATACGAACGGGAATTTCGGCGATTGACGCGCTTATGACACTTATCCGCGGGCAAAAGCTCCCGATATTTTCAGGCTCGGGGTTATCGCACAATAAACTTGCGGTGCAGATTGTACGCCAAGCGCAGATTACCGACGACAGCGGCGTAACGAGCGATGATTTCGCGATAGTTTTCGCAGCGATGGGCGTAAAAAACGACGTAGCGGAATATTTTCGCAAATCCTTTGAGGAAACCGGCGTTCTCTCTCGCGTTGTGATGTTTTTGAACCTGTCGAACGACCCGATTATCGAGCGTATTTTAACGCCGCGATGCGCATTGGCGGTTGCGGAATACCTTGCGTTTGAAAAGGATATGCATATACTTGTAATCCTCACCGATATGACGTCTTACGCCGAGGCTGTCCGCGAATTTTCGAGTTCAAAGGGCGAAATTCCCGGGCGTAAAGGCTTCCCGGGTTACCTCTATTCCGACCTTGCTTCAATCTACGAAAGAGCCGGAATTATTAACACCGCGAAAGGCTCTGTAACGCAAATCCCGATTTTAACGATGCCTAACGACGACATTACGCACCCTGTGCCGGACTTAACGGGCTACATTACCGAGGGGCAGATTGTTCTTGACAGGACCCTCGACCAGACCGGCGTTTACCCCTCAATCAGCGTTCTGCCCTCACTTTCAAGGCTTATGAAGGATGGTATCGGCGAGGGATTTACACGTGACGACCACGCCGATGTTTCTAACCAGCTTTTCGCCGCATACGCAAAAGTTCAGGATGCGAGAGCGTTAGCGCAGGTTATCGGCGAAGACGAGCTTTCCGACACCGACAAGGCGTACATGAACTTCGGCAAGCTTTTTGAAAAATATTTCGTTGCACAACGCCCCGATGAAAACCGCACAATCGAAGAAACTCTTGATCTTGGCTGGGCGTTGCTCTCGACAATGCCGCGAAGCCTGCTTGACAGGGTTTCCGAAGATATGCTTAATAAGCATTACGACCCCGAAAAGGCGGAGAATTATAAAATTTAATTAGAGGGGTGAGGATATGGCGGATCAAGTTTTCCCGACCAAAGGCAACCTACTAAACACGCAAAAATCATTGAGCCTTGCGACACTCGGCTACGAACTCCTTGACAAGAAGCGCAATATCCTCATCCGCGAATTAATGTCGATGGTTGACAAGGCAAAACAGCTTCGCGGAACGATAGACAGCACCTATATTGAGGCATATCACGCGCTTCAGATGGCGAATATTTCGCGCGGACTTATCGGGAATATTGCCGACAGTATGCCGATGGAGGATAGCCTCACGGTGACTTATCGGAGCGTTATGGGGTGCGAACTTCCGCAGGTTTCTATTAATGAAAAAAAGCCGCAGATTTTATACGGCTTCCTAAATACGGACGTCCATATCGACAAGGCTTATATCTGCTTTGAGCGGGTTAAGGTTATGACTGCCGCGCTTGCGGAGGTTGACAACGGAATTTATCGCCTTACGAATTCAATTCGCAAGACCCAGACAAGGGCAAACGCGCTTCAAAATATCGTTATTCCGCGATATAAAAAGACGGTGAAATTTATCTCCGAATCGCTTGAAGAAAAAGAGCGCGAAGATTTTTCACGCATGAAGGTTATCAAGGCGCAAAAAGAGCGGCGCAAAAAACGCTATAAAATTAAGGCGGCGGCATAAGTGAAAAGACTTCCCGAAATTAAGACAGAGCGGCTTTTGCTACGTGCCGCGAAGACAACCGATGCGGAGGCGATTGCCGAATGGATTTCCGACCCGAGGCTTTATGAAATGTGGGCGGCGAAACCTCTCCCGCATGAACTTAATCCGCTTGAATTTTTTCGAGACGAAAAAAACTTGCGTGAATTCGACACACTCGACTGGTTTATCTATCATAAAGCTGACAAAAAGGTAATCGGCGAAGTCGAATTTTACGATATTAAAGACGATTATCAGACGGAATTAAGCTATAGAATTTCACCTAAATATCAAGGCAAAGGATACGCCACAGAGGCAACAGAAGCGGCGGTTAAGGCGGTTTTTGAACACACGAAAATTAACCGCATTTCGTCTCACATCGACGTGAGAAATATAAAATCAGAAAACCTGATAAAAAAAATCGGGTTTAGATATGAGGGTACAATTCGTCGAATGAAATTTTTTGATACGATTTCAGATTGGCGGCTGTACTCATTTTTACGCTCCGATAATGATTAATAGGAAGTGAAAAAGTGTATAAAATTGCGTACAAAAAAATGCTTAATCCCACTGTGGGACTGATGAAAATCGAAGCGCCGCTTATTGCGAAAAAGGCACTGCCGGGGCAGTTTATTATCCTTCGGACAGATGAAAATGGTGAGCGAATTCCCTTAACCGTTGCCGAAACGGACGGGGCATCTCTCGTAACAATTATCTTTCAGCTTGTCGGGGCGACGACGATTAAACTCGGCGCAATGAACGAGGGCGAATACTTAGCGGATTTTGCGGGGCCTCTCGGGCGTCCCTCACACCTTGACGGGCTCAAAAATGTCGCTGTAATCGGCGGCGGTGTCGGCTCTGCAATCGCGTATCCTGTCGCGAAAGGCTTGCATGATAAAGGCGCGAAGGTACACACAATCGCGGGTTTTCGCAGTAAAGATCTCGTGATTTTAGAGGAAGAATTCAGTGCAATTTCCGACGAATTTTTAATCATGACCGACGACGGTTCTTACGGGCAAAAAGGGCTTGTTACCGATGCCCTCAAAACGATAATCGAACGCGGCGAAAACCTTGATGAAGTTATCGCAATCGGGCCGCTTATAATGATGAAATTTGTCGCAAAACTTGCGAAGGAATATAACATAAAAACGACCGTTTCGATGAATCCGATAATGGTTGACGGAACGGGAATGTGCGGTTGCTGCAGAATAACCGTCGGCGGAAAAACGAAATTCGCCTGCGTTGACGGACCCGATTTTGACGGATTTGAAGTCGATTTTGACGAAGCAATGAGCAGGCTTTCCGAATACAAAGTTTTTGAAGGAAGCGCAAAAGACCACGCCTGCAACCTCCTAAATATGAAGACAGGGACGGTGAACTAAAATGCCTAACATGAGTCTTAAGAAGAATGAAATGCCGTCCCAGCTGCCTGATGTGCGGAACAAAAATTTCGCCGAAGTTGCCCTCGGTTACAGTGAGGAACAGGCTTTCGACGAAGCGGCGCGTTGCCTTAACTGCAAGAATAAACCCTGCGTTGCGGGTTGCCCCGTGGGGATTGATATTCCCGCTTTTATCGAGCTTATGAAGACGAAAAATTATATCGGCGCGTATAAAAAAATCACCGAGGCATCGTCACTTCCGGCGGTTTGCGGCAGAGTTTGCCCTCAAGAATCGCAATGCGAAGGTAAATGTGTTCGCGGAATTAAGGGCGAGAGCGTTGCAATCGGGCGGCTTGAGCGTTTTGCGGCGGATTTTTACAGCGCGAATAATGAAGAAAAAATAGCTGACAAAATTAACCCTTGCGGAATAAAAGCGGCGGTTGTAGGTTCGGGTCCGGCAGGGTTAACTTGTGCGGGAGAACTTGCGAAAAACGGCTGTAAAGTTACCGTTTTCGAGGCTCTCCATAAGCCCGGCGGAGTTTTGGTCTACGGCATACCCGAGTTCAGACTCCCGAAAGCGGTTGTTGCGCGTGAAGTCGAGGGGTTAAAGGCGATGGGCGTTGACGTTGTCACAAACGCAGTTATCGGGCGGACAATTACCGTTGACGAACTTTTTGAACAGGGTTTCGATGCAATTTTTATCGGCTCCGGCGCAGGTTTGCCGAACTTCATGAAGATCCCCGGCGAGAGCCTTAAGGGGGTATATTCCGCGAACGAATATCTCACGCGGATTAATCTTATGAAGGCATACGATAACGAGTCCGACACGCCCGCGAAACGTGCGAAAAACGTTGCGGTTGTCGGCGGCGGGAACGTTGCGATGGACGCGGCAAGATGCGCAAAACGCCTCGGCGCGGAGAATGTTTATATCGTTTATCGCCGTTCTGAAACCGAGATGCCGGCGCGGCTTGAGGAAGTTCACCACGCGAAAGAAGAGGGAATTATCTTCAAAACTCTCTGCAATCCGACCGAAATTATCGGCGATGAAAGCAAAACAGTGAAGCAGATGAAATGCGTTGAAATGACCCTCGGCGAGCCTGACGATTCCGGCCGCAGACGCCCTGTGGTAAAGCCAGATTCCGAATTTATCCTCGATTGCGACGCGGTAATTATGTCGATCGGAACGTCCCCGAATCCGCTTATAAAAGACATGACGGAGGGGCTTGATACTAACCGTTGGGGTTGTATTGTTGCGGACGATTTCGGCAAAACTTCGCGTGAAAATGTCTATGCCGGAGGCGATGCAGTAACCGGCGCGGCGACGGTAATTTTAGCGATGGGTGCAGGAAAAACCGCCGCTCAGGCTATTTTACAAAAGTGCAAAAAGTAGGTGAAAGCCACGAAAAAATCAGTTATTGTAACATTAATTTTCTTCGTAATCGGCTTAACTTCATGCGGTTTAACTAAAACGGAAGTTGATAATGCTGCGGAAGGAATTCTTTCCGCAGCCGTGACTGAAATGGTTGAAACAACAATAAAAACAACCGCTGAAACCACAACCGCCGCCGATATAACGACAGCTGCCGATACCGTGACAACAACAGCTGAAACGACCGCTGCAACAACAACCGTAGCTGGAACCACAATCGCCGCCGAAACAACCACCACAGCGGCAGAAACGACCACCACAACAACCGTTACCACAACGACAACCACCGCACCCGCCGACACCGAAGCAGACTACATAAAATCGCTTTTTGACGAGAAAAAAAGCGACGTTTGGGTTACCGGGAGCGGCGTTGTTAACCGCATTTTAAAGGACGACAATGAGGGCGATCGCCACCAGCGTTTTATCCTCGAATTATCGACCGGGCAGACGATTCTTTTCGCGCATAATATCGACATTGCGCCGCGGATTGATGATTTAAAAAAGGGCGATAAAATCGAGTTTTACGGCGAATATATCTACTCTGACGAGGGCGGAACAATCCACTGGACACATCACGATCCCGACGGAAGTTCAGAGGGCGGATGGCTTAAAAAAGGCGATACGATTTACGAATAAATTTAACTTTTCTTTTCGTTCATCGCAAATTTTACCCTAAATTTGCGATTGCGTCAATCATTTTTTCGGTCAAGTTTTCTACTGCTTCCATGTCTGAAATCCGCGCAACACAGTTTGCGGTATGAAGATAACGGCAGGGTAATGAAATCGCGCAAGTCCTGATCCCGCCTGACTTTAAGCTTATCGCCGAGGCATCGTTTCCTCCGGCGATAAGCGTTTTTGTCTGCCACTTTATATTGTTTTCATCAGCGGTTTTTTTGCAGACTTCAAAAAGATTTTTATCGTAAATTGCGCCTTTGTCCATGAAACTTATTACCGCGCCGCCTCCGATTTTTGTGCATTTTTGTTCATCAGGAACTCCGTCAAAATCGGCGGCGGTTGTTGTTTCAACAACGATTGCGAATTTAGCGTCAAGAACGGCGGCTTTAGCCCCTCTGCAACCGATTTCTTCCTGCGTTAAAAACGCAAATGTTACATTACATGGAAGCTCTTTTTTTATAAGCGACATTAAAACAGCACAGCCGAACCGGTCATCAATCGCCTTTGAGGCAATCATTCCGTCCCCAAAAGAAATGAAATTTTCTTCAAAATATACGCGATCGCCAAGCGAAATAATTTTTTCCGTATCGGTCGAATTTAACTGCCCAATATCAATCGAAAAATCGTCAAAATTTGCGGGTGCTTTTTGTTCAGCTTCGGTCATGTTGTGAATTGCTTTTGCACCGACAACGCCCTTATTCCCGTTAACCACAACGCGTCGTCCGAGAACGGAATCAGCGTTCACGCCGCCCACAGGCGCGAATTTGAGCGTACCGTCAGGGCGAATTGACGTGACAATAAACCCGACTTCGTCCATGTGTGCAGTTAAGGCAATTTTCACGTTGCTTTTTTGTTTTGCTTTTTTTAATGTGATTAAATTCCCGAGATTATCGACCGAAATTTCATCAGCATACGCCTTGATATTTTCATAAATAAAATCGCGAACGGCTTTTTCATCGCCCGACCCGCCGTATAGATTACACAGCTTTTCAAGATTTTTTATATTCATTATTCCTCACAAAATTCAGCGATCAAAAGTGCTGTTTTTTCTATATCAAAAAGGCTGACGATTTCTGATGCTGTGTGCATGAATTTTAACGGAATCGACAAAGTAACAGCCTTTACTCCACCTCTTGAAATCGTGATTACATCAGCGTTTGTGCCGGTTTTTGACGGCATAATTTCGACCTGTACAGGTATGTTTTTTTCTTTTGCAATGTTTAGAAATTCCCGTGATAAATTTGTATCAAGCGATGCGGAAATCCCGACCATCGGACCGCCTTTTGTAATACCGCACGAATCGTTTTCACCCTGCGTTTTCGCGAATGTAACATCAACCACAAGCGCAATATCGGGGTTAATGTTATAAGCCGAAATTATCGCGCCTCGTTCGGTGATTTCTTCGCATGATGAAAAAAGCAAAACAACGTTATATTTTTGCTTTTTATCCGAAAGAATTTTTCTCGCGGCACTGATTACTGCAGCAGCTCCGGCGCGATTATCCAGTGCTGATGCAGCAACAATATCATCTGACAATCGCGTGCATTTTTCATGAAGTAAAACACGGTCACCTACCGAAATTTCTTTTTCAGCAGACTTTTTATCCATCCCCACATTAATTAAAATATTGGATATTAAAAACGGCTTCGCGTCTTTGTCAGACAGGTGCGGAGGCTTTGTGCATATAATACCGGGAAGGCGTTTTTTACCGACAAAAACTCTCGCAGCCGGAAGAATTCTCATATCTGTTTTGCCGATATTTCCGACACGTAAAAATCCGTTTTCGGTTAATGACGTCACAATAAAACCGATTCGATCAATATGTGCATCAATTAAAACGGTCTTTTTTTGCGGGTCAAATTCGCCCAAATTTACGATCAAATTTCCGTCATTAATCGTCGTTTTACAGTCCGGAAATTCTCCCGCAATAATCTCGCAAATAGCCGTCTCGTCGCCTGATACGCCGTCAGCTTCGGTCAATTTTTGCAATAAGTTATAAAGATCCATTTATCATAAAGCATTTACAATATTCTTAAAATGCTTCCCTCTTTCCTCGAAATTTTTGTAAAGATCAAAGCTTGCAGACGCCGGGGAGAGCGAAATAATATCGCCTGAAACCGCATTTTCAGAAGCGATTTTTACCGCTTCTTCAAGTTTTTTTGCGCGATAAATCTTGATATTTTCGGGGTTAAAATGCTTTGAATTTCTTACAGCATCTTCGATTTTTTCTGCCGTCGCGCCCAGTGTCACAAGGCATTTAACGTCTTTATTAACCGGTTCTCCGAGCGGTTCATACGGGATTTTTTTATCATATCCGCCGGCGATAACTATTATCTTTTTATTAAACGCCTTAAGCCCGGCAATTACACGCGTCGGGGAGGTTGCGATGCTGTCATTATAGTATTTTACGCCGCCGATTTCGCGGACAAATTCGATGCGATGTTCGACTCCCCCGAAAGATTTTGCAACTTCGCATACTGATTCCGGCGAAACAAAATCAAATGTCGCTGCAATTGCCGCGAGGTAGTTTTCAACGTTGTGCATTCCGCGGATTTTTATTTCATTCATGTGAAGATATTCGATAATCTCACCGTTGTTATTAAAGCATAACACGCCGTCTTCACGTAAAAATGCGCCGTATGGTTCGGGTTTTGTCTTTATCGAAAACCTAATGAGTTTACCGCGGATTTCATCAGAAAACCCGTTAACAATTTCGTTGTCGGCTGACAAAATTGTTCGTGAAAATGCATCTTGATGTAAAAATATCTGCTTTTTGCAAAGGGTATATTCGCTCATATTTCCATGTACATCAAGATGATTCGGCGTGATATTCGTAATCACCGCCACATCAAACGCTGCTCGAAGAGACATAAGTTGAAAACTTGAAAGCTCTGCGACAATTTTGTCGGAATCGCGGATTTCATCAATTAACGGTAAAAGTGCTTTGCCTAAATTTCCACCGAGATGAATATTTTTTCCGTCAGTTTCAAGAATTTTTGCGATTAAATTTGTTGTTGTCGTTTTTCCGTCGGAGCCTGTTACAGCGAAGGTTTGCGCGTTGTTAAGCTTGAAAAAAACTTCGATTTCCGAAGTAACAATAGAGCCATTTTCACGCGCTTTTTGTAATGCCGGATGGTTAAAATACATCCCGGGTGTGCGAAAAATCACATCGAATTTTTCGATATTATCAAGATAATTTTCGCCTAAATGAAGCTTTGCACCGAGATTTTTATACTCCGAAAATTCATCAAAATCAGTTTTTTTATCACAAACAGTTACATCAAATCCATCGTGCAAAAACATTTTTATTAAGTCACTGTGGCTTACACCCGCGCCGATTACGGCTATTTTTTTGTTTTTAAGAATATCTATCATCGTAATTGCCTTTCAAAAATTCGTGGTGTTGCATGAATATTTTATGTTTATTTCTCGTAAAATTATGCGGGGGAAAATTTATGTTTGGAATTCGCAAAACAGGAATTGCTATCGACACAGTAAAACTTTCGACAATTTCTTTTGTATTAAACGGACTCGGATTGCTACTGAATATTTTATTGACGAACACCCTCGGGACGGCTGCTGTAGGCGTTATGACGCTTATAACAACTGTTTTCGGTTTTATAATTGTTCTTGCGAACGGTAATATTTTTGTCTCAACAGAGCGATTTGTGTCGGAAGAAATCGGAGCCGGAAATCGAAATTTTAAGTCAATAATGCGCTTTTCGCTTACATTTTCGATAATTATATCGGGTACATTTGCGATTTTTTCGCTGTTTTTTGCAGAAAAACTTGCGGCAATTTCCGGCGATGAAAATATCGAAACAGCGATACGTATAATGGCATTGTCGCTTCCTCCGGCAGGTGTCGGTTCATGCATAAAGGGTTATTTTCACGCAAAAAGGCAGGTTAAATTTCCGCTTATCGGTGACGTTTTTGAGTTTTCGTGCCGATATGTTATTTTAATGTTTGGGATACTTGTGCTTCTTCCAAACGGCGTTAGTATCTATCTTCTCATTTCAATTGCAATGCTTGTTGCCGAAATTTTAAGCTGCGTTTTTTACGTTTACAATTTTGCTAATGAATATAAGGTTTTTTCAAAATTACCGGAAAGTAATAAGCGCATCATAACCGTCAAAACCTATATGACACTCAATTTGCCGATTATTTTGTCGGGTTATGTTACGATGACAATGTCTGCTCTCAACGACGTATTAGTGCCGATTGCGCTCCTTGATTATCACGAAAACACAGAAAAAGCAATGTCGGAATACGGGCTTTTCGAGTCGATAATTATTCCTGTGATTTTTTATCCGAGCTTTATTTTAACGAGTCTCCAGACACTTATTATACCCGAAATTGCGAGAGCAAATGCCGCCGAAAATCATTTTCGCGTGAATTATTTAATCGACAAGCTTTTTCGTAAAACGATGATGTTTGCGATATTTATTTCTGCGATTCTTTTTAACGGCGGCGAGGAGATCGGAAAAATGCTCTGTCCGTCCGATAATCTTGCGGCAAAAACTCTTCGTCTGATGTTTTTTGTGATACCGTTTATCTATATGGAAATTATTCTTGAAGGGATTTTGCGCGGGCTCGGGAAGCAAGGATTTTCCACGGTTAATTCACTTTTTGAGTATATAATTCGTATCGGAACGGTAATAATTGCGACGAGATTTTTGGGGTTTTACGGCGTGTTGCTCTCTTACTACGCGAGCAATATTATCTCAAATGTTGTGCGGATAATTAAGGTTTGCGATACCGTAAAACTGAAATTTAATCTTCGCGAATACATTGCGAAACCGATTATTGCGAGTGCTTTTTGTGTTATAACGGCTAAGTGTTTTTCAAAAATCTTATTTAACGGAAATTTACTTGCAACGATCGGATTTTTACTTATCGCAAGCATTTTATATCTTGTTATTATTGAGATTTCGGACAGATATTTTTATACCGAATTTGAATTTATCAGTAGCAAAACGGCATGAGCGGCAATTCCGTCGCCGTTTCCCGAAACCCCCAAACCCTCTTCTGTAGTGGCTTTGACGCTTACCGATGAAATATCACATTCTAAGATTTCAGCTAAATTTTCACGCATATTAACGATAAATTTCGATAATTTCGGGCGTTCACAAATAATTGTTGCGTCAATATTTCCGATTTTGTAACCGCTTCTTTTCATCGTTTGAATTGCAATTTCAAGCAGTTTTAAACTCGAAATATCTTTGAATTTTTCATCTGTCGGGGGAAAATGCTGACCAATATCGCCGAGTGCGAGAGCCCCGAAAATCGCATCAATTATCGCGTGCGTTAGAACGTCTGCATCGGAATGTCCGAGCAAACCTTTTTCAGAGGGTATCAAAACGCCGCCTAAAATAAGTTTTCGCCCCGCTACAAGCCTGTGTACGTCGTAACCGTGACCGATTCTAAACATCATATTCCTCCGCAAAAGCAGCTGCGATAATTATGTCTTCCGGGGTTGTTATTTTAATATTTTTGTAGTCCGAAATAGTAATGTGTGCCTTAATTCCGACCGCTTCAAGCATCGCGGCATCATCTGTAAAATCCAAATCGTGATCGACAGCGAATTGAACTCCGCGGACGAAATATTCGCGGCTAAAAATTTGCGGTGTCTGTACAGCGAAAAGTTTTCGCCTGTCGGGTGTGTCAATTATCATATCGCCGTCCGCGATTTTTATCGTGTCCTTAACATTCACGCCCAAAACGCTTGCGCCGAATATGTTTGCGTCCTTTATGCAAGCCCTGATAAATTCAGGGTTTGTGAATGGTCTTGCGCCGTCGGAAACTGCGATTAAGCGTGCGTTTTTATCGCAAAATTTATACGCATTTATGACCGATTCGGTGCGGTTTTTCCCGCCCGCTATAACTTTTATCGGTTTTTTTATGTCGAATTTGCTTAAGATTTCATCAAAATTTGAGATTAATTTTTCCGGTGCAGCGATAATTATTTCAAGTATTTCATCAATCACTTCAAAATTTCTGATTGCGCGGATAAAAACCGGAATACCTCTTAATTCATATAACTGTTTGTCAAATCCGAGCCTTGAGGAACTCCCGCCGCATGCTAAAATTACCGAAACGCTCATACCTAAAATATCTCCTTAAAGCTTCCTAAAAACTTAAAATATTCGAGATTTTGACGAAGGTCATCAAGCAGCGCAAGCACATTCGGATCAGCGTATGAGCCGGAAAAATCGAGGTAAAAAATCACTTGAAAATCACTTCCGGCAACCGCCTTGTTTTCGATTTTAACAAGGTTTAAGCCCGAAACCGCGAACTTTGTAAGGAGCCTGTAAAGCGATGCTTTTGTGTGCGGAATCGAGAGTGAGACAGAGATTGTGTCGGCATCGGCGATCTCTGAAAAAGTTTTCGAGAAACAGATAAAACGCGTGAAATTCGGGCTCGCATTTGCGATTTCTGCCTTGATTATTTCAAGCCCATACTGCTTTGCACAGCTTTCGGAACAGATACAGGCGATATTTTTCTCATCAGAAGAAGCGACAAATTTAGCCGCAAGTGCAGTATTCGCAAATGCTAAGGCTTCGAGGGAATTTTCCTTGATATATTCAGAACACTGCGAGAGCGCTTCTTGTTTTGAATAAACGCGTGTAATCCTGTCTGAATCGGGCTTTGCGGCGATACAATGCGAAGCGTTAACGCGAATAATTGCGTTGATGTAGAGGTTGCTTTTTGCTAAAATATCGTATGTTTCGGTGATAACGCCGCAGGTCGAATTTTGGAGCGGTAAAAGCCCGCAATCCGCTTTCCCGTCAGTTACCGCGTCAATTACATCTGTGAATTGTTCAAAATAAATCGTCTCAGATTTCGGAAAAAGTTTTTTTGCAGCATCGGTCGAATACGCGCCGGACGCACCTTGACAGGCGATTATTTTTTTATCTTTCGGGATGAATTTTTCTACAGCAGGAACAGATTTTTCGTCAAAAAGACGTCTGTTTTGAATAGCCTTACTAACATCCATTAGGTTCAGAAACAGCGTCTCAGACGCGTTTTCAAGCCCCTTAGGAGAATTATTCCGGACACGGTTAACGATTTTTTCTTCGCGATCAGATTGAAAAACCGGAAGCGAATTTGCTTTTTTATATTCGGCAATATCGCCGACAATTTTCATTCGGTCGGTGAATAAATCTAAAATCGCGCCGTCAATATTATCAATTTTATCGCGTAAACTTTGTAAATCCATATAGCACCTATTTGCAAACAAGGGCAATCCCCCGCGAGGAATTACCCTTGTTATGAAAAATTAGTTTGTGTTAGTTTCCCTTAGCAAGCTGTGCAACTTCCTCGGCGAAATTGTCGGCTTTTTTCTCTAAGCCTTCGCCTTTTTGGTAACGCACATATTCGGAAACTTCGATTGTTCCGCCGCATTCTTTCGCGATTCCCGCGATGTATTGCGCAACGGTAAGCTTGTCTTCCTTAACGTACGCTTGATTTAAGAGGCAGTTTTCGGTGTAGAATTTTTTAATCTTACCCTCGGCAATTTTCGCCTTAACCTGCTCGGGTTTGTTCTTGTTTTTCTCGTCTTCTTCAAGCTGTTTCAGAGCAATTTCCTTCTCGGTTTCGATAACTTCTGCGGGAACGGAAGCGTTGTCGAGATACTTCGCATTCATTGCGGCAATCTGCATTGCAACGTTCTTCGCACACTCGTTAAGAGCAGGATTTGCAGGGTCAATATCGGTCTTGAGATTAACCATAACGGCAATTTCGCCGCCGTTATGAATGTATGAGCCGAGAACGCCCTTCATGATTTGGAAGCGCCTTACCTTCAAATTTTCGCGAATTTTAAGGAAAAGTTCATCAAGAGCTTCTTTAATTGTACCGCTTGTCCCGACCATCGGAGCGGCAAGAAGTGCATCAAGATCAGCGGGTTCGGCAGCGTATGCAGACTTCGCGGAATTCTGAACGAATTCGATAAAACTTTCGTTTTTCGCAACGAAATCTGTCTCGGAATTAACCTCGATAACGATACCTTTACCGTTCTCGATATAGCAGGCTACAAGCCCCTCTGCAGCGGCTCTGCCGGATTTCTTTTCTTGATTTGCCTTGCCCTTTTCGCGGAGAATTTTCTGCGCTTCGCCGATGTCGCCGTTCGCTTCGTCAAGAGCTTTTTTGCAGTCCATCATGCCCGCGCTGGTAAGGTTCATGAGTTCTTTTATATCTTTTGTGTTAGCCATATTTCCTCCTGAAATTTTCGGTTATTCTGCCGCTTCAGCTTCTTCTTCTGCGATTTCCGCTTCTGCCGCCGAAGCCGCTTCTGCCGCGTCCTGCCTGCCCTGTCTGCCTTCGATAATTGCGTCTGCCATTGCGCCGGAGATGAGTTTAACCGCTCTTATAGCGTCGTCGTTTCCGGGGATAACGTAGTCGATTTCGTCCGGGTCGCAGTTTGTATCAACGATTGCAACTATGGGAATACCGAGCTTTTTCGCTTCGGCAACTGCAATGCGTTCTTTGCGCGGATCAACGATAAAGAGTACGCCGGGGAGGCGTCTCATTGTCTTTATTCCGCCGAGATATTTATCAAGTTTTTCAATTTCGAGCTGTAATTTCGCAACTTCTTTTTTGGGAAGAAGAGCGAATGTACCGTCAGCCGCCATTGCGTTAAGCTGTTCAAGGCGGGTAATCCGGCGTTGGATAGTCTTGAAGTTTGTCATCATACCGCCGAGCCAGCGTGCGTTAACGTAGTGTGCGCCGCCGCGAACGGCTTCTTCTTTGATCGAATCGCCGGCTTGCTTTTTTGTGCCGACAAAGAGAACATCTTCGCCGTCAGCCGCAACTTCACGAACGAATTTATACGCCTCGTCAAGTTTTTTCACGGTTTTTTGAAGGTCAATGATGTAAATCCCGTTTCTTTCGGTGAAGATATAGGGAGCCAGTTTGGGGTTCCAGCGTCTTGTTTGGTGTCCGAAATGAACACCGGCTTCAAGGAGCTGTTTCATGGATACTACTGCCACTTTGTTTCCTCCATCAGTTTCATACACGCAACGGTTTTTAGCCTAAAATTAGGAACTGATATTGCCGCGCGGATAAATTTATACGGTTACACAACCACACTACAGTATTATATCACACTCCGTTAACTAAGTCAAGCTAATTTTATTATAATTATTTATGAAAAACCCTCGTGCTATTTGTATAATTTGTACAAAATTAACCGACATTCAATGAAAAAACTTTAAAACCGCTGTCACATTCGCAGAGAGCATCGTTAATTTCACGCAAACATTCGCTGCTCGTTTTTTCGGAACGGTGCTTTGTGAAAAGCTTTTTAATAAGCGATAAAAGCTCCGATTCGCCCCATTTTGTAATGTCACCGAAAAGCATAATTGCTGTCGCCGTAAGAACGCGTTTTTCGTATTTTATGACGTTCTTTATCATGTTTACAAAATCGTGATTCTGCGATGCAATTTCGACGGCGGCGGCAAGAATAATTGCGATTGCTTCCGCTTGGTTTAGTCGGTTTTTCTTAGTTTCATCCATCATCAGCGTAACAATAGTATCGCACAAAAATTCCTTTTTATCCGCATATTCGGGGCTTGTCAAAAGATAAGTTACAAGCGCATTAATCGTTTCTGAAATATACGAAATTTCTGCTTGCGTGATGATTTCATTATCGGAATTTCTCAAGCTGTCGGGGAGATGAAACCACGGTAACGGCGAGCCGAAAGGATACTCTGTAAGCACAGTTTCGCCTCTCGCGCCGGAAAAATAAAGCGGCGGATTTTTTGCATATAAACCTAAACAATTTACAAAATCACGCCGCTCCGCAAAGCCGATAATTTTATCAGCACGTGCAAAAATATCCTCTTGATATTTTTCCGTAAATTCGGTTGAAAAGCCCTGTCCGTCGAGTGCGAAGCAATCGTTAACGGTATAATTTCCGTATAACTTACAGGTTAAAAAGCAGTACATTGACTTGTTTCCGCCGCCCGAATGTCCGGCGGTCAAAAGGTAATCCGGCGCGAATTTTATGAAGGTTTTGTTGACAAATGCGGCGCAGTCAAGCAGCTCTTTTGTCTCGGCGCGATACATTCGTAAACCGTTGTCAGCCCATTCTGCATCGCCGTGTGTTCCGCGAAAAATTACCGCAATTTTGTTGTTATTACCGAAAACAACAATGCGATTTCCGGGCGTTTTGTCATCTTTTTTAAGCTCAAGCGGCACATCTAAAAAGTCTAAAAGTTTAAGCGAAGATAAATTATCATTCGTTATAATATCGCGCAAAACGGTGAAAAAATCAATGTTAGAAACGTAAAGAGCAGGTGTTTCTTTATGCGTTTTTCCAATCATATCTTCGGCAATTTCGCCAAGAGAAAGTCTTCCGCAATAGCTCAAAAGTTCGTCGGAATAAACAAGGCAGCAAAGCCGCTCAAGTTCTGGCGGTGATAAAAACATAAATAACCTCCGTATATCGGTTGCTGTTATCATGATATACAGAGGTTAAAATTTTGTGAAGAATAATTTATCCGAACGCGATTTTGCAGACTTCAATCTCGTGTTTACGAAGTTCATTCCGGTCGAATTCGAGGATGTCCTGCTCACTTTGCGAAGCCGGTTTTTCGTTATCAAAAAAGCCAAGCTGCCCGGAGAAGGCATTTTCACGCTCAGACGCGGCACGTTCCATAATTATCGGGAGGTTGCGAAGCATTGCGCGGCGAGTTTGTCCGCAAAAATCGAACGCTCCCGCATAGATTAAATTTTCAATTGCATTTCGCGGAACAACGAATGTTTCAAATCTGGCGCAAAAATCTTCGAGTGAATAAAAACGCTCGCGTTCGCGTTCTGTCATAATCGCGGCGATAGGGTGCATACCCATTCCCTTTATCAGCGAGAGTCCGAAACGAATAGTTTTTTCGCCCTCCGAAACGCACTTTTTTTCAGATTTATTTATATCGGGAGGGAGAAATTTTATCTCTAATCTGTACGCTTCGTTAATGTATTTTTGCTCGAATGAATTTGATAATAACGCCGCTAAATATTCGGTCGGATAGTGGCATTTCAGGTAAGCGGTGCGGTATGCAATGTAGGAATACGCGACTGCGTGAGACTTGTTAAAAGCGTATGATGAAAACTTTTCGATTTCATTATATATGCTTTCTGAAACGTTTCGGGGGATCGTTTTTTTATCAGCTCCCGCTAAAAATTCAATCCGTTCTCGCTCGATAATTCCCGACTTTTTTTTCGCCATTGCACGTCTTAAAATGTCGGCTCTCCCGAGTGAAAATCCCGCAAGTTTTTGTACAATCTGCATAACCTGTTCTTGATAGATAATTATGCCGAATGTCTCGTCTAAAATTTCGTCTATAAGCGGATGCAAAACACGTCGTTTTGCCTTTCCGTGCCTTGCATCAATGAAGCTTTTTATGCTGTCCATCGGTCCCGGACGAAAGAGTGCATTTACTGCGGTTAAGTCTTCGATATTTTCCGGACAAAGCTCTTTCAATACTTTTGTAAAGCCTTCGGATTCAAACTGGAACACGCCGAGCGTCTGCCCTGCGGAAAGCATTTGATAGGTTTTTTTATCATCAAGAGGTATTAAATTTTCATCGAAAAGGGCGTTTTTTTTCTTAATTTGTGAAACGCAATCGTCAATAATCGTAAGGTGTTTTAGTCCCAAAACATCCATCTTCACGAGTCCGACATCTTCAAGATAATTCATCGCAAACTGCGTTATTTTCATGCTGTCGGCGGGATTTGAACCTTCAAAATACGAAGAAGTTTCAATAACCGGCGCATAGTTTGTTATCGGCGCATCGGAAAGAACAATTCCGGAAGCGTGGGTCGAGATATTTTTCGGATAACCTTCAATGAGTTCTGCCGCATCAAGCAGTTTTTTTATCTCAGAATCGTTTTCATCCCAGTTTCCGTTCGGAAGTTTTAACGCCGACAATTTTTCATTTATCGGTATACGTTTCGCTGTGAAATCGGTAAGTTTTGCGGGGAACCGGAGAACCCTCGCCGCCTCTCTGACAGCGGATTTCCCCTTAATCGACATGAATGTAACAATCCCGGCGACGTTTTCATTTCCGTATTTTTTTACGATATATTCAATAATTTCATGACGGCGTTCATGCCCGAAATCAATGTCAAGATCGGGGAGCGAAACCCGCTCCGGATTAAGAAAACGCTCGAACAAAAGCTGATGTTTTATCGGGTCAATTCCCGTAATTCCGATGCAATATGCCGTAAAAGATCCGACGCCCGATCCCCTCCCTAACCCGACTGGAATACCGGAGTTTTTCGCGAATTTAACGAAGTCCCAGACAATTAAAAAATAGTCGGCAAACCCCATCCGTAAAATCACGTCGAGTTCATAAAAAAGACGGCTTTTATGCTCCTCTGTAAGGCTTTTTCCGAAGCGCTTTTCCATACCTTTTTTAGCGAGCGAAACTAAAAAATCAGCACTGTTTTTTACGCCTTCGCGCGAATAAACAGGCATATGAAGTTTCCCGATTTCGATAACATTATCACAAATCATATCCGCAATTTTTTCGGTTTCGATAACTGCTTCGGGAATGTCGGAAAATAATTTTGCCATCTCTTCCGACGATTTTATATAGTATTCGTCATTTTGGGGAGGTGTGATTCTATCGCTTAAATATGAAAGCAAACTGCACCGTTCTTTGTCCTCACGTAACCTCATACGAACGTCATTTGTCGCAACAAGCGGTATGCCCAAATTCTTTGCCAGCCTAACACAGAGGGGAAGAATATCTGCTTCTGATTTAAGATTGTGATTTGTAATTTCAATATAAAGATTTTCAAAATGTGTTTTAATTTTTAATAAAAAATTCTTTGCATCGTTATAAAATCCATCAGACAAAAGTGTTTGAAGTTTGCCGTTTTGTCCGCCCGTAAGAACGATTAATCCGCGTGAATGTTCAAATAAAAAATCATCGGTCAAAATTCCCGCCGACGCAATTTTTAATAGATTTTTATAACCCTCGGGTGATTTTGCGATAAAAACCATGCCGCCTAATTCCGATAAATTATGCTTGTTTCTTGCGTCAATTTCCATGCCGATTATCGGCTTAATTCCGGCGGAAATTGCTTCTTTCACGAACTTCACCGCGCCGAACATTACGCCGTTATCGGTCAAAGCAACCGCTTTCTGCCCGAGTTTTTTAGCACGCGAAACAATGTCCTCTGTGTGTGCAGAGGACTGCAAAAGGCTGTAGTCAGACTTCACGTGAAGATGTACGAAACTCATTTTTTTCTCTTAGGGTTTGCGCTAAAAGCGATAATTTTTTTAACCTGTGATTTACACAAGAACGTGTTACGGGTTCGTCAAGATTTTCCGCTAATTCACGGAGTGTCATCTGCGGATTTTCGAGGCGCAAATCTGCCGTTTCGCGAAGTTTTTGCGGCAATGTTTTTCGCTTACCCGCGGCGTAAATATATTCGATATCCGAAAGCTGCTTTAACCCTGCATCGACGGCTCTCTCTATGTTTGCGGCATCGCAGTTCGCGATACGGTTCGCCTTGTTTCGGATGTTTTTATAAATTTCGGTGTTGTAAATTTCGATCGCTGTATCCGAAAGCCCGATGTAGGTTAAAAAGTCTGAAATCCGTTCAGACCCTTTCATGTAAAGAACGTATTTTCCGCGCCTGAAAATGACCTTTATGCCCTCCTGCCAAAAGCTTTCTTCAAGCAGTTTTTTTATGTCGAGTGCAGTCTTTTCATACGGCAAAACCATCTCAAGATGATAGCTTTTTTCGGGTTCTGTCAGATTGCCGCAGGATAAAAATACCCCCGCGAAAAAATCCCCTACAAGAACGCTGTCGATTAATTCACGCGAAATATCATGGGAATTATAAATTTGAAAAGCGGATAAAATTTTCGCTCTCGCAGTGTCCGAAATAACAGAAATTTCGTAATAATCCCTGCCGCCTTTTTTTGTTTTCCGCTCTTTCACGGAAGATTTATCGTGTGAAAAATTTACGCAAAAATTCTTGAAAAGCTCCGCTGTATCGGCGTTTGCGGTGGTAAAGATAATCTCGTTTTCGTTGCAGTTTTTAAGCGTTATCAAGATACCGTAAAAGCACAAAAATTGCGATTCTTTACTATAAACTTTTCGTTTACAAAGGTCTGATTTTATTTTTTGTGAAGTTGACATAAATTTCTCAGTGCCTGTTAATATCTCTGTGGCTTATCCGACAGTTATAGCCGCCGTCGGAAATATATTTCCCGATAAGCTCCGCAAAAGTTATGCTTCGGTGTTTTCCGCCGGTACAGCCGAACGCGATTATAAGCTGGCTCTTGCCTTCTTTTTTATAACGCGGGAGCAGGAAATCGAGCATATCTTTAAGCCTTTTTAAAAATTCAACACTGTCTTGCGAATTCATTACATATTCGCGAACGTCCTCCGAAAGCCCCGTCATGTTTTTGAGTTCCGGAACATAAAAAGGGTTCGGCAAAAATCGAACGTCAAAAACGAGATCCGCTTCGAGCGAAATTCCGAATTTGAAGCCGAATGAAGTGACTTTAATGCTGATTCCGTCAAGCGGATTATTGAGCAGAAGTGCGTTGACTGCTTCCTTTAATTCCGCAACTTTAAGCTCGGAAGTATCAATGTAAAAGTCGGCGGATTCACGTACATCAGAAAGTATGTTTCGTTCTTTTTCAACGGCAGCCCTAATGCTTCCGCTCCCGTCTGTGTCGAGAGGATGACGCCTCCGCGTTTCTTTATAACGCCTGATTAAAACGTCGTCCGACGCGTCTAAAAACATAATTTTCGCGCTTATGTTTTGCCCCTTTAGGTAGGATAAACCCTCGTCAAATTCGCGGAAAAGTTCGCCTCCGCGAATATCCGTAACGAGCGCGATTTTTTCCATTGACGAGCTGCCGCTCTTATTAACATTAACGGCGATTTCAGCGAATTTCGGAATAAGCTGGGGAGGGATATTGTCAATGCAATAGTAACCGTTGTCCTCTAAAACGTTGACAACGCCGGATTTCCCCGAGCCCGACATTCCCGTTATAATCAGAAACTCCGGTACATCTGTCATAGCGACCTCCGTTATTTTTTGCAAGCGTTAAATCTTTAAAATGTTGTCCGAAACGATAATCGGCTCGGGTTCAAGTTTAAAACCCGTTTGAAGTTCAACGATACCGATTATTTTTTTCATCAGCGAAAGCACATCGGCGAATGTCGCATTGCCTGTGTTAATGATAAATCCGGCGTGTTTTTCGCTGACCATTGCGCCGCCGACTGATAGCCCTTTCAAGCCGCATTCGTCGATTAAAGCCGAGGCATACGCACCCTTCGGACGCTTGAAAGCACTGCCGGCACTGGGGAATTCGAGGGGCTGTTTTTCTTTTCTGCGTGCAGTATAGCTCTCCATCTGCGACTTGATAATGTCCGATTTTCCGCGCGTGAGCTTGAGCCTTATGTGGGTAATAATCTCGCGATTATGTATAAAAACACTTTCGCGGTATGAGAATAAACATTCGGCGGCGGAATACGTTTTTGTAACGCCGTCCGCATTTATCGTCGTAACCGAATCAATTACATCGGAAATTTCGCGGCCGTACGCGCCTGCGTTCATAAAAACCGCGCCGCCGATTGAACCCGGAATACCGAAAAGCTGTTCAAGTCCCGAAAGAGAACGTCTTGCCGCAACCCTGCAAACGCTCGAAAGCATGGCTCCCGGCGCGCAATCGAGGAATTCGCCGTTAACCTTTATTTCGGCGAAATCTCCGTTCATGCGAAGGATTATAAAACTATGCTCTTTATCGTCAAAAAGCAGATTTGAGCCATTGCCGATAACCATAAAAGTTACGCCGTAAATTTTTATTAATTTAAGTAAACAGGTTAACGAATCAACACTGTTAACGTTGATAAGAAGCGGAACTGTTCCGCCAATTTTTATAGTGGTGCAGTCGGAAAGTTTTGCGTTAAACAAAGCCTTGCAACTGAGTCTGACAGCGGCGTCAGCTATAACATTGATAGCTTCCGTCATATCCATAAATTCTCTTTCCCCCTGATTTTTAAATAACGGATAAAGTTTTTTTCGGATGAATTTACAACAAGTTCTTCCGGAAAATTAATCTCGTCAAGTATCTTAATTGCGCCGTAAAATTCGCCGATACGATTGCAAAAATGTGCATCGGAATTTATGATAACAGGCACTTCAAATTTCATGCATTTTAATAAAAGTTCGCGATAATTTATAAAGCGGTGCTTGTGCGTAATCTGCGTTTCATTTATTTCTACAAGCTTATTTTTGTCGCGGAAAATCGGCAGAATTTTATCAAAATCGAAAGGATAAAACGGGTGAGCAGAATGTCCGATAACGTCAACAAATGGATTATCGGCGACCCTTTCGTAAATCTCGGTGTAGTCACTCGGGTTGCCGTCCACAGGGAAATGCACCGAAGCGATAACCCAATCGAGGTGCATTATTTCGGCAGTTTCGATGTTGAGCGAACCGTCCGCGCCGGTGATTGAAGTTTCCATGCCAAAAAGCATTTTCACGCCGAAAAGCTCCCTGTCAATCGACCTCTCCATGTTATGAAAATGCCAGATGTGCGGCGCGTCTTGGTCGTTCGGAACATGATCGGTTATCGCAAGATAATGCAAACCACGCTCCGCCGCAACGCGAGCATTTTCAAGAACTGTGCTGTATGCGTGCGTTGAACCGACGGTATGTGTATGTGTGTCCGCGATAAAATTCATATTTTATGCTCTTTTCTTTATTCGTCGGCAAACCTTACAACCGATTTTGAATTCGTGTTGGAGTCTATATCGAAAAGCGTTTTTATAAAACTTTCGTGGTAAGGAATAAAGATCCCGGAGCGGATTTTTTCGGCAATTTCATTAAAGTCAGCCCATTTAATTTCGGCAACTTCGGTTTCCTGCAATTTAAGTGTGCTTATGTCGGGGGTTAGTCTTATGATGTAATAATCGTCGAAGACGCTTTGCGTTGTGACGGTGAGCTGCGGCAATTTATCACTGAAATTAAAGTCAATACCGATTTCTTCTGCAACTTCGCGGGTTGCGCCGACACCGCTGCTTTCACCCGATTGAATCGAGCCGCCGGCACTTACGTCCCACATTCCGCCCCAGCCTTGTTTTCCGTCAACGCGGCGTTGAATGAGCATCTGCCCGGAATCGTTAAAAATCGCAACGTGAATTACAATACGAAATTCATCCGCCGAAAAAGCCTCCCCCCGAGGTATTGTTCGCCCCAAAGGTTGTCGGAATCGGTCATAAACATCAAAAAGCTCCATAACACCACACATTATCTGTCTTCTGTCCTCTCGCCTCTGTCTTCTGTTAATATATATCCCACTTTTTAATAGTATCCTGTTTGTCAACATCAAGCCCCAAGTTATCGAGGAGTTCTTGAGCGGCGTTATAGCCCATCTTCTTTTGGCGGTTGTTCATTGCGGCAACTTCGAGGATAACCGCAAGGTTTCGCCCGGGCTTCACGGGGATAGTCGCGCAGGGGACTTTTACCCCCATAATTGAGGTAAATTCGTTAGAAAGTCCCATTCTGTCGTAAACTTTCTCGGAATCCCACGCTTCAAGTTCAACGATAAGATCAATTTTTTCGGTAACCTTAACAGCACCCATACCGAAGAGGCGGCGTGCATTTACAATACCGATACCGCGGATTTCGAGGAAATGGCGGATATTTTCGGGGCTTGAGCCGACAAGGCTGATGTTAGAAACGCGCCGTATTTCAACAGCATCGTCGGCAACAAGCCTGTGACCGCGCTTGATAAGTTCAACCGCAACTTCCGATTTACCCACGCCCGACTCCCCGAGGATTAACATTCCCTCGCCGTAAACTTCGATTAAAACGCCGTGGCGGGTTATGCGCTGGGCAAGATGAAGGTTAAGGAAGGCGATGAGTGCCGCCATGAAGCCGGAAGTACCCTCTTTTGAACGCAGAAGCGGAACGCCGTATTTCGCGGCAATCTCCGTCATCTCCGGGAAGTTCGGCAACTCACGTGTTATAATCAAAGCCGGAATTTTCGTCGCACAAAGCTTGTCGAGATGTTCTTTGCGCGTCGGCTCGTCAAGTGTCGCAAGGTAAGCGAACTCCGTCTTCCCCAAAACCTGTATGCGGTCAGGGGAGAAGTATTCGTAAAAGCCCATTATCTGTAAACCCGGGCGGTTAATGTCGGTCTGGTGAATATAAAGCTTCGATCCGTCCATCGGAAGATATAACGCTTCAAGCTCGAAGTGGTCAATAATTTCCTTGAGTGATACGGAGTATTTCTTTTCAGCCATCTATGTATATATCTCCTATTATATTAATAATTACATTATACACTATTTCAAAAGAAAAATCAACAGTTTTTATAAAAAAAACAACAGCGGTAAGAAAAAACCGCTGCGTTCTTGTTAAATATTAACTATCGTACTATATAACCCTTACTTTTATAACAAAATCAAGGGCGGAAAGTTTCTCTGCTGCATCACCGATCTCGCCTATAGCGTCAACCATTGTGTATGCAATGTCCTTTTTGGATTTGTTAACCATATTTTCAATGTTAACACCAGCCGCACCGAACACGCCGGTAATCTTCGAGATTGTGTCGGGAAGGTTCTTGTGGATAATGCAAACCTTAGTTCCGACAGCGTCCATGGTCGCGTTCGGGAGGTTAACGGAATTTATGATGTCGCCCTTTTCGATGTATGCGATGAGTTCTTCCGCCGCCATAACAGCGCAGTTGTCCTCAGACTCGGGGGTTGACGCGCCGAGGTGGGGGATAGCGATAACGCCGTCAACGCCTAAAACATCGTCGGAGGGGAAGTCAACGACATAGGAAGAAACCTTGCCGTCGGCGAGTGCCTTAATGATTGCGGTCGTGTCAACAAGTTCGCCGCGGGCAAAATTGAGGATACGAACGCCGTCTTTCATGGAAGCAATTGCCGCTTCATTAACGGTGTGCTTGGTGTCCTTGTTGTACGGGAGGTGGAGGGTTATATAATCAGCTTCCGCGTAGACAGCGGAGAGGGAGGAAGCGTAGACTGCGCCGGGCTTTAAGCCCCAAGCGGATTTTACCGAGATGAAGGGGTCGTAGCCGATAACCTTCATGCCGAGCGACATTGCCGCATTCGCAACCAGCACACCGATTGCGCCGAGACCGATTACGCCGAGGGTTTTGCCCGCGATTTCGGGTCCGACATACGCGCCTTTGCCCTTTTCGACAAGCTTCCCGACTTCGTCGCCCTTGCCCTTGAGGGTTTTCGCCCAGTCGAGTCCGGCAGGGATTTTGCGGCTTGCAAGGAGCATACCGCAGATTACGAGTTCTTTTACGGCGTTTGCGTTTGCGCCGGGGGTGTTGAAAACACAGATGCCCTCCGCCGCGCATTTGTCAACGGGGATATTGTTCGTTCCCGCGCCGGCTCTGGCGATTGCAAGAAGCCCGGTTTCAAACTCCATCTCGAGCATCGAAGCGGAGCGAACCATTATCGCGTCTGCCCCGGCAATGTCGTCCGAAACGGTGTATTTCGCCTTGTCGAAATTGTCCGTGCCTATAGCGGCAATTTTATTAAGCGTACCAATTTTATACATTATAATGTACCCCTCTAATTAATTATTAGCCTCAAAGTCTTTCATGAACGCAACCAGTGCTTCGCAGCCTTCGATCGGCATAGCGTTGTAGATCGAAGCACGCATACCGCCGACAGAGCGGTGACCCTTTATGTTGATGAAGCCTTTCGCCTTAGCTTCCTTGACGAATTTCGCGTCAAGATCGTCGTTGCCGGTAACGAACGGGATATTCATGAGGGAGCGGTCTGCGCCGGAAACGGTTGCCTTGAACATCTTGGAAGAATCAAGGAAATCGTAGATAACAGCAGCTTTGCGTTCGTTATGTTCTTTCATAGCGGAAAGTCCGCCCTTGCCCTTAATCCAGTCGAGAACAAGCCCCAAGATATAGATGCCGTAGGTCGGCGGGGTGTTATACATCGAGCCGTTTTCAACGTGAATTTGATAGTTAAACATTGTCGGGGTAATGTCGCGAGCCTTGCCGATAAGGTCTTCGCGGATTATAACAACGGTTAAGCCCGCAGGTCCCATGTTCTTTTGTGCGCCGGCATAGAGCAGACCGAACTTTGTTACGTCGATAGGCTCCGAAAGGATGCAGGAAGAAACGTCGGCGATAAGGTGAACATTTCCGGTTTCCGGCAGTAAGGAGAATTTTGTACCGTAAATTGTATTATTTAAGCAGATGTGGAAATAGTCGGCATCCGCGGTGAAGTCAGCCTTGTTAAGCTCGGGTATGTAAGAAAATGTCTTATCTTTTGAAGAAGCGATAACCTTGCAGTCGCCGTATCTTTTCGCTTCGGAGTAAGCCTTATTAGCCCACTGCCCGGTGATAACGAAATCAGCCTTGCCGGAACCGTTTAAGAGGTTAAGCGGAATCATAGCGAACTGGCTTGACGCACCGCCTTGAAGGAATAAAACCTTGTAATTTTCGGGAATGTTCATAATTTCGCGAAGGGAAGCTTCGCAAGCGTCAACGATTGCTTGATACTCTTTTGAGCGGTGAGACATCTCCATAACGGACTCGCCTGTGCCGCCAAAGTCCAGCATCTCATCGGATGCGCGTTTTAAAACCTCTTCCGGCAACATTGCAGGACCTGCTGAAAAATTATAAACCCTTGACATATTAAATAACCTCCATTGGTTTAATTTGTATAACATTCATGCGGATATTCCCGCGAATTAAAAAACATGATATTATTTTAGCACTTTTAAAACCTTTTGTCAAGTCAAAATTTAATTTTGAACAAATTATCCGTAAATTATTTACAAGTAGTACATTTATTCGCTCGTTCACATTTTATTAAGAATAATTTTAAAAAATAAACAAGATTATTGATATTATAGAATGTATAATAAAACTATCAATAAAATATTTATCTCGGAGGATGAAATATGGTATTTCCTGTAAGTTCTGCGTTGCTGGACGCGCTTGTACTCTCTGTCGTTTCGGCGGAGGATACTTACGGATATAAAATTACACAAGAAATTACATCTGCAATCGAAATGTCGGAATCGACGCTCTATCCTGTGCTTCGCAGGCTCTTAAAGAGCGGCTCTTTAACGTCATACGATAAGGAATTTCTCGGCAGAAACAGACGTTACTATAAAATTACTGCGGAGGGCAAGAAACTCCTTAAGGAATACCGCAGTGTTTGGATAGATTATAAAGCTCAGATTGACGACATAATCGGAAGAAACGCAGTTGCCGCACGTGCCGCCGGTTAACAGAGGACAGAGGACAGGGGACAGACTACAGAATTCCGGAGGGATACGCTTGACTAAAAATGAATATCTTGACGAAGTTCGCTTAAATCTTGCGGTGCTTCCGAAAGACGAGGTGGATATGGCTATCCGCTTCTACGACGAGTACCTGACCGATGCCGGCAGGGGGAACGAAGCCGCCGCGATGGAAGAACTTGGCAAGCCTTATCACCTTGCGAAATCCATCATAAGCGAACAATCCGCTTTTACCCGCTCCGCAATGTATATTGAACATAAGCAAACCCGCAAATCGCCGGTGCCGGCAAGCGTTTTTTCCTATGCCGAGCCCGAGACGGCGAAATTGCCGAATATTAAGACGGCGCAGAGCATAGACTCAAAAGGCATAAATTTGGAAAAACCCACGCATCACGATCCGACGGAGAAAATCTCAAAACGAGCATTTATCTTAGGCATGACAGCAATTATAGGCACTGTTGTCATGGTTACAACTATAGTCTCGTTGGCATATTATTTTGATATGTTAAAATATCTCAATCCGATAGTAATTTAGGAGGTTATAAATGAAAAAACTTACCAAATCGTCAAGCAACAAGATGATCTGCGGCGTATGCGCAGGGCTTGCTGTTTATCTTAATATCGACCCGACCCTTGTCCGCGTACTCTGGGCTGTCGGCTCTCTTATCACCGCCGGTGCATTGGGGTTAATTGCCTACATAATCATGGCAGTAGTAATACCTTACGACAACGAAGTTCCGCCGTCTGACGAATAATGAAAAATTAACCGAAAATTGTTAAAAATTCACAGGCGAATTGTCTTGCGTACTGTTTTTGTTGCGCTGATTTATACGAAAAGCAATTCCCGTTTTGTTGTGCAAATTTATACGAAAACAATACCCCTTTTTACGCTGATTTATACGAAAAGCAATTCCCCGGAAATTCTCCGGGGAATTTATACTATATAAATGTATTCTAACGTGCTTTGGTGTTTATCTCCTCAAATATCTTCGCATAAACTTCCTCAAGCGGCATTACACCGAGGTCTCCCGACTTTTGCGAGCGGAGCGAAACGGTGTTGTCATTAACTTCGTTATCCCCGACGATGAAGAAATAGGGCACTTTTTCCATCTGCGCCTGACGGATTTTATAGCCGACCTTTTCATTGCGGTTGTCAACCGTAGCGCGAACGCCGTCTCCAAGGAGCTTTGCGGAGATGCTTTCGGCGTATTCCTTCGCCCTGTCGGTAACAGGCAGAATCCGAATCTGTTCCGGCGAAAGCCAGAGCGGCAAAGCCCCTGCGTATTTTTCGATAATCAGCGCGAGGGTACGTTCGTAACAGCCGAGCGACGAGCGGTGGATTATATACGGGCGGCGCATTTTTCCGTCGGTGTCAACATATTCCATGTCGAATTTTTCGGCTAAAATCGGGTCAATCTGAATGGTGATTAGCGTGTCTTCCTTGCCGAAAACATTTTTGATCTGAATGTCAAGCTTCGGTCCGTAGAATGCCGCTTCGTCAATGCCGATGGAGTATTTAAGCCCCAAGTTGTCTAAAATGTTTCCCATAATCGACTGGGCATTTTCCCATTGTTCGGTCGAACCGACATATTTTTCCTTATTGTTAGGATCCCATTGAGAGAAGCGATACGAAACATCCTCCGAAAGCCCAAGCGTTTCAAGGCAGTAATTCGCAAGCTCGAGGCAGTTTTTGAATTCCTCTTCAAGCTGTTCGGGGCGAAGGATAATATGCCCCTCCGACAGGGTGAACTGACGAACGCGGATTAGCCCGTGCATCTCGCCGCTGTCTTCGTTCCTGAAAAGGGTAGACGTTTCGTTGAGGCGCATGGGAAGGTCGCGGTAAGACCGCTTGCGATTGAGGAATACCTGATATTGGAAAGGACAAGTCATCGGGCGGAGGGCAAAAACTTCCTTGCCTTGCTCCTCGTCGTCCGGGTTGCCTAAGACGAACATTCCGTCCCGATAATGCCCCCAGTGACCGGAAATCTTGTAGAGGTCTGACTTCGCCATGTAGGGCGTCTTCGTAAGCTGATAGCCGCGCTTTTGTTCCTCGTCTTCAATCCAACGCTGGAGAATCTGTAAAACCTTCGCGCCTTTCGGAAGCATTATCGGTAAACCCTGCCCGATAACGTCTACAGTGGTAAAATATTCAAGTTCACGCCCGAGCTTGTTGTGGTCGCGTTTTCTCGCTTCTTCGAGGCGTGCAAGATGAGCTTCGAGTTCCGAAGCCTTCGGGAACGCTGTACCGTACACACGGGTGAGCTGTTTTCCCTTAGCGTCGCCGCCGAAATACGCGCCTGTCGCGTTGGTTAACTTAACGGCTTTCACAAGCCCGGTTGACATCATGTGCGGTCCGGCGCAAAGGTCGGTGAAATCGCCCTGACGAACGAATTTTATCGCTTCGCCCGCGTCGGCGTGCTTTTTACATAGTATAACCTTGTAAGGCTCGCCGGCTTCCGTGAGGTACTTAATCGCTTCATCGGCGGGAAGTTCAAACTTCTCAAGGGGAATATCCTCCTTGATGATTTTTTTCATCTCCGCTTCAATCTTAACAAGATCCTCCGGCGTGAACGGCGTCGGCGTGTCGAAATCGTAGTAAAAACCATCGTCAATGGCAGGACCGATCGACAGCTTTACATCCTTATACAGCCGCTTAACAGCCTGTGCCAAAATATGGGAAGCGGTATGATTGAAGGTATCTTTACAGAATCTGTCATCTGCAAATGTGAAAACTTCAAAAGTGCAGTCTTCGCGAAGAACTTCGTGAAGATCGCAGAAAATGCCGTTTATCTTAACCGCACAGGCGTTTTTATAAAGTCCCATGCTGATAGATTTTACAATGTCGGCTGCCTTAATGCCGGGTTCAAATTCCCGGACAGAGCCGTCCTTTAGGGTAATACCAATCATTACAATCACCTTCGTTAACTTACATTATAACAATTTCAGTCTAAAATGTCAAGTACCTGAGTATTTTTTGTGACCTTTCAATAATAAACTGTATAAAAAGCCGTTTCAAATAAGCAGTTTTGTACCAATATTGCCGTCTCAATTTTTTTTAACAATTATACTTAATTTATTCAACATATTTATGTTAAACTAATTCTATACAAATACAGCGCGAGAGGGTAAATTATGTCAGCTTGTGCATTAATTCTTGCCGGGGGCAAGGGAACGCGGATGAAATCCGAGCTTCCGAAACCTATGTTTGAGGTTTTGGGCGAACCGATGCTTGAATGGGTGCTTTCAGCCTGTGAAAATTCGGAAATTTCTGACATCTGCGTTGTAAAGGGTTATAACGCCGCGGCAATCGACGAATTTTTAAGCACCCGCGGGAAAAAATGCGATACGGTGCTGCAAAAAGAGCGTCTCGGGACGGGTCATGCGGTAATGACGGCGCGAGAATGGCTTAGTGAAAGGCTTGACGACGATGTGTTGATACTCTGCGGCGATGCACCGTTTATCGACGAAAAAACCATAACCGAATCGAAGGCTCTGCATAAAAAAAACGGCTGCGCGGTAACGGTTATCACCGCGAAGGTAGAAGCCCCGACGGGTTACGGGCGGATTGTTATGTCGAAGGGGAAAATTCTCGGAATCGTCGAGGAAAAAGACCTTACCGACGCACAAAAAGGCATTACCGAGATAAATTCCGGCGCGATGTGGTTTAGTATCAAGGCTCTTCTCTACGCCCTTGATGAAATTAAGCCCAACAATTCCCAAAACGAATACTACCTCACCGACTCGATCCATATTTTGTCATCGGCAGGTTACAAAACCGGGACGTATATCAGCGATAACGAGCGGGTTGTTCTCGGCGCAAATGACCGAAAAGGGCTTCTTAAGCTTAACGACATTGCCCGCCGCGAAATAATCGGGCGGCATCTTGACGAAGGGGTCGAATTCACCTGTACTGACGGCGTACAGATCGGGCGGAAGGTTAAAATTGCTCCGGGCGTGAAAATTCTCCAAGGGACAATTCTTTCGGGCGAAACTTCCATCGGCAAAAACACCGTTATCGGCGTAAACTGCCTTATTGACAACTGCACCGTCGGCGAAAACTGCAACCTTAACAGCGTTCAAAGTTATAATTCACAAATCGGCGACAATGTTACAATGGGTCCGTTTGTGCGAATTCGTCCGGGCAGTGTCATAAAATCCGGCGTTAAAATCGGCAATTTTGTTGAGGTAAAAAATTCGACTGTCGGCGAAAAAACCGCAATTGCACACTTAACATATGTCGGCGATTCCGACGTCGGGAAGAATGTCAATTTCGGCTGCGGGGTTGTTACGGTTAACTATGACGGCGTGAATAAAAACCGCACGGTTATCGGCGACGAGGCGTTTATCGGTTGTAACACAAATCTTGTCGCACCCGTAAAGGTCGGGAAACGCGGTTATACCGCCGCCGGATCGACCGTCACAAAGGACGTGCCGGACGGCGCACTCGCCATTGAACGTACAGAACTCTATATAAAAGAGGGCTTTTCGGACAGGAAGCTCAAAAAATAAAAACCTAAATTTTTAATTAGTTTTCGTAACGAAAGCTTAAAAAGTGAGGAATTATGAATCTGCACGGTAAGGATATTAAGATTTTCGGGGCAAATGCAACGCAGGGCATGGCGGAACAGATTGCGACAAGGCTTTCTCTGCCCGTCGGACAGGCGGAAGTCAAGCAATTTTCGGACGGCGAAATAAGCGTTTCAATCGGCGAGAGCGTTCGCGGTTCGGACGTATTTGTGGTTCAAAGCACCTGCTCGCCCGTCAACGACAACGTTATGGAACTGCTTATAATGATTGATGCGTTCAAGCGTGCTTCGGCGGGGCGGATTACGGCGGTTATACCCTATTTCGGCTATGCCCGACAAGACAGAAAAGCGAAAGCCCGCGACCCGATTTCTGCGAAACTAATGGCGGATATTATAACGGTTGCCGGCGCGGACAGAGTTTTGTCAATGGATCTCCATTGCCCGCAGATACAGGGTTTCTTCAATATCCCGGTGGATCATCTTCTCGGCGTTCCGATACTTACACCCTATTTTGAAACGAAATTTAAGGACAGCAAGGACAACCTTATCGTGGTTTCGCCGGACTTAGGCTCGGTAACAAGAGCGAGAAATTTCTCCCAGCGCATGGGCTTGCCGCTCGCGATTGTGGACAAAAGGCGGCAGAAGGCGAACGTTTCGGAGGTCATGAACATAATCGGCGATGTTAAGGACAAGGACGTTATAATCGTTGATGACATGATCGACACCGCCGGCACGCTCTGCAACGCCGCGAAAGCAATAATAGAAGTCGGCGGCGCGAAGTCCGTTATGGCGTGTGCAACCCACGCGGTGCTGTCGGGACCGGCAATAGAACGCCTCGCGGACAGCGTAATTTCCGAACTCGTAATCCTCGATACAATCCCGCTTTCGCCCGAAAAAATGATCGACAAATTCACAGTTTTACCCGTCGCGCCGGTTTTCGCCCAAGCAATCCAGCGAATCTACGCCGACACCCCCGTTTCCCCCCTCTTCAACATATAAAAAAATTTTCCGTACATAACAAAAATGTACGGAAATTTTATTGACAAGATAACAAAAAAATGCTATAATGAATTAAGTCTTTTTCGTTTCGTATTAATTTCAAAGGTAAGAAGAATTATCGACATAAATATTAAAAATATCGCCGGAATCGGCGTGCCTTTCGTAAATCCGCCATTAACGGTATCGGCTAAAACGGCGGTCAATGACGGGAATAAAATAAGCACGGTTTTTGTTAAAAAGAAGCAGACTACCGCGGCAAAAATGCGGTAAAGGATAAATTTTATAAACTTAATGTAACCGCCCGAAAACTGCAAAATCTGCATTAAAACACATACCCCGCCGAAGGACAAAAGCGCGGTTACAGCAGGCAGAAAATGATGTTGCCCCCGACTTAAACTCAGTATATTATTAATCTCGACAACCGATTTTATAAGCGTTTCGCCGTCTGCGTTCGATATACCGAGGTTCCCGGAAAACGCAAGTGAGATTATCGTAAAGAAACCTAATCTGTCGAGAATTGCTGTAAAACTTGAGAAAAAAATTATAATCCCGCACATGATTAGGATGCTTTTTCCTCCGTCCGTAACCGCTGTCAGAAATTTTTGAACGGTAACTTTTACTTCGATTTTTACAGGGTCAAATGCGGGCGGAACTGGCTTTCTTAACCCGATAATTATTCCGCAAATAATGTTAACGGTAAAAATCACGCCGAAGATTAAAAACCCGAGCGAAATATTATCAAAAAGGGTTAAACTTACCGCTCCGCAAAAAAACGCAGGACCGCCGGAATAGCAAAAACACTGCATATCTGCGGCGGTATCGTTGTCCAAATCCCCGCTTTTTACAAGGCTTGATAAAAGCTTTGCACCGACAGGATAACCTGCCGCAGAAGCGAGCAAAAAAATCGAAAAAAACCTTGTCGGAATGTGAAAAATCTTGCGGGAAAGAAACGAAAACGGCTTCGATAAAACAGTATAAATCCCGGTCGAAATGATGAACGAAGACAGTACCATAAAGGCGTAGAGCGATGGAATGATTGTATAAAGACAGAGCCGTACACTTTCGCGAATTGCCGCCGCAACGTCCCTCGCAAAATAGATTAAAAGCCCGCCGTAAACCGCTGTAAAAAGGATAATAATTAAGATTTCCGCACGTCTTTTCAAAGATGTTTTCCTCACAAAAAGCTTTCATTATAATTATAGGTTAAGAAAAATGAAATTATTACATAAGTTTTTTTGCGCGTTAATTTGCATAACGATTTTTTGCAGCTGTAACAGCAAAAACAGCGGTGAAAATTACGATTTTACCTTCAATTTAAGCGCGAATCCGGGGAACTTAGACCCCCAGTTAGCGGAAGATTTCGCGTCGATTGATATTATAAAAAACACCTTCCGCGGACTTATGAAAGAGAATTCCGACGGCAGTATTACGCCCGATGCGGCGGAATCTTTTACGATGTCCGATGACGGATTGACCTATACTTTTACGCTTAAGGACAACATTTTTTGGTGGAATAACAGCGAATTTGAAGCGCCGCTTACGGCGAATGATTTTGTCTTTGCTTTCATGCGGATTTTTAATAAAAGTTCATCTTCGCCGTATATGAAAGATTTTTTGTGCATTAAAAACGCAAACGAAATCTACAACGGAAATATGAATTTCACAAAAATCGGCGTTAAGGCAATAGATGAAAAGACAGTCGAATTTTCGCTCGATTATCCGTACTTTGAGTTTACAAAACTAATGTCAAAAACCGCATCATTCCCATGCAATCAATCATTTTTTGAGTCAACAAAAGGGCGATACGGTCTTGCGATTGAAACGTCAATTTCAAACGGCGCATTCTACGTCGCAGACTGGAATTACGACCCCTATTGGAATGAAAATTTTATCGACTTAAGGCGAAATACTGCGAATTTTTTGCCGTCTTATGAAACCGAAGAAGGGGAAACTATTCAGGGTGAATACGAGATTTTTCCGCGAAGTGTTTTTTATCATATAAAGTCAGCCGAGTTTGACTCACAGGACTTTACAGCGGGTGATATTGACGGCTATAAACTAAAAAATTACGATAAAAAGCTCTTTTCCGGGAAGACTTATTCTGCCTATCAAACAAAAAGTTATGTTCTTGTTGCGAATCCGCAAAAAACAATTTCAGACGAAAGACTAATCAGTTCGCTCGCAGCTTTCACACATGATTTTGAGTTTGAAAGTGAAAATCTCGACGGAAATATTCTCGAACGCGGGGGAGGGATAATTCCGTCGGCGGTTTCGCTAATGGGGAGAAGTTATCGCGGAATGGTTTCGGACATCGCGCTTAACATTTCCGAAATTTCGCCGCAAAGACAGTGGGAGACAGCGTATAAAGACTACCCCGACGGAATCGGAGATGTAAAAATAACCGTGCCGGAAAGCTTTCCCGATCCTGAATTAGTTTATGATTTGACCGATGCTTGGCGCGAAATTTTCGGCGTGAATTTTTTAGTCGAGATTGTTTCAGATGTCGAGTATGATCTGAAAAAAGGCGATAAAAATTACGATATAATCTTAGCGGAACTTAGCACAGATGAAAATAATCCACGCGATTTTTTCGAGATTTTTTCAGATGAATATGACATAACTTTTTCACCGGATTTAAGCGATGATCTTGATAAAATATCGTATGCCGAAAGCCTGTCAGAGGCCGTCGAAATCTTGAAAAATGCTGAAATTACCGCCGTAAATTCAGGATTAATTATCCCGCTTTTTTACGGATATGAATACTATATAACAGATGAAAATGCTTCGGAAATCGAGTATATTCCGTTTTCCGGAGATGTGATTATGCGGAAAGCGAAGATGTATTGATGTTTCATTTTATTACCGGAGAAGCCGGAACGGGAAAATCTACGCTCATACTTGAAATGATAAACGAAATTTCGGATAATGCTGAAATTATCGCTATAGTTCCGGATCAGTTTTCTTACGAATTTGAAAGAAATCTTTATAATGCTTTGGGAATTAAGCGATTTAACACCGCAAAAATAAGTGTTTTCGGATTTAATAAACTTACAGATGCAGTCTTTGAAGAGGGCGTTTTTCCGCATAAAAAGTACGCGTCCGATGAGATAAAATCAATTTTAATGTATAAGGCACTCAAAAATTTATCGGGAAATAAACTTCGATATTTTAATAAACAACATAGCAAGCCGGCGTTTCGCAAAAAAGCACTTGAAATGATAAAAGAACTCTCCGACAATCACATAACAGCGGAGGAATGTACTAACCGATTTGCTGTAGATATCTCGTCCGATAATACGTCCGATTCGAGTCTCACACTCAAGATGAACGACATCGCAATGATTATGACCGAGTACATAAATGTACTGACTGCGAGTGGTTATCGCGATGATGTAAACATCTATTTTGAAGCTGCGAAACTTGCTGAAAATACGAATTTTTTTAAGAAAAAAACAGTTTTTATAGACGGTTTTTCGGGATTTACTGCGGGTGAAAATCAGATAATCGAAGAGATGATAAAATCCGCTGATGATGTTTTCTTGACGCTAACAATTGATAATTACAGCGGCGATAATTTTACGAAATTCTCTTTATTTTCACCTACCGAATATACAAAATCTTCTCTGATTTCTATCTGTAAAAAACACGAAATAGATTACGAAAGCCGCTATTTTTCAAGACCGTACAGATACGAAAATGAAGCGATAAAATGTTTTTCAAAAAACGTTTTGAGGCTATCGTCGACTACTTTTATCGGACAAAATGATGCGGTAAAAGTTATCGAATGCGAAGATATCTACGATGAAGCAAAAAACTGCGCGGCGATTATTCACCAGATGTGTGTAACTGAAAAAAGCTATCGTTTTTCCGATATTGTCATTGCCGCTCATGATGTAAAAATGTACGGTGATGTTCTGAAAGGCGTTTTTTCACGTTATAATATCCCGCTCTTCGTTAACGAAAAAATCCCTTTATCACACCAAAGCATAACCGTTTTTGTAATGTCGTTTTTGCGCATATCATGTCTTAAAAATCCATCTGCCGACGACTATTTAAGGCTAATTAAAACGGGTTTTTTACGATACAAAGATAAGAATGGTGACATTGTAACAATTTCCGATGATGATGTTTATGATTTTGATGAATTTTGTTACATAAACGATATTAAAGGTCATCATTTTAAGAATGAATTTGATGATTTACGATTTGAAAAAATCAGAAAAATCGTCCTTAAAAACGCTGAAAAATTCGCTGAAAATTCTACCGGTAAAGACGGAAAAACGATATGTGAAAATTTAGCGCAAACCCTTTCTCAGTTTGAAATTCCGGAACGTCTTGCCTCAAATTCAGAACATGGTCTATGCGAACTTATTTCACAGCGTGAACAGATCGGCGCGTGGAATATAATCTGCACGATTATTGAACAAATTCACGAATGTTTATCGAGCGATGAAATAGTATCCTTAACGGAGTTTTACGAATTTGTCGAAACGGCTTTCAGAGAACAATTTATATCTTCGCCGCCGCAAACTATTGATTCGATAACCCTTGTTCCGACTGCTTCATCAAGACTCAATAACCCTAAATGCATAATCGTTTTAGGCGTAAACGAAGACGTTATACCTTCTGCGCCCGTCAGGAACAGCCTTTTATCCGACACTGATTTAGTGCTTCTTCGCGAAAAAAATGTTAATATTTCGGGCGATATAATCACAAAAATCGCCGAGGAAAGATTTGCGGTTTATAATATCTGCGCCGGAGCGAAAGAAAAAATTCTGCTTCTTTATTCCGCCGCAAGCAGTGACGGAAAATCGCTTCAACCGTCTGAAATTATTGATAATGCAGTCGGAATTTTCGGCAACGATGTTCTTATAAAAAGCAGTCAGTTTCCTCAGACTTTTTTCTGTCGAAACAGTGAAATTTCATATGTTGAATACATCGAAAAAAGGCTGTATGACTGGAAGTTTGCGGTATCATTAAGGTCAGCTCTTGAAACTGTTAACGAATATAAATCGCGGCTTGAAAAAGCACAATTAAGCAAAAATATTTCACCTGAAAATGCAGAGAAACTTTATGAAAATTCGTTAAATTTATCTGCGACAAGTTTTGAAAATTACTGTAAATGTCCGTTTTTGTTTTTTGTAAAAAAGGGTTTGAACTTAACGACAAGAAAACGTATTGAGCTTACCTCGCTGATAAAAGGCAATGTTGTTCACTTCGTCTTAAGTAAAATCACGGAAGACATTATCGTAAATAGATTAAGTGTAGATAATGCCACGGAGATTTATAAATCAGCTGATAAATATTTGCTCGAATTCTATAACAATGAATCGGAAATCGGAAGCAAAATTTATAAATCGGCGAAATTTATCGCGGAATATAAAAAAATAAAGGGTACGATTTATGCTGTTCTAAAACACATAATTTCGGAATTTTCAAGCTCTGAATTTAAGCCTTCCGATGCTGAATTTCATTTCGGATTTTCTGCAAATTATAAGCTTGATGAGCCGCCTTATAAAATCTTCTTGGAAAACGGTAAAACCGTGAAATTTTCTGGGTCTGTCGATAGGGTTGACGTGTATGAAAACTACGTTCGGATAACCGATTATAAGACAGGGAAAAAGGATTTTGACTATCAAAAAATGCTTAACGGAATTGATCTTCAACCGCTGATTTATATTTTCGCGATAACAGATAGAAACGCAAAAAAGTACAAAGATTTTTATCCGGCGGGAACACTTTATCTTTTCACGTATGATCCTGCGCCTAAAGAAGATTTGCGGCAAAATATGAGCGAAAATGAGTTCGCATTAAGGCGTCCGATAGGTGCTGTTATAGATGATGAAGCGATAATTTCTGCGATGGAAGATATACCGGACGGTGCATCAGGGAATTTTATACCCGTTAGATTTTGTGCTTTTGATAAAAAATCTGGTGTGCGAAAGATTGATAAAACTAAATCATCCGTGTTGTCTATGAATGAATTTGATTTACTTAAAACGCACTTTTTAGGCCTTGTAGAAAATGCCGCAAATGATATATACAACGGCGTTTGCGAACCTCTTCCAATTGCAAAGCGAGACTATAACGGCACGGAGCAGAAGGATGAATACGTACCGTGCAGTTATTGCGATTATGCCTCCGTTTGCGGGAATTATCCGCCGCTTAAAAATTTCAGAAATTTCACTGCAAGTGACAAAAAAACTGCGAAAGAAATGCTTTTTAAGATTGATGTAGATGAGGATGTGGAATAGTGTCGGACACGATAAAATTTACGGCTGAACAGTTAGATGCGATTGAGTCTGACAATACATCTGTAATCGTTTCTGCGGCAGCCGGAAGCGGTAAAACAAAAGTTCTCGTTGAACGGTTGATAAGACAAATTTGCGATGAAAAAAACCCGATTTCAGTCAGCGATTTAACCATGGTTACATTCACCAACGATGCCGCTGCGGGAATGCGAAAAAAACTTTTCACAAACATTTCTGAAAAAATCCGTAAAAATCCCGGTAACGTAAGACTCAGACGCGAACTTTCGCTTATCCCGATCGCAAAGATCTCTACAATTAATGCTTTTTGTCTGCGGCTTTTGCGCGATCAGATTGCGGATCTGCCTGTATCTGCCGGATTTTTTGTGCTTGATGAAACGCGTGCAGATTCAATGTTAAGAGCTGCCGTTGATGAAGTTTTTGAGCGGCGTTATTCTGAAAATGACAAAGATATTGACTTTTTAGCGGACATTTTCAACAACGAAAAACGCGACAGTACAAAGCTTTCAGAGATAATTTTAAGCCTATATAAGAAGCTTCGTTCGCTGCCTTTTTATCGTGAATTTTTACCGAAAATCGCACAAAATTATCGTGACGGAATTCCGAAAGAATTTGCGGATGAATACATCAGAATTATTCACAGCGAGCTTGCAATTGCTTTGTCAGACGCAAATATCGCATCGGAAAATGCAAAAAAATACGGATTTGAAAAGCTTCACGATTCTATACAAGATGATATTAATCTTATAAAAACCGAGGAACAAAATTTCCGTGTAAAAGTAAGTTTGAATTTGCCTTTTGAACAGCTCGTTAATCGAATTGAATTCCCGCGGCTAACTAAAGGAACTAATCCGAAAAAAGAGGAATTAACCGAAAAAGAGCTGATTGCTTTTAAGTTAATTGACGAAAAAAGGTCTGATTATAAATCAAGATGTTTTGGGAAAAAGAGCTTTATTTCTAACCTTTTTTCGACCTCCGATATTATCGAAGATTTAGCCTATAATGCTGACGTAACCCAAAAATTATCGGCGTTAATTAACGAGATTGATGATGAATTCAGATCTCTTAAATCGAATGTTAATGCGGTTGATTTTTCAGATACAGAGCAGTTTGCCGTTGATATTTTGTCTGAAAAAAAAGGTGAAAAAATTTATCCGTCTGCAATTGCAAAACAAATCGCGGCAACAAATAAGGTCGTGATGATTGATGAATATCAAGACTCAAACGACGTTCAGGACTTGATTTTCAAGCTTATTTCACATCGCGGTGAAGATAATCTGCCTGATAATTTATTCTGTGTCGGAGATATAAAACAGTCAATTTACGGTTTTCGCGCAGCAAATCCGCGGATTTTTATGCGAACGGTTGGTGATGCAAAAACAACCAGAAATCCAAAGCTAATAAAGCTTTCTAAAAATTTCAGAAGTTCGCGGGAAGTCGTTGATTTTGTAAATGCTGTGTTTAATCCGCTGCTTAAAAAAGATACTTTTGATGGTATAAACTATGCGGAAGATATGCTCGTTTACGGCGGCGATTATAACGATGAAATTTCGCGTATGACAGAGATTATTGTTGCAGAAGAAAATGAAGCAATCGCTGTTGCAGAAAGAATCCGAGAGATGCTTCATAACGGCGAAACCGTAAAAATCGGCAATGATTACAGAAGATGCAAACCATCGGATTTTTGCATCTTAATGCGCGACAGAAAGCTTTTTTCAGTGTATGAAAAAGCGTTAAGATCGCTCGGAATTAAGGCGTCGAAAGAAAGCACCGATACGTTTTTATCGTCGTATGAAATTCAGGTTTTATTAAACCTTTTGCGCGTAATTGATAATCCGAAACAGGATATACCTTTAGCCTCGGTAATGATGTCGCCGATGTTTGATTTTTCATCGGATGAAATGGCGGAAATACGTCTCTCCGACAGAAAATCGCCGCTCTTTACGGCGGTTAAAAACTATGAAAAATTGCCGCTCCAAAATAAGATTAACCATATGTTCGACGTTATAAATTCACTTCGGCGTTTTTCAAGGACGTTATCGGCAGATGCCCTATTACAACTGATTTTCGACCGCACGGATTTTATGAATTCGCTTTCATACAGGCTCGCTGACGGCATGAAAAAGAAGGCAAATCTTCGTCTTATGACCCAGTACGCTAAGAGCTATACACAGAATGATTTTTTCGGCGGAATTTCAGATTTTATAAGGTATATTGAAAATATAATTCGGAGCAAAGGCGACTTTTCATCTGCCGCGAATAATTCTGAATCCGATGATGCCGTGCTTATAAAAACGATCCATAAATCAAAAGGACTTGAGTTTCCGTTCGTGTTTTTGTGCGATATTTCAAAGCGATATAACGAACAGGATATTCGCGAACCGCTGATATTTCATAGTGAATACGGAGTCGGTGTACGTTACCAAAAACGTGCAGATTATGACGATTTTTCGGAACAGGAAAACATAAAAAGATATAAAACATTTCCGCAGGTTATACTCTCGAACCTTCGGAAAAAAGAGCTTCGGGCTGAGTCTCTGCGGCTTTTGTATGTTGCGTTGACGCGGGCAAAAGAACGGCTTTTTATTGCAACAACAAAAGATGATTTATATGAAAATTTTAAGAAAAATATCGTCGATACCGGTAAACCGCAACCTGAAATCATACATAATCTATCGAACTTTTTATCACTTTTATCTGCCGCATTATCGAGCCATCCTGACGGCTATATTTTCAGAAATGAAACTGCAAAAACAACGCCTATGCTTTTTAAAACAAGCTTAGTTTCATCAAAAACTTCAGATGAAAGTTCGGACAGCGAAATTTTTTCGTATAAACCCGACCCGGATGTCGTTAAAAATCTTTTAGAAATGTGGAGTCAGACTTATCCCCATGAAGAGACAGAAAAAGCGGCAAAATTGACGGTATCTGAAATTGCGCTTAATTCAGATCTGGCGCGAGTTTACAGTGTGAAAAATATCTCACTTCGGTTTGATAAAAAGACAATTTCCGAAACCCCGAAGTTAACGGCTTCCGAAAAAGGCACAGCAATGCATCGGTTTTTACAAAAATGCGATTTCAATTCTGCTGAAAAGAACGTGGATGCAGAGATTGAACGGCTTCAAAATGCGGGAATAATGTCGGAGCTTGAAATTTCGGGGCTTAACCGCGCAAAAATCAATGAATTTTTCAAGTCTGAGCTATATAAAAATACCATAAAACCGGCAAAACCCGAGGAAATTCGCCGTGAATATAAAATTTATGCAAAAGTCAGCGATATAGGTCTTGACGAACGGCTAAAAAAGGAGTATAATATATCTGACGATAGTTTTTTGCAGGGTGTAACCGACTTAATTGTCGTAAAAGAGGACGGTTTAATCTTAGTCGACTATAAAACTAATGCTAATTTCTTCCGAAATAGCGGTGTGAAAACGTCGGAACAGCTTTTTGAAGAGCATCTTCGCGCGCTTTATAATCTGCAAATTAAAATTTACGCGGCAGCAATTTCGGCAATTTTCGATAAACCGGTTGCAAGCAGTTATCTCTATTCATTCGCGCTTGACAGGGCGATAGAAATTTTTTAAGAATAACGAGGTGTTTTTATGGCAGGTCGTATGGTTGAAAAAAACAGAACCGGCGTCAGACACACCGGACTTCCCGGCGAGCGGATAATTGCGAGCATTATTTTAGGGGTATTTCTTCTAATCGCCGCAGGAAATTTAGGCACAAAAATCACCGCGCTTAACGAAACAATAGCCAAAACGAGTTTTTCCGATACGAATTCCTATTCGACGCCTTCGGAACTTACATATACCGATAAAATGTATATGAATACCGAAGAAGCCGCCGAGTATCTTCATATGACGCCGGGCGAAATTTCTACGCTTATAACTTCCGGCGAAATTACCGAATATATCAGGACAGAATCAGGTTATGTAATCGCGAAAACCGTGCTTGACGCTTGGTTTGAGAATGAAGCTTATCAGAATAAACTTAAGGCAAATTCATCATCGGAAGATGAGTAATTTTCGAGAAAAATAGATTATGAAAAACAACGCTGTAATGCTTGAAGCCGGCACAATTTCACGCGGGGACATTGATTTTCACGCTATTCGCAGTGTCACCGGCGGGCTTGATGAACACGATTTTACACCCGTTTCAAACATCGTCGAATATGTCGGAAATCATGAAATTGTACTCTGCAATAAAACGCCGTTTACCGCAGAAATTATCGAAAAATGTGAAAATCTTCGTTACATCGGGCTTTGTGCAACAGGTTATAATAACATTGATCTTGCGGCGGCAAAAGCCCGCGGAATTACCGTTACAAACGTTCCGGGATATGCAACCAACGCTGTCGCCGAAACGGTTTTTGCGTTCATTCTCGAATTCGCGAAACGCACGTCTTCGTATGCGGATTTTGTAAAAAACGGCGGTTGGATTCGTGCAAAATCTTTTGCAGAATTCGTTTTTCCGACAACAGAACTCCATGGAAAAACTATCGGAATAATCGGTTACGGTGCAATCGGACACGCTGTCGAAAAAATTGCGGAAGCGTTTGGTATGAATGTTTTGATAAGCACCAGAACACCGATAAAGGGCAAAGAAAATGTACCGCTTGACGAAATTTTTATCCGTTCAGACTTCATAACTTTGCACTGTCCGTTAACGTTTGAAACTGAAAATTTAGTGAACACTGCAAGGCTTTCATTATGCAAAAAAAATGCTGTTATAATCAACACTTCGCGGGGTGGAGTTGTTGACGAAAAGGCACTTGCAGACGCGCTTAAAAACGGTAAAATTGCCGGCGCAGGACTTGATGTTTTAGCAGTCGAGCCAATGTCGGAAGATAGCCCAATTTGGAAGCTTATTAATGATGAAAATTTCCCGAAAAGAAAGCTTTTAATCTCTCCCCATGTGGCGTGGGCTCCGATTGAAGCACGAATAAGGCTTGTTGAAATTGTTGCGGAAAATTTGCGGCAGTATAAAAATAACACGCCGATAAATGTAGTGAACTGAGGTTTTTTATGTTCGATATCAGCAGTAAAAAACGCATAATAATTAAGCTCGGAACATCAACGTTAACGCATAAAACCGGGCGGCTTAATATCAGGCGCGTAGAAAAGTTAGTAAAAGTTATCAGTGATCTTGAAAACAGCGGACTTGAAATCATCATAGTCTCAAGCGGAGCAATAGGTCTTGGAATGTCAAAAATCGGACTCTCGACCCGCCCGAAGGATACCCCTTCAAAGCAGGCGTGTGCGGCTGTCGGGCAGTGCGAACTGATGGACATTTACGATAAACTTTTCGATGCGTACGGAATAAAAATCGGGCAGATTCTTCTCACAAAATATGTGATTGACACGCCGCGAAAAAACAACGTCTTAAACACGATTAACCGGCTTATAGAATATAACGTAATTCCGATTGTGAACGAAAATGACACCGTTGCAATTGATGAATTAGAGCTTGAATTCGGAGAAAACGACTCGCTTGCGGCGTTCGTTGCGGTAATGTCGAAGTCCGATTTGCTCGTAATTTTGTCGGACATTGACGGCCTTTTCGACGGCAACCCTCAGGATAATCCGAATGCAAAACTTATCCCGTATATTGAGGATATTTCGGACGAAATAAAGGGTGTTGCGGGAGGCGCAGGGTCAATGCTCGGGAGCGGCGGAATGGCGACGAAAATTAAGGCTGCGCAGATTGTAACCGAGGCAGGAATTGACATGGCAATCATCAACGGAAAAACCCCCGAGAACCTTTATAGGCTTTTTGACGGCGAAGAAATCGGGAGCATTTTTGTGCATAAATAAATCAAAAGAGGTAAAAAAATGGACTCGGTTAACTTAATAAACAGCCTTGGAAAAGCGGCGAAAAGTGCGGCGAAAACGATTGCGATTGCCGATACAAATACGAAAAATTCCGCACTTGAAGCGATTGCAGAAGCACTTATCGAAAACGAAAAATCGCTTCTTGAAGCGAATGAAAAAGACCTTTCAAAAGCCGATGAAAATGGTATCTCGGAGTCGCTCAAAGACAGATTGCGCCTGACATCCGAACGCATAACCGGCATTGCAGAAAGTATCCGCGACGTGATAAGGCTTGACGATCCGATCGGCAAAATTGATGGCGGAAGCATACGACCAAACGGAATGAAAATTGAAAAAATCCGCGTTCCCCTCGGTGTTATCGGGATTATTTATGAATCACGCCCGAACGTTACGGCGGACGCGGCGGTGCTTTGCTTAAAATCGGGCAACGTCTGCATTTTACGCGGCGGAAAAGAAGCATATAACTCGAACAAAAAAATCGCGGAAATTATGCGGCAAGCGTTGAAATCCGTCGGTTTACCGGAAGATATAATCTGCTTTGTTGATGATATTTCGCGTGAATCTTCCGGCGCAATGATGAAATGCAACGAATATATCGACGTGCTTATTCCGCGCGGTGGAGCGGGTTTAATTAACGCCGTGGTGAAAAACGCAACCGTCCCGGTTATTGAAACTGGAGTCGGGAACTGCCATCTTTACGTTGACGAAACCGCCGATTTTAGCATGGCAGTAAACCTCGCATTTAACGCAAAATGCCGTCGTCCGTCTGTCTGCAACGCTATTGAAACGCTCCTTGTAAATGAAAAAATCGCAGACGAATTTTTGCCGATTATGAAAGCGAAATTTGACGAAAAAAACGTTGAAATCCGCGGTGACGAAACTGCAAAAAACATATTAGGTGAATGTGTAAAAATAGCAACAGAAAATGATTACGAGACGGAATTTTTAGACTATATAATTGCTGTAAAAGTCGTAAAAGATGTCGATGAAGCAATAAAACATATTGATAAATATTCGTCAAAACATTCGGAATGTATTGTCACAAATAACCTCGCAAACGCCGAAAAATTCAGGCGTGAAGTCGATAGCGCGGCGGTTTACGTAAATGTTTCGACAGCCTTCACAGACGGCGGAATGTTCGGTCTCGGCGCAGAAATCGGAATTTCAACACAAAAGATGCACGCAAGAGGACCGATGGGGCTTGATGCACTTACAACCGTAAAATATCTGATAGACGGAAACGGTCAGATACGCTCATAAATGAATGAAAATTCGGAGTAAAAAAATGAGTTCACGCAAGAAAAATAAGTCTGAAAACACGCAGGAAAATATAAAACAAATTTTCGAGCGTGCTCTTGACGAGGATGAAAACGACATAATTACCGATGCTTCGGAAGACGATTATACGCCTGTGGAGGTGAAGCATCAGTCGTCGCGTAAAATTTTCTTTATACTCGGTTTTTTTGTACTTGTAATGTCGGTTGTCGGGATTATTTCGACCTACAGTTTTATATCGGGAGAAGTAAAAGATTTTGCCGACAATACCGCACAAAAAAACGAGTTCGCGGAGTTTATTTATCCGATTGTAATCTGCGATCCGCCGCCCTTTGACAAGACGGTTAAAATGCGGAATGAAACGATAATTTCTGCGGCAATTTGGGATATAATTCTTTACGAAGATAAGTCGATTTATCCCGGCGAATTTGATAATATTATCGTCCCGGAACTGCTTGTGGAACAGCACGCGATAAAGCTTTTCGGCGAAGGTTTACCGATTGAAAATCAATCGATTATCGGCACCGATGTTCAGTTTTATTATGACGAACAATTAAAGTCGTATCGTATCCCCGCACACCCGAAATACTTCACATATTCGCCCTACATTGAGAGCATTTCTAAGGTCGGCGAGCGGTATACTTTGCTTGTCGGTTATCTTTCGCCGACACCGTCGTGGTATGTAATTACGGAGGATGTTCCGACGCCCGAAAAATATGTTGAGTACGTTGTTACAAAGCGCGGCGACACAATGCACCTTGTGGCAATAACGCAGGTTGACGCAGTTAGCACGGATTCGGGACTCTAATTTTCATAGCGGGTGTGAAGCTTTGACCGATAAAAAACACAAAGAAATAAACAAAAAGCTTCTCGGAATGCTTTGCATTTTAAGCGCGGCGTTTTGCTTTTCGATTATGAACACCTGCGTTGCGGCGGCGGGCGACATTTCGCCGTTTCAAAAAGCGTTTTTCAGAAACGCGATTGCCTTCACAATTGCATCGTTTATAATGATAAAAAATAAGCAGAGTTTCCGCTGGAAAAAGGGCAGCGGTTTTCCTCTCGCAATCCGTCTCGTACTCGGCACTACAGGGCTTCTCTGCAATTTTTACGCCGTCGGAACAATTGACCTTGCGGACGCTTCTATGCTTAATAAAATGGCGCCGTTTTTCACGATAATTTTTTCCGCAATTTTTCTTCATGAAATGGCGAACGGTTTTCAATGGCTGATGATTTTAGCGGCAATCGGCGGAAGCCTTTTTATCATAAAACCGAGTTTTAATAACCCTGAACTTCTTCCGTATATAATCGGATTTATCGGCGGAGTTGCGGCGGGAGCGGCGTATGCGGCAATACGACGGCTTTCCGATAATCACGAAAAGGCAACGCTAATCGTATTTTACTTTTCCGCATTTTCGTGTATTGTAACACTCCCGTCACTGATATTTTTCTATGAACAGATGTCATGGTTTCAGCTTTTAATGCTCGTTTTAGCGGGAATTTCAGCGGCGGGCGCGCAGTTTTCGGTAACGGCAGCGTATTCATTCGCACCCGCAAAAGAGCTTTCGGTATTCGACTACAGCCAAGTTATCTTCACTGCAATTCTCGGTTTTTTCATATTCGGCGAAGTGCCGGATAGCTTAAGTTTTGTCGGTTATATTATTATAATAACGTCCGCTGTGGTTATGTTTTTTCATAACAAAAAATCCCCTCGCGCATATGAAATTCGCGACAGTTAATTTTAATTTTCTCTAACGAAATTTACATATAATTTTCACAAAAATAGGTTATAATTATATCAGAAATAATTTTCAGAAGGTGATTGTATGGACATTCAAAAATTCACTAAAAAATCGGTAGAAGCGATTAATTTCGCACAGTCTGTCGCGGTTGAATATCAGAACATGAATATCGAGCAGGAGCATCTTTTATATGCTCTTCTTGAGCAGGATGACGGGCTTACTTCCCAGCTTATTAAGCGAATGGGAGTGGACTCGAACGTTGTCAGAGCCGAGGTTAAAGCGGCTGTCGGAGCGTTGCCGAAGGTTACAGGATCGGGGCGAGAACCCGGCACGGTTTATATCACGACAAGCGTTGAAAATTGCCTTAACGCCGCCGAACGTATCGCCGGTCAGATGAACGACGATTTCGTGTCGGTTGAACATATTATGCTTGCGCTTTTTGACCACGCGAATGATAGAATTAAGCGGATTTTTAAGAAGTACAATTTGAACAAGGACGGTTATCTTAAATCGCTCCAAAAAATCCGCGGGAGCAAGCGCGTTACATCGGACAACCCCGAAGAAACCTATGATGCCCTCAATAAATACGGAACCGATCTTGTCCGCGCCGCCGCACTCAATAAAATCGACCCGGTAATCGGGCGTGATGCGGAAATACGAAACGTCATAAGAATTTTATCACGGAAAACAAAAAATAACCCGGTAATAATCGGCGAACCGGGCGTCGGAAAGACAGCAATTGCCGAGGGTCTGGCACTTAGAATTGTACACGGCGACGTGCCGGAAAATCTAAAAGAACGCAAAATTTTTTCGCTCGATATGGGTGCATTAATTTCCGGCGCGAAATTTCGCGGCGAATTTGAAGAACGCCTAAAGGCAGTCTTAAACGAAGTCCGCGAATCCGACGGCAGGATAATTCTATTCATTGACGAGCTTCACACAATCGTCGGCGCGGGAAAAACCGACGGCGCAATGGACGCGGGGAACCTCCTAAAACCGATGCTTGCGAGGGGCGAACTCCACTGTATCGGCGCGACGACAATCAACGAATACAGGCGTTATATTGAAAAAGATGCCGCGCTTGAACGCCGCTTCCAGCCTGTGTTTGCGGACGAACCGACAGTCGAAGATACAATTGCAATTCTGCGCGGTTTGAAGGAACGCTACGAAGTTTTTCACGGCGTAAATATCCAAGACAACGCGCTGATAACCGCCGCGACCCTCTCCGACAGATATATTTCCGACAGGTTTTTGCCCGACAAGGCGATTGACCTTGTTGACGAAGCCTGCGCGTTAATCCGCACCGAGATGAACTCGATGCCGGCGGAGATGGACGACCTTTCGCGAAAAATTATGCAGATGGAGATTGCCGAAACTGCACTTAAAAAAGAGACGGATAAAATTTCTGCGGAAGAGCTTCTCGAAATTCAATCCGAATTGGCAGAGCTTCGCGACGAATTTACGCAGATGAAAGCGCGGCTTGAGAATGAGAAAGAGGGTGCGGAAAAACTCCGCAAACTCCGCGAAGAGATTGAAAATACAACGGCGGAAATTGCCGAAGCGCAACGCCAATACAACCTTGACAAAGCCGCCGAACTCCAGTACGGAAAGCTTCCGACGTTAAAAAAGAACCTTGAAGAAGCGGAAGCAGAGGAAGCAAAAGCGAGCGGAAAGTCTGATAAACTCGTCCGCGATAAGGTTACAGACGAAGAAATTGCGCGGATTGTCGGGCGATGGACAGGGATTCCCGTTACAAAGCTGATGGAAGGGGAGCGTGACAAGCTTCTCAACCTCGAAAATATCCTCCACAAGCGCGTTATCGGGCAGGACGAAGCCGTGACGAAGGTTTCCGATGCAATTCTCCGCTCCAGAGCCGGAATAAGCGACCCGGGCAAGCCTATAGGGAGCTTCCTTTTCATGGGTCCGACCGGCGTCGGAAAAACCGAGCTTGCGAAAGCACTTGCCGAAGCCCTCTTTGACGACGAGCATAACCTTGTCCGGATTGATATGTCCGAATATATGGAAAAACACTCAGTAAGCCGCCTTATCGGGGCGCCTCCGGGCTATGTCGGCTACGAGGAGGGCGGGCAGTTAACCGAGGCAGTCCGCCGCAAACCCTATTCGGTAGTGCTTTTCGACGAGGTTGAAAAGGCGCATCCGGACGTGTTCAACACGCTTTTGCAGGTGCTTGATGACGGGCGGATAACCGATTCGCAGGGGCGAACGGTTGATTTTAAGAATACTATTATAATATTGACGTCAAACATAGGTTCAGCCGACATTTTAGAGGGCTTAAACGACGACGGCGAAATCACGGAGGAAACAAAAGACGAAGTAATGTCCGAACTCCGCGCGAGATTCCGCCCCGAATTCCTCAACCGCCTTGACGAAATCGTCTTCTACAAACCGCTAACCAAAGACGTAATCTTCCCGATAATCGACCTCATGCTCGACGAACTCCGCACCCGCCTCAAAAACAAGCAGCTCTCCCTAAACGTCTCCGAACGCGCAAAGATGCAAATCATGGCGGAAGGCTACAACCCCGTTTACGGCGCCCGCCCGCTGAAACGCTACATTCAAAAGCACCTCGAAACCCTAATCGCAAAGCACATCATCTCAAACGACGTCGCGCCGTACAGTACCCTCGAAATAGATTTTGACGGAAATAACCTTACAATTGCATAACTACCTTCGTTCACATTTATTTAACACATTGTTTTCAAAAACAACAATAATCCCCCGCCCTAAAGTAGTATAATTATATTGTTGTCAAGTCAACAGCAGTTGATTTGTAATATGCCGCGTACAATAGTGTGCGGCACATCGCGGAGTGGAGCAGTTCGGTAGCTCGTCGGGCTCATAAC
>JAISIH010000081.1 GCA_031262105.1 Ruminococcus sp. | reverse complement strand
TCCCTCAAGAAAATATGAAGCTTCCATATCCGCAACGGATAGCGCGAGCGCAAGCGGATACTGCTCGAGAGCCGCGCCGATGCTGTTTTTATCCTCAATCCCGGAAAAACCCATATGGTAACGAATCGCGAACGCTTCCATCCTCGAAAGCCGCATGAAACCCGATACTATATAAACGGACTTTTCGCCGTGCCCGTAGGGAAGCTGGTCTTCAATTGCGAAATAGTCGTATTCTTCCCATTGACCGTATTCGTTTTTGCGGTTGCGGCGTTCTTTTTTGTAAAAGTTAATCTTACAGATGTCGTGGAGCAGGGCTGTTATTGCAATTGATTCTTCGGAATAGTCCATGCCGTAGACCTTCTTTGTCCGCTCGCGGCTTAAATAATCCTTCAAGCAGTGGTAAACGTTAAGGCTATGCCGGCAGAGCCCGCCCTCATACGCGCCGTGGTACCTTGTCGAAGCGGGCGCGGAAAAAAAGTCGCACTGCTCCGACGAGAGATACTCAAGCATCTGCTCAGAGCCGGAACGGGTAATGTTGTCCTTGAAAATTGTTACAAACTCATCTCTGTTCGACACTTAATAAACCTCCGTCAAAATCACGAAAATTACGATAATATTTAAAGTACCTTGTCAAGCACCGTAATTAAAATGTTGTAATGCTCAAGGAGCGCGGAAAAATGCGCCTTCAAATCAGCCGCATCTGCGATACCGTTTCTTGTCGCTTCGCTGATGTAAGACGACTCGTTATAAACGGCGGTGAGCCCTAAATTCCCCGCAACGCCCTTAACGGTATGCGCGTAATGAAAAATCTGCTCGCACTGCTCCGCTGTGAAAGTATCAGAGCTTTCGATTACATCTTTGAGGGATAAAATGTTCGTGTCTTCGCGGAATTTCCGCAAGAACTTCTTGTACATTTCCTCCTTATTAAGCATCCTCGAAAGTGCGGACTTTACGTCAACACCGATTTCCGACAGCGCGGTAATGAATTCACTTTGCATCTTCTTTTGCTCCTATCTGTAGAGTAATATTCAGCTAAACATTTTATCCGCCGCCGCCTGCGCCTTTTCGTTATCGGCACAGACTATAAATATAACATAATTGCCTTTTTTTTCAAGTACAGCCGAATCGAGTTTATACATCTCTTCCGGCGTATAGTCGATAAATGTTTTAATCATCTCGTCATATCGGGCGGAAACCGCATCATATCCTTTATCAGCCGCCTCTGGAGTGTCAAATTTCATGACTGCGATTTCATCGGGATACGCTCCCGAGCCGCAGACATACACAGACATATCCGAAACCGACGAGGTGTCTAAGATTGTGTAGTACGCGCCGATTGTTTCAAGCGTTTTCGGTGCGGGTGATGAAAATTCAACCTCCGACATTACCGCCGCGGTAACATCCGCCGGGGACGGTTCTACTGCCGCTTCATCTTTACCGGAACACCCTGTCAGGCATAATATCACGGCTATAAAAACGCCGGCTAAACCGCTTATGTTAAATCTTTTCATTCTGCCGTCTCCCCGCTCTGCTCAGTGTTTGCCGCGCTCTCCGTTTCCTCCTCGCCCTTTGTGTAGGTTTCAAGGAGCGAGAGTATGCGGGCGTATGCCGCCGATTTAAGGTGAAGACCGTCATTTTCGGCGTATTCGGATTTTGTGTAGTCGTCGTCGTCCGAAAGGTCCTCGAAAACGTCAAGGAAATCTGTTTCTTTTTCCTCCGCCAGAACCGCCAAAGCTTCGTTATAGGCGGTTATGAGGGTTAAGTTCTCGGGCTTTTGGTCCGAATGTTCTTTTGTAACCGGGGTGATGGTTAAAATAATGATTTTTGAATCGGGAAGAAGGTCGCGGATTTCGTCGATAAATTTCCCGTAATCGGCAGCCATCTGTTCCGCGGTAAGGTAGGCAACGCCGTTTGTCCCGAGCATTATGCAAATCGTTTCGGGCTTTGCTACGGCAAGTTTTTGGTAAACGGTTGTTCCGTTTATATCCGAGGTTCTGATGTTTTCGGGGGTAAAACCGATTTTTGCGAAAACTTGCGATGAATCGAGATAGTCATAGCCATATAGCCCGGTGAAGATTGAATCGCCTATAAAAAGCCAATCGGAAAAATAATCTTTCTCATAATCTTCTGCCACAGTCGCCGCAGCAGTCGTTGTCACTGCGGTCGCCTCTGCTGTGGTTACCGTTGTTGTAACGGCAGTTTCGCTCAAAGTCGTCATCTGGGCGATAAAGGGCGGCTCGGTATATTCCTCTGCGGGCGGCTCTTCGCTTATATTCTTAGCAATCGCAATTATTGACAATATTATACAAATAACAATGCATATGCCTATAAGGATTAACAGTATTTTATTAATTAGTTTCAGCGGAGACCTTTTTTGTTTACCATTTTTGTGCAAATGCGAACCCTCCGAGGCAATTTAAGGATAATTTTATGCAAAATAAAACTATGCACTATAATTATATATCAATATTTATGAAAAATCAAGTCTTTTTCAAAAATATTTCGCC
>JAISIH010000035.1 GCA_031262105.1 Ruminococcus sp. | reverse complement strand
GCCGTCGACATCAACGTATATCAGGCGAACATCTTCCACACGAAGATGATGATAAAAGAAATCACCCTCCAAAATTACCTTTTCAACACGGATACGTATGAGCTTGCGCCGAAACGAAGGCTCGAAATTAACGACGCAATTAAGCGCGAAATGATAGAGATTTTCTCGGGGATGAATATATTTTGAACAGACAAGATAACACGCCCTTAGCTGCTGCATTAAAACGTTATCGCGAAGCTCGGATTGTTCCCTTCGACGTCCCGGGGCATAAGCACGGGAAAGGGAACCCGGAGTTAACTGCCTTTTTGGGGCAGATGGTGATGGACGTTGACGTTAACTCCATGAAGCCGCTTGATAATCTTATTCACCCCGTTTCGGTTATAAAAGAGGCTGAGGAGCTTGCGGCAGAGGCTTTCGGGGCGAAATATTGCTTCTTTTGTGTCGGGGGGACGACCTCGGCGGTGCAGAGCATGATACTTTCTGCGGTTAAGACCGGGGAAGAGATTATTATGCCGCGAAACGTCCACAGGAGCGCGATTAACTCGCTTATTTTGTCGGGCGCGAAACCTGTGTATGTTAACCCGGGGGTTGATGATGAGCTTGGGATTCCGCTTGGGATGGATTTTAGCGATATTGAAGCGGCGATAAATTCGCACCCGACCGCGAAGGCTGTGCTTGTCAATAATCCGACTTATTACGGGATATGCTCCGACTTAAGAGCAATTGTCAAGCTCGCGCATGAACGCGGAATGCTTGTTCTCGCGGACGAGGCGCACGGCACACAGTTTTATTTTAACGAAAATTTGCCCGTTTCGGCAATGGAAGCGGGGGCAGATATGGCGGCTGTGTCTCTCCATAAATCGGGGGGGAGCCTCACCCAAAGCAGCCTTCTTCTCGCGGGGGAGAATGTCAACGCGGGGTATCTTAACGCGGTGATAAACCTTACGCAGACTACCTCTGCATCTTATCTTCTCATGTCAAGCCTCGATATTTCAAGGCGGCGGCTCGCGCTTTTCGGGAAGGGTATTTCGGACACGATTATCAAGACGGCGGATTATGCCCGCGATGAGATAAAGAAAATCGGCGGTTACAGGGCTTTTACCTCGAAGCTTAAGAAAAAAGCGGGGGTATACGACTTCGACAGCACGAAACTCTCGGTAAACACCCTCGACATAGGGCTTGCGGGGATTGAAGTATACGACAAGCTCCGCGATGAATATGATATACAAATCGAATTCGGCGATATTGCGAATTTCCTCTGTTATATCTCCGACGGCGACAGAAGCCGCGATATTGAACGGCTTATCTCCGCCCTCGCGGATATAAAACGCCGCCACGGCAAACCGGAACGCGTTAGAACGCTCCTTAAGTCGGAATATATAGCCCCCGAAGCGGCAATGACTCCGCAAAGTGCGTTCTACGCCGAAACAACAACCCTACCCATTGCCGAAACGGCAGGGAGAATCTCGGGCGAATTCGTCATGTGCTATCCCCCCGGAATCCCGATTTTAGCCCCCGGCGAGCGGATTACGAAGGAAATTATCGACTACATATCCTACGCGAAAGAAAAGGGCTCAAGCCTTACCGGGACGCAGGATATGGAGGTTCGGCTTATTAATGTTGTTGCATGAAAAGGGATTAAAAATGGAAATAACACTTAAGCATCTCACGGATTATATTTTCGGAAAACATGATAAATCCGAAAGTTTTGTAGTTTACGGAAAAGATTATCAAAAAGTTCTTGATGAATTACAGGATAAAACCGCCCGCCCGAAATATATCATAAGGGGCAAAGATGATGAACCCTATAAAGGCGTTCACGCGATAACTCTTAAAGAATACAAGAAAAAGCGCAAGAACGAAGCGATTCTCCTTTCGGTATTCCCCGACGGTTACGACGGGCGAAACTGCGTTAAGGAAATCCTCAATATCTACAGCGAATTAGGCGACGGCATAGAAATATACGCGGACGATAAGACCGCCGCGCTGCCTGTTGACAGGCTCGAAGAGCTTAAAACAAAGCCGTTTTTTATGACCCGCAAGTGGATTGAGATAGAACTCTTACAGGAAAATCCGGAAGCAAAAGTCAACGTTTTGATCGATGAATACGGCATAACCGAAGAAATTGCGCGCGAAGCGGAAATGTTTATATATAGACAAACGCAGGGTTTGCAGTCTTTTGAAGATGTCGAGTTTGTTGATAGCTCGGAGAAAACAATTTATATTTTCGGGGCATCGCAAATTAAATTTTTACTTGAATCAGAAGGTGTGATGGAACGGCTTCGAAATGTTGCCGATAAAAATAAATATCGCCTTTCATTAACACTTCGCGAAGCACAATATATCTTCAACGACGCTAACCTTATTATGTCTATAAGCTTTAAACCAGGCGACAGAGTTATGCTGATGCTCGACCCGGTAAGGCTTGTTTATGCGCCGTCGAGAAAAGACATACCCGAAGTTATAATTTATTTATCAAAATTCCTCGAAGAACGCGGAGTGAAACTTCTGTGTTACACATTCCCGCTCATGCAAAAAACCGGAAAAAAGTCGCCGTATGAAGAGATTATTCCCCTTACGGAATATGCGCTGGCACTTCGCACCCAATTAAAAACGGCAAATGAACGCAAAGCCGAGGATGATTATATACAATATGAACAGCTGTTTTTGTCGCGCCGAAATTATATAACGGCAAACGGCGTTCGCTTTTTCATCAACGAATCGCTTAACAAAACGGATAATTTCGTTTTCCTAAACGCGAATCATTATACAAAAAGCGGAAATAAATTGCTTGAAGAAGAGATTTTTGAAATATTAGAAAAATCCGATTTTCTCGATGAAGACTATAACAAAAAAATTTATGAAACAACAAAAGCAGCGCAAGAATTATTTTACAGCACAACATTACCCTACAGATTCAAAGGCGTAAATGAATACACAAAAGATTTAACGAATTATAAAAAACCCGGCAAGTCCGGCGGGATAGTCATGAACTGCAACCCAGTTACCAACGGGCATATGTACCTTATTAAGACAGTAGCAGAGCAGGTCGATAACCTCTTTATCTTCGTTGTCGAAGAGGACCGGTCGGAATTCCCGTTTGAAGAGAGAATCGAGCTTGTCAAGGAAAATTGCAAAGACATCGAAAACGTAACCGTTCTCCCTTCAGGCAAGTTTATAATCTCACAGCTTACCTTCCCGGAATATTTCAGAAAATCCGAAATGACAGCCCTAAACGCAAAACAAAAAGCCTCTGTAACAAGCGATGTTACGCTTTTCGCCGTAAAAATCGCACCCGCCTTAAATATAACAATCCGCTTCGCCGGGGAAGAACCCCTCGACCCCATAACCCGCGAATATAACCGCGTTATGAGCAACCTCCTGCCCTTCTATGGCGTAGAATTCGTTGAAATAAAGCGCAAGGAAGAAGACGGCGAAGTTATCAGCGCAAGCAGAGTCAGAAAACTCCTTCATGAAAACAATTTCGAGGGAATAAAGCCTCTCGTCCCGGAAGCGACATTCAGATATTTGGAGAAAAGAAATGGAAATATGGTTTAGCGAGCTCCACACCCCCGACGTTAAACTCTCGATAAGGGTTGACAAACATATCCATTCCGAAGAAAGCGAATTTCAGCGGATTGACGTCTTCGATTCGCCGGAATTCGGGCGGTTTTTAACCCTCGACGGTTATATGATGTTAACCGAAAAGGACGAGTTTATCTACCATGAGATGATAACCCACGTCGCGATGGCTTCAAAACCCGATGTAAAAAAAGTCCTCGTTATCGGCGCGGGGGACGGGGGGACGCTTCGCGAGTTAACGCGTTACCCCGGAATATGGCATATTGACGTTGCGGAGATTGACGAGCGGGTTGTTTCGGTTTGTAAAGAATATCTCGAGCAGACCGCCTGCGGATTTTATGATAATCGCGTGCATATGCACTTCACCGACGGCTTAAAATATGTAAGGGGCAAGGAAAATTTTTACGACCTCATAATAGTTGACAGCACCGACCCTTTCGGACCGGGCGAAGGGCTTTTCACCGTCGAGTTTTACGGCAACTGCGAAAACGCGCTTGCCGATGGCGGTATCCTCATAAACCAACACGAAAGCCCCTATTACGAAAACGACGCCCGCGCCTGCACCCGCGCGCACAAACGAATCAAGAGTGTGTTTGAAAACGCCTTCGTATATCAAGCGCATATCCCGACATATCCGTCAGGGCACTGGCTATTCGGCTTTGCTGGCAAGGGCAATATCACGCCGTTTGACTTTGACAAGAAGGCATGGGAGTCTCTCGGCATAAAAACAAGATATTATAACACCGACATTCACACGGGAGCATTTGCCCTGCCGACGTATGTCAGGGAGCTTCTTGAGACATGAAAAGTTATTCGTCACGTGAAGTACTAAGGTTATTGATGAATGATGGCTGGTATGAGGTTAACTGTGAGGGCGACCATCACCAATATAAGCACCCGCTAAAGAGGGGGCGGACGACTGTGCCGCACCCGCGAAAAGATTTAACG
>JAISIH010000021.1 GCA_031262105.1 Ruminococcus sp. | reverse complement strand
AAATGCAATAGATATTTTTAGTGTAAATAAAGAATAATTTTAAGCATATTGTTAATTTTTAAAACACATTTTTTTAACAAATATCTTACCTAAATGATGTATAATTAATCTGTAGTTTGAAATTTAAGAGGGGTACATATTATGCTCTCAAAAAGAATAAAGATAAATCCGGCGATAACCGAAACGGCGGTTGCCTTCGACCCGCAGATTCAACTCGGCGGCTACAGCAACGAAAGCTGGAAGATTCCCGAGGGGATTGAACTTACGGAAGGTGCCGCAATCCTTAAATTTTACGCGCCGACCGCGAAGTCGGTTGCCGTAAGACGTTATTTCTCCGAAGGTCCGCTCTTTGAGATGGAAAAGGGTGAGGACGGCATCTGGACGCTTGAGCTAAAAAGCGAAGGTGAACGTTATTCGCCGCTCTTTTTCGAGGTTGACGGGGTGTATGTCCTAAATCCAATGTCAGAGATAGGTTGGACCCACGGGCACCCGACTAATATTATCGACTTTCCGCATAAGGGAAATGACTATTATATGTGTAAGGACGTTCCGCACGGAACCGTCGCGAGGGATATATTCTATTCCGAGATTTGCGGCTGTTATAAGGGCTGCTTGGTCTATACTCCGCCCGGCTATAATAACGGGGAGTATTCGGACCTCCCGGTGTTGTATCTTCAACATGGTTTCGGCGAGAACGAAAGCAGTTGGACACATCTGGGCAAGGTTAATTTCATCATGGACAACCTTATCGCAGAGGGCAAGGCGAAACCCTGCATAATCGTGATGAATAACGGAATGACTCAAACGCAAAACGGAAACGGTACACGAAAATGGGATGCAATGAAACTCCCGCCGATGCTTGTAAACGAATGCATACCCTTCATCGAAAGCCATTATCGCACGGCAACCGACAAATGGAGCAGGGCAATGGCGGGTCTTTCGATGGGTTCAATGCATACGAGCGTAACAACCCTCACTCACCCCGAGCTTTTCGGTTACGTCGGGATATTCAGCGGTTTCTTAGGGAAGCTCCCCGGAATCGGCGACGACGACAATTCACACTTTGCGGCTTTTGACGATAAAGAAAAACTGTTCAAAGACTTTAAGGTTTTCTTCCGCTGTATGGGGGACAAGGACGAGTTTATCGGGCAATTTTATAATGAAAGCGGAATGCTCAAGGAGAAGGGGCTTGCCCCCGAGACATGGGAAGCGCATAAAGAGGTTATCTATTCGGGACACCACGACTGGAACGTATGGAGACAGTCTGTGAGAGACTTTTTAGAACTCGTGTTTAAGTAAATGATAAGAGCCTGTACGTAGTAGTACAGGCTCAAGTTTTTTAATATTGGGTAGTTGTGGTAGCTTCGGTTTCCGATGTTGCCAAGTAATCGTCAAAACCGCGGTATTTATCAATTATTTCCTGAACTTCCGCGACTTTGTCGTAACCTTTCGCCTCTGCATCAGCAAGTGCCGCCTCGGCGGAATCGAAGTCAAAGAGAATGGCATACGCAATCGCTGTATTGCCGTAACTCTCGGCAAAATCCGGGTTTAGGTTTATTGCTTCGCTAAGGTAATTTAACGCTTCAAGCGGCATATTCAAGGTTATGTAAAGATTTCCGATGTTGTTATAAAGCACGGCGGTATCGGCAACACTGTTTTGAAGTGTTTCGGCAAGAAGGTAACTGTCAAGGGCATTTTCATATTCGCCCAAGTATTTTTGAGCAAGCCCTTTGAGGTTATAGGCGCGGAAGTGACCGCTCAGTTTGTTTTCGGTTAAAACCTTGTCGCAGATGGCGATTGTCTTGTCATATTGCCCTGTTTTGAGGTAACATTCCGCAAGCATCAAGTCAAGCTCAAACTGCTTGTAGGTGGATAATCCCTTTTCGTCCGCTTCCGTCAAAAGCGCAATTGCATCTGTGTAACGCCCTTCGCCGAAAGCCGTTGCTCCGTCGAAAGCAAGCGTATCCCCGGCGGATTTACAGGCGGCAAAACAAGTTAAAAGAACCGCGAGGGAGATTATAGCGAAGATTTTTTTCATTTTTATCACCACTTATTGTCGGTTAGCCATAATAGATGCTGATATATCACGATAATTTCTTCCGCACGAGAAAGAATAGCGGCTTCGTTTAACCGTAATAGACACTTCCGAGGAGGATATTACGGTAAATCTCTTTCGCACGTGAAAGAAGGGCGGCAGAGGTATTCGGGGTAACATCGTTTATTACATCAGAGAGGAGAGAACCGAGTATGCGGCGAATGTCGCGCCCCGTCGCACCTAATTCGGCAATACGGGTCCCGTCAATCGCAAGCATTCCGACAGTATAACATTCGCGGCTTTCGATTATATCATCTGCGGTGGATTTCATATGGTCGATTATCGGTATACGTTCAAAGCAGAGACTGTGTTTTGCCATATTGTCTCCGCGTAAAACTTCGGCTAAGAGTTTCCAGTTTTGATAACCGATTTCGCTTAGAAGTTTCTTTACGGACGTGCGGTCGGCAACAGGTGTGATGTAGTGGTTTCGGACGAGGAGTCTTACCGTTGAAATTGTGTGGTTATCATATTTAAGGCTTCGTAAAATCCCGTCGGTCATATCCGCCCCGACCTCTTCATGCCCTGAAAAAT
>JAISIH010000001.1 GCA_031262105.1 Ruminococcus sp. | reverse complement strand
GAGGGTTACGTGAACTGCTGAATTTCGCTGATAGATGTTGACAAATACTATTGAAAATGATATAATTATGTTAGAGGACGAACTCGGGCATAGAGGCGTTGACAAGGCGGCTTTGATCGACAGGGCTGTTATCGACAGCAACGACTACCGCCGCAAATTCGATAACGCAACCGATAACCCGAAGCTTAACAAAGCCCTTTATGATGTTGCCAAAATTTTGCTGTATGACCGCTCCGGCTCGCTTTACGAGAGTATGTATTGGCTCGACGGCATTACAGGTGAGATAATCACAAAATTTGTCAGCATGGGCAGAATACCCAAGCTTACAGGAAAAGACCACGAACTCAAGGTTGAATACAGCGACGGGTTATTAAAGAAGCTTCGCGGACATACTAATGTTACGGTGATTCACAACCACCCGAACAGCACCGCACCCAGCGCAGGCGATTTTAACTCCGCCTGTATTCACAACTACACCATGGGGTTCGTCGCCGCTCATGACGGGCGTTTGTTTAAGTACGCTTCAAATGAATTGATAAACAGCAACATATACGAAAAATATTGGCGGGAATATGTAGAAGACTATTTTGAAGAGGTAGAAGCCCAAAAATTGGCGATAGATAAAATAGCACAAAATTCAGATATTACTTTCGAGGAGGTATATAGATAATGAAATATTTTGAAGATGATTCGGTAATGATTTCAGAAGAAGTTAGAAATATGCCGATAGAACAGGTTAAGGCAGAACTTCGCGCATACGAAGAAGAAATGCGGCTTAAAAAACTGCGCCAAAATCAAAAGAAAGTTAGCGCATAAAAAACTCCACAAGGTGACAAATGAAATATTTTGAAGACGATTCCCATACAATACCCGATTATATCAAAAAAATGCCGCCCGAAGAAGTTGAGCGGTTAGCTGACAAATACATGAAACAGTTCCATGGTGAAAGCACCTTAAAACACAAGAAACAAAAAGCCATCGCATAAAAATAAACCAAACGGACTTAAAAACCATGCTAATATCCGAACTTCTCTCCCCCTACACCGAAAATATCCCCCCTGTATTTGCACAGGGGGATATTCTTAGTATTTCGCATACGAAAAATTTCAGCGAAATGCGCCTCACAGCGGCGTTCCCGACGGTTGTTGACGAGGCGGCGGGGCGGGCGTTTGAAGAAAGCGCAAGGGTCGCTCTCGGGCTTGTTGTGTTTGAAATAATCCCTCGCTTTTCCCCCGCGCTTTGGGGCGACGACGCCGCCCTCTGCGCGGTGTCTTATCTGCGGCGTTCTCTCCCCGCCGTCAACGGGCATTTTGAAAACGCGGCAGTTGAACTTACAGACGGAAAGGTGCATTTTTCCATCGACAAGCCCGCGAATTTCCTTGAAATAAACAGCTTCGCTTCACGTTACAGCAAGCTCGTTGCGGAAATGTTCGGGGTCGAGGTTAAGACGACGCTTACCGGCGGCGTTCCCTCCGAAGAAACCGCAAAAAAGCGCGGCGAACTCGTGCTTGAGGCGCAGACAGCGGCAGTGCAGCAAGCCGCGGACGAACAGGCTCGTGCGGCGCGAGAAAAAGCCCGTGCGGAGCGTGAAGCCGAATTTCAGGCGTTGAAAGAATCGTCAATTCAGCTCGACAAAGAAGAACTCACGACAATTGACTTCAAGTCTCTCCCGATTTTGCAAAGCGGCGCGAAGCTCATCAAGGGCAAAAAAATCACCGGCAATGATATCTACCGTATCGCCGACATCAACGGCGAGATTGCGAATGTCATAATCTGGGGCGACATCTTCGGGGTCGAAATCCGCGACATTAAAAACCGCACCTCGGGCGAGGTTATGACGCTCGTGAAGGTCGCCGTAACCGACTACACCGGCTCTATTTACATAAAATTTTTCGATGATAAAAGTTCCCCTGCCGCACCCTCATTAAAATCGGGTATGACGCTTCTGCTAAAGGGGAAAGTTTCCCTCGACAAGTTCGACAACGACTATGTTTTCACCGCGAATAACATTATGTCGGTCGGAAAAGAGACGATTTCCGACAATGCGGAGCGGAAGCGCGTTGAACTTCATCTCCACACGAATATGTCCGCCCTCGATGCCCTAACCCCCGCTTCAAAGCTTGTGCGGAGGGCGTTTGAATGGGGTCACAAGGCGATTGCGATAACCGACCACGGCGTCGTTCAGGCGTTCCCCGAAGCCGAGTCCGAGCGTTCGGCAATTCGCCGTTCGGGCGGCGATATAAAGCTGCTCTATGGGGTTGAGGCATATTTTGTAAATGACGACGGAATCGACATAAAAACCCCCGCCGGGCGTGCGGCTCTGGACGAGCTTGAATCGTTCCATCAGATTATAATTGCCAAAAATGCCCAAGGCTTAAAAAACCTCTACAGGCTAATCTCCTACTCGAATCTGCGGTTTTTTAAGCGTAAGCCGCGAATCCCGAAATCGGTGCTTAACCGCAACCGCGACGGGCTTATAATCGGCTCTGCCTGTGAACAGGGCGAGCTTTTTCAGGCTCTCCTTGCGGGACTTCCTCTCCCCGCGCTTGAAAAAATCGCGGACTATTACGATTATCTGGAAATCCAACCCATCGCCAACAACCGCTTTATGACGAGTTCCGTCGTCCGCGACAAGAAGGCGGATAATTACGGCGAGCGGGTTTATCCGAACATCAATTCGGATGAGGATCTGCGCGAACTCAACCGACGTGTTGTGAGCATCGGCAAAAATCGCGGAATCCCCGTTTGCGCAACCTGTGACGTGCATTTTATGGATGCAAAGGACGTTATCTTCCGCACGATTTTAACCTACGGTATGTATGGTCACTCCGACACGCCGCTGTATTTTCGCACCACCGGCGAGATGCTTGAGGAATTTTCGTACCTCGGGGATTACGCAGAAAGTGCAGTTATCGACAATCCGAACCTCATCGCAGATATGGTTAACCCGGACGTTGTGCCGTTCCCGCCCGGGACGTTTGCGCCGTCCATGCCCGGCGCGGACGAGAGCCTTGTCGAGATAACCGAGGGCTGTCTTCGCGAAATTTACGGCGAAAACCCGCCCGAGGTTATAACCGCACGACTTAAGAAGGAGCTTGACGCGATTATAAAGCACAAATTTTCGGTGCTTTATATGATTGCTCAAAAGCTCGTTAAATACTCGAACGACAACGGTTATCAGGTCGGGTCGAGGGGGTCTGTCGGGTCGTCTTTTGTGGCGTTTCTTGCCGGAATTTCGGAGGTTAATCCGCTTCCGCCGCATTACGTCTGCAAAAACTGCGCATATACCGAATTCACCTCAGCGGAGGTTATAAAACGCGACAATATCGGCTCCGGCTATGATTTACCGGCGAAAAATTGCCCGCGTTGCGGCACGGATTTAACCCGCGAGGGGCATGATATTCCCTTTGAAACCTTTCTGGGCTTCGACGGGGACAAGTCTCCCGATATTGACCTTAATTTTTCCGGCGAATACCAATCCGAGGTTCACAAATACACCGAAACCCTCTTTAACCGCGAGGTTAACGGTAAGCTTCGCCGGCAGGTTTTCAAAGCCGGGACAATCGCGACCGTCGCGGATAAGACTGCGTTCGGCTATGTTAAGCATTATCTCGACGAGGAACACCTGACGGTTACAAAAGCGGAGGTTGACCGCCTGACCGCCGGCTGTACGGGGGTTAAACGCACCACAGGGCAGCATCCCGGCGGAATGGTTGTTGTGCCGGAAGATTTCGATGTCTACGACTTCACGCCGGTTGCCCACCCCGCCGATGACGAGGGCAAGGACATTATTACAACACATTTCGACTTCAACTCCCTCCACGATACTATATTAAAGCTTGACGAACTCGGTCACGACGTTCCGACGCTTTATAAGCATATCGAGAACCTGACGGGCGTGGCGGTAACTTCCGTCTTCGCGGGGGACGCCGGGGTTATGAGCCTTTTTTCCTCGCCGGAAGCGTTGGGGAACGGCCTCAACAAGGCTAACGCCGATTCGCGCATTTATTGCAAGACCGGAACGCTCGCCCTGCCCGAGATGGGTACGCCGTTTGTCCGCAAGATGATTGAAGATGCGAAGCCGCGCAAATTCTCGGATTTGTTACAAATCTCGGGACTTTCCCACGGGACGGACGTGTGGATCGACAACGCGGCTGCCTTAATCGAAAACGGCACCTGCACAATCTCCGAAGTTATCGGCACGCGTGACTCAATCATGACGTACCTGATGTATCACGGCATCGAGCCGAAGCTT
>JAISIH010000067.1 GCA_031262105.1 Ruminococcus sp. | reverse complement strand
AGGCAGCTTAATCCAAAAACGGCGAACTCCGAAACTTTTCCGCCGTACGGCGGAAAAGTTTCGGAGTTCAGAAAAAACTATTTCTTAAAAGTTTGTCTAACTTTTTGGGGGCAGGTCAGCTGTTGTAAACGGATTTTTTTGATTAATTACTTAAAAACCTAAGAAATATTCCCTTATCTCTGTAGTAAACTGCTGGTATCTTTCGCGCATTTCCTCGTCGTCAGAGGTAGCGGCGAGATCTACGATATTGTCTTCTTCATAGGTCGGGAGCTTTAACGAGCCTATACTCTTGTTGTTGTACGAAATTTGAAGTTCGCCCAAATCATTACCGCCGACTTTGCCGCTTATAACTGCACGCTGTCTGTTGTCAAGCTTGTCAAATTCTAAGTCAAAATCAATCTCAGCGGAGGATAAAGTACCCTTTACGCCGACCTCGCCGGTTAGATATTTTCCCGAAAGCGTCATGTTCTTAACGGTTGCCTTTACCGATGCGTCATCATCATTAACGGTAAGGCGAACGTCACCGCCCCAGAATTTCCCTTCGCGTGCAAAATCAGCAGTAACCTTAACGGAACTGTAATTATCGCCGGCAGAAGCCTTTGCGTAAGCGGCTTTGCTGTTCGCAAGGGCGATGTATGAAAGCTTCAAGTTCGGTGATGTATAGAAATTGTCAATCTCGCGGGAGACGATATTTCCCCTGTAAACCCATGCTCTCATGCGCAGGAATGAAGCTTTTTTCTCTGTCTCGGAGAGGTCGTAAAGCTCGTCGTCAATCTCGCTTTCGAGGTCGTCTAAAATCTCGTCGAAGTCGAAATCTTCGTCGGCTTGCTGATAAGTCTTGGTGATGTAATCGACTAAATTGTCATTCTTCCTGATCTCGTCGATTGCGAAGAGGGCGAAGTTTAAGCTGTCTTCTCTGGTGAATTTGAAGGTGTATTTATCAGCCTTAACCGTTATGTCGCCGCCCTTAAGCTCGTCATTTTTCACAACTTCATAAGAATTTTCGGCAATCCTGAAATATTCTTTTTCAATCGCATTAAGGGTCTTGTTAAGCGCGTTTTTATTGAGGGTAAAAACTTTTTCGTCCTCCGGCTTGGCTACGCTGTAAGAGAGAACGTAATCGGTCGCGTCCGGGAAAGCGACAGTCATCTCATTGCCGTTATAAGTCCCGACAACGTAGGCGTCAATATCATCGGTATACCCGAGAATATCGACAAGCATACTGTTCCCGAAAACGGAGACTATGCCGTTTACGCTCAGATAATCGGAGCCGTTCGACAGTATCCCGAGCGAGGATAAAGACTCAAGAAGCTCATCAGACGGCGTGTATGTAACATCAAATTCGGTGGAAGAGCCGCCCCCTGTTCCGGCGAAATTTCCGGCGGAGGTAAGGGCGTCAAAAGTCTTGCTCTCGGCGGATTTATAACTGCCGTTGCCGGACATGACTACAACCGCGATTATTGTAACAACACCGATTATGAAAACAAGAATAACAGCCGCAATGAGTGCAAGAAGCCGCTTGTTTTGCAGTGACGGCGGAAGCGATGCAATAGCCCCGTCGAGTACGCTTGCGGGCGTTTTTTCGGGGGTAACAGGCTCGCTTTCAGCTTCAAAGCTTTCAAAAGGCGACTCTGTTTCGGGGGTAATGTTTTCCGCTTCCGGGGTAACAACCGGGGTTTCCTCTACAGCCGGAGTTTCGGGGGTAACTGCCGGGGTTTCCTCTACAGCCGGAGTTTCGGGAGTAACTGCCGGGGTTTCCTCTACAGCCGGTGTTTCGGGAGTAACTGCCGGGGTTTCCTCTACAGCCGGAGCTTCTGGAGTAACAACCGGGGTCTCTTCTACAGCCGGAGTTTCGGGTGCAACCGTCTCTGTTTCTTCTACAACCGTCTCAGTTTTTTCGACAACGTTTTCTGCTTCCGGGGCAGTAGCTTCTACCTTTGCTCCGCAGTTTCCGCAGAATCCCGATGTAACGCCGTCGGGCAGGGAAACCTCAGAGCCGCAATTTTTGCAGATAATGTTCATAATAACTCCTTCATATTAAATTTTAGTAATATCTACCATCTCAATATCATCTATTGATTTACCCATTAGGAGTATGTCACAGACAGCGTTTGCGGTGTCCATTGACGTCATACAGCAGATTGAGCGTTCGACAGTCTTGCGCCTTATTTTAACGGAATCAAGAGCGGGGCTTCGCCCCTTCGCGGAGGTTGAAACAACGTAGTCAATCCGCCCGGAATCGAGAAGGTCCATTACGTTCGGGTGACCCTCGGAGATGCGCTTAACGGTGTTCGCCGCGACGAAGTTTTTGTTGAGGTACGAGGCGGTGCCGCTTGTGGCGTAGATTTTATAACCCATCCGCTCGAACTTTTCGGCAACATATACGACTTCTTTTTTGTCGGTATCGCGAACGGTAATTAGAACGCTGTCGCCGACCTTCGTAAATTCATATCCCGCGCCGACAAGCCCCTTGAAAACCGCATCCGCATAGTCTGTCGCAATTCCCAAACACTCGCCGGTTGATTTCATCTCAGGACCGAGCTCGGTGTCAACATCGTGAAGCTTCCCGAACGAGAAAACCGGAACTTTTACCGCGATATAATCTGCCTTTTTGTAAAGCCCGTCGCTGTAACCCTGCTCTTTTAGGGAAGTCCCGAGCATGATTTTTGTCGCAACGTCAACCATCGAAACGCCTGTAACCTTCGAGATATACGGCACAGTTCGAGACGAACGCGGGTTAACTTCAATTACATAAACCTCGCCGCCGCACACCACATATTGGATGTTAACAAGCCCGCGGACTTTAAGTGCCATTGCAAGCTTTTTCGTGTAGGAGAGGATAGTCTGACGGCTCTTTTCGGTGAGTGTGAGGGAGGGATAAACGCTGATTGAGTCGCCGGAATGTACCCCGGCGCGTTCAACGTGTTCCATAATCCCGGGGATAAGGCAGTCCACGCCGTCGCAGATTGCGTCAACTTCGACTTCCGTCCCCATCATGTATTTGTCGATAAGCACGGGATTTTCGAGCTTTGTGCGGGTAATTATCTCCATATATTCGCGAATGTCTGCTTCGGAATGTGCTATAATCATATTCTGTCCGCCCAAGACATATGACGGGCGCATTAAAACAGGATAGCCTAACTGGTCTGCGATTTTAACCGCCTCTTCGACCTCCATTACCGTTCCGCCCTCAGGACGGGGAATTCCGCAGCTGTTAAGGAGTTCGTCGAAACGTTCGCGGTCCTCCGCCGCATCAATGCTGTCGGCGGAAGTGCCGAGGATATTCGCGCCGAGTGCGACAAGGTGCTTTGTGAGTTTTATCGCGGTCTGCCCGCCGAACTGCACCACAACGCCGTACGGCTTTTCGGTGAGAAGCAGCGACTCGACATCTTCCTTTGTAAGCGGGTCGAAATAGAGCCTGTCGCCGGTGTCGAAATCGGTCGAAACGGTCTCGGGGTTGTTGTTGCAGATAACTGCATCGTAACCCATTTCCTTTAATGCCCAAACGCAGTGGACAGAGCAGTAGTCAAACTCGATACCCTGCCCGATACGAATCGGACCGGAGCCGAAAACGATAATTGTTTTTTTGTTAGGGTCGGTGTGGGAAGCCTTGAATTCGGCGGCTTCGTTCTCATCGTCGTATGTCGAGTAAAAATAGGGTGTCTCCGCCATAAACTCGCCCGCGCAGGTGTCAACCATCTTGTAGACGGCTTTGCGGGGGTTTTTAATTGCCTTACCGCCGGAAATCCGAGTTATTGCCTCGTCGGTATAACCGAAATGTTTCGCCTGCAAGTAAAGCTCGTCCGTCAGCTCAGAAGCCGACATTTGCCGTTCAATTTCGACAAGATTAAGAAGCTTATATAAAAACCATTCGTCAATCATCGTGACTTCATGGATATAATCGACTGTAATGCCGCGCTTTAACGCCTCAAAAACCACGAACGAACGCTCGTCATCGACATTTTTAAGCCGCTCGCGGATTTCGTCGTCGGAGAGCTTCTTAAGCTTCGGCAGGTTCATCGAGTCAAGCCCAAGCTCAATACTCCGCACAGACTTCATCATAGCCTGTTCAAATGAAGTGCCGATCGCCATAATCTCGCCGGTTGCCATCATCTGTGTGCCGAGTGTCCGCTTCGCGTAAACGAATTTATCGAAGGGCCATTTCGGGAATTTTAATACAACGTAATCGAGGGTCGGCTCGAAGCAAGCATAGGTTTTCCCGGTTACGGCGTTTACTATCTCGTCGAGGGAGAAACCGATCGCAATCTTCGCGGCAACCTTCGCGATAGGATAACCTGTCGCCTTTGAAGCAAGCGCGGAAGAACGGCTCACACGCGGGTTAACTTCAATAACCGCGTACCGGAAAGACTCCGGCTCAAGCGCAAACTGCACATTACAGCCGCCTTCAACCTTAAGCTCGGTTATAATATTAAGCGCGGCGGAGCGGAGCATCTGGTATTCCTTGTCCGCAAGGGTGAGGGCGGGCGCAACAACGATACTGTCGCCGGTGTGAACGCCCACAGGGTCGAAATTTTCCATCGAACAGACGGTGATAACGTTCCCCTTAGCGTCGCGGATTACTTCAAATTCAATTTCTTTCCAACCGCTTATGCATTTTTCAACCAAAATTTGGGTTATCGGCGAAAGCCGCAGACCGTTTGTAGAAATATCTTGAAGCTCGTCGCGATTATATGCAATGCCGCCGCCCGTTCCCCCGAGGGTAAACGCGGGGCGAACGATAACAGGATAGCCTATATCGTTATCGGCGTAAGAAAGCGCATCGGCAACAGTCTCGACAACCTTCGAGGGTATGCAAGGCTCACCGATCTTCTCCATGGTGTCCTTGAACGCTTGCCTGTCCTCCGCTTTATGTATTGTCTCCGGGTCAGCCCCGAGGAGTTTCACGCCGTATTCGTCAAGGAAGCCGTCTTTCGCAAGCTGCATCGAAAGGGTAAGGCAAGTCTGCCCGCCCAAGGTTGAGAGCAGGCTGTCGGGGCGTTCCATCTTGATTATCTTCTTTATGACTTCAAGGGTAAGCGGTTCAATATAAACTTTGTCCGCCATGTTCTTGTCGGTCATAATCGTTGCCGGATTTGAGTTTATGAGTACAACTTCAAGCCCTTCCTGACGAAGAGCCCTGCAAGCCTGCGACCCCGCATAGTCAAATTCCGCCGCCTGCCCGATAACAATCGGACCCGACCCGATAACCAAGACTTTTTTAATATCGCTTCGTAATGCCATTTTTATTACTCCAATAGATTATGGATTAACCTGTGAATTGTATTCGTCAACCGGCACGGAATCGTAGTATAAATCCTCCGGCGCGATGTCTTGACCGTTCGGCCACTCAAGACAGAATCCGTCTTCTGTTATATGAACGGTACGAAAATAACCTTTATTCCGTAACTCACCGTAAAATCGTCCCTTTATATAAGGCTCTACGTTGAAAACCTTTTCTTCGGACGTGTCGAATTTTACATACACATGGTAATTTTCGAGCGGTTTAACGTTGATTGGGGAAGGTGGTATATAGCTGTATTCCATATATTACCTCAAAGGTTCAATCTTAAAATAATCGGAATCTTCTTTGATAAGTTCCCAGTTTGCTTCGAGTTCTTCTCTGTGGAGTATAACCCATGCTTTAATAAGCTGCTTTTGTTTATTGGGGAATTTTCCGGCAAGAATATTGCCGTTAAAGTCAAATGTTGCTTGCTTTCCTTGGTATGCCGCATGAAAGTGAGGCAGATTGTGCTGCCCGCCGCTCTCATCAAACATCCTTATTATTATTCCATAAAACATACTAAGTGTAGGCATTATTTATCCTCCATCCTCCCCACAAACTCATCAAAGAGATAGGCTGTGTCGTGCGGACCGCCGCAGGCTTCGGGGTGGAATTGCACGGTGAAGCAGTTGCTGTCGGTGTAGAGGATACCCTCGCAGGAGCCGTCGTTCGCGTTGATGTGCGAAACCTGCCCGCAGCCCCCGGGAACGCTGTCGTTAACCACAGCATAACCGTGATTTTGTGAGGTTACGAAGGTGCGGTCGCCGATGATGTCCTTCACAGGCTGATTTGCGCCGCGATGCCCGTATTTAAGCTTCTCGGTTTTCGCCCCCGACGCAAGCGCCATAAGCTGATGCCCGAGGCAGATTCCGAATATCGGTATGTCGGTTTTTTTAAGTTTTTTCAGATTCTCTATCGGGATAACATTCTCCGCCGGGTCGCCCGGTCCGTTCGAGAGCATTATTCCGTCCGGCTTCATCGCCAAGACGTCTTCCGCAGGGGTTAACCCCGGAACAACGGTTACCTTGCAGCCCCGCTTTTCAAGCTCTCTGCGGATATTATATTTATAACCGTAATCATAAAGCACAACCGAAAATTTATTCTCTGTCAAGTATTCACGCGGCGCAGAAATTGTAACCGACTTAACCGCGTCCTTTATAGTATACGCATTAATCTTCGCAAGAAGTTCATCTTTATTTGTAATCTCGTTTGTCGTAATAACGCCGTTCATTACGCCGTGTTCGCGGATTTTTTTTGTTAACGCGCGGGTATCAATACCGTAAATCCCGATAACATTCTGAGCTTTGAGGAAACTGTCAATATCTCCCTTAGAACGGAAATTTGAGGGATTATCGCAGTATTCACGGACAATATAGCCCGAAACAACCGATTTTTCAGACTCGAAATCTTCCTCGTTAATCCCGTAATTCCCGATAAGGGGGAACGTTTGGGTAACAATCTGCCCGAAGTATGACGGATCGGTAAGGGTCTCGGCATAGCCTGTCATACCCGTCGCGAAGACAATCTCCCCGATCTTTTCGCCCGCCGCGCCGAATGAAAAACCGCTGTAAATTGTCCCGTCCGCAAGCATTATATAAGCTTTTTTATCTTTACTAAGCATATTTTTTTTAACCTTTATATATTCGCGTTAATATCGTCCCTCATGCGGAGAGCCTCGCGCCGCGCCGCTTCCGCGAACGCCTCACCGGGTGCGTTTTCGGTTTTATACGCACACATTATCGCCCGCGACGAGTTAACCACAGCACCGAGTCCGTTTTCGTCAAAAGCCCCGCGAAGCCCCGCCGCGCCGCCGCCCTGCGCTCCGTATCCCGGAACGAGGAAGAATGTATGGGGTAACTTTTTACGAAGCTCTGTAAGCTGTTCGGGGTAGGTTGCGCCGACTACCGCGCCGACTGCACTGTAACCATACTCGTCAACCGTATCAGCCCCGAGGTTTTCGCAAATTTGCCCCATGAATTCGTAAACCGTTTTATCGTCAAGGTTTTTGTCCTGAAGCTCGCCGGAAGATTTATTCGAGGTTTTCACAAGGATAAAGATACCCTTGTCGTTCGCTTTGCATATGTCGGTAAACGGCGTAAGTCCGTCTGTGCCGAGATAGCCGTTGACCGTTAAGGCATCTGCGCCGAACGCCGATAGCTTACCGCCGCCGACAGCCGTTTCGCCGAGATAAGCCGCCGCATAAGCGGAAGCCGTCGGACCAATGTCGTTTCGCTTTCCGTCAACGATTACGAACATTCCCTTAGACTTCGCGTATTCGATCGTCTTAGCAAGGGTTTTCACGCCCTCAAAGCCGTACATTTCGTAGTACGCCGACTGCGGCTTAACCGCCGGAACAATATCGCAAAGCGCGTCAATAAGCCCGATATTAAACTGCAACAGCGCGTCAGCCGCCCCGGCTAAAGTCTCGCCGTATTCCGAGAACGATTTATTCTTAATATGTTCGGGGATAAAATCAAGCTTCGGGTCAAGCCCCGCGACGGTGGGATTATTCATCTTCTTAATCCCCGAAATAAGTCTGCTAAACGACATATATTATCTCCAAACTTTAATTTTTAAGTACACCGTAAAGCCTCTCGCCCTTGAAAACGCAGTTTCGCCCCTTTGATTTCATTCTTTCGGGGTTAACAATGAAACTTTCGTCAAGGTCAAATTTCACAAAATGGGTTGACGGAAGGAGTCCGTAAATCTCCCGAGGCTTTGTTGACATAAGCTCAATTAAGCGTTCAAGCGGTATTTTTCCGGTCTTAACAAGGTAGGTGTAACTCGCCGCGAAAGCTGTTTCAAGCCCGATTACGCCGTTCGGAGCTTTATAAAAATCCGCCTTTTCGGAGGGCGTGTGCGGCGCGTGGTCGGTACAGATACAGTCGATTGTTCCGTCAATCACGGCGGCTTCAATCGCCGCTCTGTCCTGCTCTGTGCGAAGCGGCGGGTTCATGCGATAATCGGCATCTTTTGTCAAAAGCTTCTTTTCGGTATCGATAAAGTAGTGGGGAGCAGTCTCCGCCGTAACCTTAACGCCCCTTGCTTTCGCCGCGCGGATAAGTTCGACCGAGCCGCTTGTTGAAACATGACAAATGTGGATTCTTGTGCCAAGTTCCTCCGCCAAGATAATATCCCGCGCAGTGATAAGGTCTTCCGAAAGCCTGTCCATGCCCTTAACACCGAGAGCTTCGGAAACTTCGCCGCGGTTAATTATCCCGCCGTCGATTATATCAAGGTCTTCACAGTGGTCTGCTATAAGCAGATTGTGCTTTGCCGCTTCGATGAACGCCCTGCGCATAAGCTCGTTGTTTTTAACAGGCTTGCCGTCGTCGGTGATAATCTTTATACCGAGGCGTTCGTATTCCGCAAAATCCGCAAGCTCTTCGCCGCTCATGCCCTTTGTTATACAGGCGGCGGGGTAGATATTCACGCCTTGCCCCATGCTTTTTTTGCGGATATATTCGATAGTCTTTTTATTGTCAACAGGCGGGGAAGTGTTCGGCATACAGACTACGCCCGAATATCCGCCCGCTTTCATCGCCGCCGCGCCGGAAAAAATATCCTCTTTTTCGGTGAAACCCGGGTCGCGAAAATGCACGTGCAGGTCAAATAAAGCGGGGATTTTTTGGAGAGACATTATTTTACCTCACTCTATCCCATTTTAATAATTATAACATAATTCTGTCTTAATGTCAAGCCTCAGTTTACATAAATTTACCCCGAATTAACCCCCTCAGCCGTCATAAAAAAAGCGCGAATTGCTTCGCGCTTAAATAGTTATTCTGTTTCTTCGGGGATAACGTAAGGAACGTTTTCATCGACGGGAGCATCTTCGGAAATTGCACGGATTGAAAGGCTGATACGCTTTCTGTCGGCGTCAATTTCGGTGATACGGGCGGTAACTTCGTCGTCCTTTTTAAGTGCGTTGCCTTTATCTGCGGGGAATTGGGAGATATGGATAAGACCGTCAACCCCCGGGATAATCTCCGCAAAAGCCCCGAAAGAAGCTGTCGAAACAACCTTAACGGGAATATCCATCCCGACTTCAAATTTTGATAAGAAGTTCGAGAACGGGTCGCCGTTCGGGTCTTTGTAGGTTAAGGAAATGCGGTTTTTTTCAGGGTCGAGAGCTTTAATTGTAACGTCAACGCTGTCGCCGACCTTTACAACCTGCGACGGGTGAGTAACCTTATCCCACGAGAGTTCGGAGAGGTGAATCATGCCGTCAACGCCGCCGAGATCAACGAACGCGCCGTAGTTTGTGACACTCCGAACGGTGCCTGTATAGGTTTTCCCGACTGCTGCATCACTCCAGAACTTGTCCTTCGCGGCAGTGCGTTCGATATTCATGGCTTCGCGGATTGAACCGACAGCCTTGTTGCGCTTTTCGTCAAGCTCTATAATCTTAATCCTAACGGGCTTTTTAAAGAGAACGTCAAGAGCCTTGTCGGCGTTTTCATCGTTGCGGTTGGTGCGGATGCCGCTGTGGGAGGCGGGGATAAACACGCGAACGCCCTTTATAGCCGCGACAACGCCGCCCTTTACAACATCAGTTATAACGGCATCTAAAACTTCGTTATTGTTAAGTGCTTTTTGGAGTGCGTCGAAACCTGTGCGGGCATCGGCTTTCGATTTCGAGAGTGTAACCCAGCCTTCGGCATCGTTAACCTGTGTAACGATAAGTTCAACCTCTTCGCCGACCTTTGCGTTTTGTTTCGGGTCTTCGTCGGGAATTTCGGAAAATTCCTCGAGTGGAACGAAACCTGTTTGTTTTGTTCCGATATCGACGGTAACTTCATTATTATGGAAACCTGTTATTACACCGACAACGCGATTGCCTTTATGTACGCGTCGGTTGAGGTTTGCATTAAGCATTGATTCAAAGCTTTCTTCTGCGCCGTCTGATCCGTCCTGCACACCTGCTGCTCCTGTCTCTTCCACACCTGCTGTGCCGATTACATCCTTGATTGAGTCGTCCATTAAGTTATAAACCTCCTCGATAACTTCGCGCGGAGCGGAAGCTCCGGCGGTAATACCCACGGTTAGAGTTTTCCCGAGGGTATCAGACAGACGGGAGAGCAAGAGGGAGATTGCCCCGGTTGCACACCGTCTTAAACCTGTCAAATCCTTGCCGTCTGTGATATAGGCTGTGCAGTTTTTTGCACATATATCGTAAAGTTTTCTTGTATTTGAACTGGAATTGTCGCCGACGACGACGGTTATATCGCATGACTCGGATAGATTTTTCGCGCCGTGCTGCCGCTTTATTGTGGCATCGCAGACGGTGTTAAAAATTCGGAGGTCACAAAAATCGGAGGAGTGAAGCTTAATTTTTGAAACAGCCTGTTCCCAGTCTATTATATTATATGTTGTTTGAGAGATAAAAGCAAGCTTTTTTTGAAAAAAATATTTAAAATTGTCGGTTTTGTCTAAAAAGTCGTTGAAATCGGCGTAAATATGAGGTGTGTTTTGGCAATTTCCCACAATGCCGATTATCTCAGCATGGCTCCTGTCGCCGAAGATTATTATTTCGTAACCTTTCGACGAATATTCGGAAACGATATTATGGATTTTTTTAACAAAAGGACAGGTGCCGTCAATGACGTTAACTCCGATTTCGTGAAGCTCGTCAAAAATCCTTTCCGGAACTCCGTGAGAGCGGATTATTACTGTGTCTTTCGAGGTTAAATCGCGAAACTGTTCATATTCAATGGAGTATACGCCTTTTTCGCGTAAATTCTCGACAACGCGCGAATTGTGGATAATGTCGCCGAAGGTGTAAATCTTCCCGGGGTTGTCCGAATTGCCGCTAACGGCTTTTTCAACAATGGAGACTGCCCTTGCGACCCCGAAACAGAACCCGGCGTATTTGTCGATTATAATATTATAGTTCATTGTGACCTTCGACAAGCTCTTTTATTGCATCCATAATCCTGTCGCGGACGAGGCGCATTTCCTTTGAGGAAGTGCCTTGCACGGCAATCTCTTCCGCTTTTATAATCTTGCCGAATTTTAACGTCAGTTTCGAGCGGAAATGAAGTTTTTCGCCCTCAAAGCAGATACCGCAGGGGAGGACGTCCGCGCCGGAACGCGCCGCAATCATTGCGACACCCGCTTTTCCCGCGCCGACCTTGTTTTCGTATTGCCTCGTCCCCTCGGGGAAGATGACGAGGTTTTTGCCCTGTTTTAAAATTTCGTCGCAGGTTTTGAAAAGCTCGGTGCTTGGCGTATCGCGCTTTACCGGGAATGCGCCGAGAATTTTTATAAAAAACGCGATGATTTTATTCTTAAAAAGCGTATCACGCGCCATGTATTTGAGGGGCTTTTTTACGGGGATTGTAATCGTTACGGGATCAGCCATTGAGCGGTGGTTCGAGGCAATGACGATGCCGCCCTCTTTCGGGATATTTTCAATTCCCTCAATCGAGAAGTTAAACCAAATATGAAAAGCCGCACGGACAAGTCCGCGTACAATCGCATTCAAGTTTTAAACTCCTTTATTCAACCGGTATTGCCTCGCCTGTGCCGCTGTTAACCGTTACGGTAATCATGTCGGGGGGGAGTGTTATTGCGGGCGAATTGTTGTCCGCCTGCACTGTTTCCTCTATCGGACCGAGATGCTCTGTTGCCTTGCCGTCATCATCTGCCCAGCCGTTTTCGGAAAAATATTCCTCGAGGGTAAGCCCGCTTTCCTTGATTTTTGTCGCGTGATAAACCCCGACAAAACGATAGTGCCACGGTTCATAGATTATCTCGGTAACGTCCTGCTTGCCTTCGGGATATCGCAGGATAAAACCGTATTTGTGGGCATTTTCGGAAAGCCATTCGTATTCGTCGGTGTTCTTGAAGCCGTCGTCCGCCATCGAAGTATAGGTAGGCGTCATAATGTCAGCGGCAAGCCCGGCGTTATGCTCCGAGTGTCCGGGAAGCGCAACGCTTTCGAGGGCATCGGCATAGGCTGTGTCGTAGTCCATGCCGCTCGCCATACGCTCGGCAACGCTGTTGTCGAGGTTGGTCTGCTGATAGGCTTGCGTTCGGAAGGTCGAGACTATATAAAGGCTTACGCCGTCTTCCGCGGAGTCTTCAAGCATCTTTGTAAGGTAGGGCGCGGCGCGGCTGTCGAAATAATAGTCGCGATAGTCCGAAAAGACGAGGGTTAAGCCTATGTCGTCTTCGATTGTGCTGTCGTAATTCGCAGGAAGCGCGTTTTGGTTATTTACAAGGAACAATGCCCATTCGTTGTCAGCCAATTCATCAGTACCTTTCGTCTCCGCCGCTGTTGTAATTATCAGGATATCGCCCTCGTCGGGAAGCGTTCCCGCCGTACCGGCAGACCCTGCCGTCCCCGCAGAAATTACATCGGAACTCGCCGGGGTAATAACCTTGGCGCTTGACTGCTCCTCGCCGACAGGCGGCTTATCGAAGCGCGAAACGATAAATACTATTAACAGAAACAGGAGTAAGATTAGTACAACATATGTGACTGTGCGGGCTGCTATGCTTTTTTGTTTTCTTCTTTTCATTTAGTCGGACTTAAAATCCTATCACAGCTTTAAAATCTTCCGCAAGCTTTGCC
>JAISIH010000061.1 GCA_031262105.1 Ruminococcus sp. | reverse complement strand
GAAGCACGCGTTTTAGGTTGCTCGGACGTACATTTTACCGCAAAGATTGCGCCGATCGTCCGTCTGAACGGTTCGCTCCGTAAGCTCTCAACCTACCCCGAAATGACCGACACAAGCATTATGAAGCTTGTTGAACAGATGACAGGCGGGCGTAACCTCGAAAATATCAAAAATAAAATCGACTGTGACTTTTCGTACGTAACACGCCGCGGCTATCGTCACCGTGTTAACGTTTACCATCAGCGCGGCAACACAGCCATTGCAATACGTCTGCTGCGCAACGATATTCCCGCGCTTGAAGATTTAAGCCTGCCGCCGATTCTCGGTGAATTCTGCACCAAACCTCGCGGACTTATCCTTGTAACAGGTCCTACAGGTTCGGGTAAATCGACAACCCTCGCCGCAATGATAAATTACATCAACGTAACCCGTTCCGCACACGTTATAACCGTCGAAGACCCTATAGAGTACATTCACGAACACAAACGCTGTATGATTAATCAGCGTGAAATCGGCGACGATGTCGAGTCTTTCGCAATGTCACTTCGTGCCGCTCTCCGTGAAGACCCGGACGTTATCCTCGTCGGAGAAATGCGTGACTTTGAAACAATCAATGCGGCAATAACCGCCGCCGAAACAGGACACCTTGTAATGTCAACCCTCCACACAACCTGTGCGGCGGATACAATTAACCGTATCATCGACGTTTTCCCCTCTCATCAGCAATCTCAAATCCGCACACAGCTTGCGACGGTTTTAGTTGGAATTATCGCACAAACCCTCGTTCCGACAGCCGACGGCAAAAGCCGTGTTGCCGCCTGTGAAATCTTAAACGCAACTGATGCAATAAAAGCAATGGTTCGCGACAACAAGGTTCACCTTATCGGAACAGCCATCCAAACCGGGCGTAAAGAGGGCATGGTCTGCCTTGACCAAGAGCTTGCGCGTATGTGTAAGGACGGCATCATCGACGAAATTCACGCTCTTGAAAAGTGCCAAGACATCGCCGAGTTCGAGAGATACTATAAAAACAGATAGAATTAATCACGGGAAATTATCCCCGGGGAACTCTCCCCGGGGGTTGTGTCCTGTATTTTATTTTTTTCGGAGGAACTATCCCAATGGCAAAGATTAACGAAAATTTCACAAAGCTTAAAAAGAACTATCTCTTTATTGACATTGCAAAGCGGATCGCCGCATATAAAGAGAAAAACCCGGGCAAAGAGATTATCCGAATGGGTATCGGCGACGTAACGCTCCCGATTCCGGCGGCGGCGGTTGAATTCATGAAGCGCGGCGCAAACGAAATGGGCGTGAAGGAGACTTTCCGCGGTTACGAAGACACCGGCAGAGGCTACGATTTTCTAAAAAAAGCCGTTGCAGATTACTATGCCGAACGCGAAATAACCATACCCCTTGACGATATTTTCATCAACGACGGCGCGAAATCCGACACCGGGAATATTACCGATATTTTTTCCGAAAACTCTGTTGTACTCGTTTCCGACCCTGTTTACCCCGTCTATGTTGACAGCAACATCATGGGCGGAAAGCAGCTTATCTACGCCGACGCAACAGCCGAAAACGGCTTTAAGGCGATGCCGAACTATAACGTAAAATGCGATCTTATCTACCTTTGCTCCCCGAACAACCCCACCGGCGCAGTTTATACCAAAGACGAGCTTAAAGTTTGGGTTGATTACGCCAACGCGAAAAAGGCTGTTATTATCTTTGATGCGGCTTATGAAGCGTTTATTTATGATAAAACTCTGCCGCGGAGCATTTTTGAAATTCCCGGCGCGAAAACCTGCGCGATTGAAATGTGCAGTCTCTCGAAAACTGCCGGATTTACAGGGCTTCGCTGCGGCTATACAATTGTCCCCGAGGAGCTTAAGGCGTATACCGAGGACGGCGGTGAGGTTAGCCTTCGCGACACATGGACACGCCGCCAAGGCAGTAAATTTAACGGTGTAAGTTATCCTGTGCAATGTGCGGCGGCGGGCGTTTTCTCCCCCGAGGGGCGGCGGCAGGTTCAGACTAATATCGACTATTATATGGAAAATGCGTCGATTATATTAGACACATTAAGAAGCCTAAAAATTCCCTGCACAGGCGGCGAAAATTCGCCCTACATCTGGTTTAAGACACCGAGCAACATGGACAGCTGGCAATTTTTCGATTATCTTCTTGAGAATATTCAGGTTGTCGGGACACCGGGCGAGGGCTTCGGGAAAAACGGCGACGGCTGGTTCAGACTCACAAGCTTCAACACCCACGAAAACACGGCGGAAGCCATGAGCCGCCTTAAGCATATGTTAAGATAATAGTATGTATAAAAAAGAAAACTGCCCGGATTTTCTAAACAGCTTCATAACCTATCAGCGCGTTATCCTCATGAAGTCCGAGACGACTATTGCCGCCTATTATTCCGACTTGCAGATTTTTTTCCGTTTTCTCTTAAGGGAGCAAGGCAGGGACGACAGCGACATTAAGGATATAACGCTTGGCGATCTCAAGAAGGTTACGAAACTCACCGGGCTGATGTACCTTAACTACATCGCCACGGACAGGCAGAACAACGCACGTTCCCGAAAGCGGAAACTTGCCGCGCTTAATACCTTCTTTAAGTGCATGATAAACGACCTTGACCTTTTAACAGAAAACCCGATTGAGCATATAAGTTACCCGAAAATCCCGGCTAATATGCCGAAATTCCTGTCGCTTGAAGAGAGCAAGGCGCTTCTTAACGGGATTTCGGAGGATAACGCCTATTACCTTCGCGATTATTGCATTGTAACGCTTTTTATAAACTGCGGTATGCGGCTTTCGGAGCTTGTGGGGTTAAACCTCACGAGTGTTAACCTTGATTCGCGGACAATGCGGCTTTTGGGGAAGGGCAACAAAGAGCGGTTTGTTCACATTAACGACGCCTGTGCCTTTGCGATTCTCGATTATCTTAACGTGCGGATTCCCGAAAATGTTAAGCCCGAAAAGGTTAAGGACCCGGACGCGCTTTTCCTTTCCAAACAGCTTCGGAGGATAACAGGGCGGCGGGTACAGCAGATTGTCGAGAACGCGCTTGCCGCCTGTCACCTTGACGGCAGGGAGCTTTCGGTGCATAAGCTCCGCCACACCGCCGCAACCTTAATGTATAACCACGGCGGCGCGGACGCGATTACCCTTAAAGAAATCTTGGGGCATAAATCCGTCTCGACAACCGAAATTTACACCCACATAGCCCCCGAACGCATCTCCGCCGCAATGGACAACAACCCTCTCGCGACTATTAAGCATAAATACACTCGGGAAGTCCGTAAAAAGGACTCCCCGATTTTTTGTGACTTATGCTGCTGCCCCTGTCGGACCGGTGGAATCGCTCTTTTTTAGCATTTCCCGCCATTGAATAAAAACACCGATTATAGACTTTACAAACGCTGAAATCGGTGTTTTAATTATCCGTTATCCTTTACTGCAAAGCCTCTCAAACCCTTACCAACTCACGATTCTGCTCGATAAAAGCCTTCGCTCTCTTACACTCATCCGGGAAGGTAAAGTCAATCTCAATCACCCCGCCTTCGTGAATTCTGATGGTTTTCACAAGTTCGGTGAGGATACCGCGATTGAGATTTTCGATGTTACCGAATTGTCGGAATGCGTCAAAAAAAGGAGCAAAACTCGTTACGCCGCTTTGTAGTTTTCCCAGTTCTTCGGTGAGTTTAGTAAGCTCGGAATGAAGGGTTTCTTCCTCATTTTCAAAGTCCGCTTTCATGCTGTGATACTCGTCACGGCTTATATCCCCGGTTTTCCAGTCAAGATATAAGCCCTTGCGAATATCTGAAATTTTAGTGAGTTCAGTTTGTTTTAGCGCAATTGCTTTTTCAATCCTTGATGTATCAATCTGAATTTCAGAGGACTTGTTTATCTTACCGACTTCCTCCGCCATTCCGTCAACAAGCGCAATCTGCGCCTTAATCGCCGCTAAAACCGCCGCCTCTAATTTCTCACTGCGAATTGTGTGGCGGGTGCATTGTTTGAAACTGGTGTAACTTCGGCAAGCGTAATAAATTGATGTTTTTGTCGGTCGGCGTATCATACCTCTTCCGCAGTCAGCACAGCGCAAGAAGCCCGAAAACAAATATAATTCCGTGGTTTGAGGCGGTGTTCGCGTGTCGCGAAGCAGTAAACTTTGCGCTTTATCGAATAGCTCTTGCTCAATGATAGGCTCGTGAGTGTTTTTTACTATCGTCCATTTCTCCTCCGGCACAGCAACGCGAGTGTGGATTTTGTAGCTTTTCACCTTTTGCTTGCCTTGAACCATATGTCCTAAGTACATTTGATTGCACAAAATGCCGGAGATGGTCTTCGCCGACCACTGCGGTTTTCGGGCGGTTATATGCGGGTTGTTGTACTTTTCACCGTGTTCACGCTTGTACACTGCCGGGCAGGGTACGCCCAGTTCGTCAAGCCTTCGCATAATGCCGTTCTTGGGCATACCGTCCCGCACGAACCAACGGAAAACATCACGAACAACCTCCGCCGCTTCATCATCAATTATCAGATGGTGATAGTCGGCGGGGTCTTTTTTATAGCCGTACGGAGCGAATGCCCCGATAAATTCGCCCTTTTCACGCTTAGTATTAAATGTCCCGCGAACCTTTACAGACGTTTCACGACAATGATTTTCGTTATACATACTCTGAATTGAAACGCC
>JAISIH010000066.1 GCA_031262105.1 Ruminococcus sp. | reverse complement strand
GCGTCGTCGAAGGTTACGATTCCGACGATTCTGTCCTCGTTGTCAACAACGGGAATGGCGTGCAGGTCGTATTTTGAAAGGGTTTTCGCAACCGTTTCTTTATCTTCAAGCGTGTTAACGGTGATAATATTCTGTTCGGCAATCTCTTCGATTAACATCGTCGGCTCGGCGGTTAACATCTCAAGGAGCGAAACCGCGCCGATGAGCTTCCTCTTGTCGGTAACGTAACAGGTGTAAACCGTCTCTTTCATAATCCCGACGGAGCGGATCCGTTCAAAACATTCCGCAATGGTCTTGCCCTTGCGAAAATATACGAACTCCGTTGTCATAATCGACCCGGCGGAGTCCTCGGGATATTTTAGGAGATTGTTAATCTGACTGCGCATTGCGGGGTCGGCGTTTTTGAGTATCCGCGAAACAACATTCGCCGGCATCTCTTCAATCATGTCAACCGCATCGTCAATGTAAAGCTCGTCGAGAACTTCGGATAACTCGCGGTCGGTGAACGAATTGATTAGCGTTTCTTGAGCGGAAGGCTCCATGTAGGTGAAACTTTCCGCCGCAACCTCCTTCGACATAACCCTGTAAAGAAGGATAAGCGAGCCGAAATTTCGCTCGATAAGTTCGGAGAAAAGCGCGGCAATATCGGCGGGGTGCATTTCGTCAAAGTTACTTCGCAGGACTGCTAATTTCTTTTCTTCAAGCAGTGTTATAACATCATTAATGTTCAAACTTATCGCCGCCTTTCTTCAAAAAATCTCGCCTATATATTATACCACTTTTGCGCCGCCCTGTCAACCAATCGACAAATTTAGCTTGACAAAAATTTTTTTACGTTGTATAATAGCGGTATGAAGAAATTTTTGAGCGTAATTTTTATAATTTTAACGTTAACCGCCTGTGGGGCTGAGGAGAAAATCCTCGTCGGTCAGCCGGAGATTCAATCGGTAATAGACGCCGCCGCGAGCCTTAATTCCGGCAGATATATCATAACAAACCTTACGACGGGCGAGCCGCAGGAAGTCTTTTCGTTCATGTTTTTAGAGGATAAAACGCAGATTTGGCTTGATGAGACGGAGTATAAGGATGCGGAAACGGGTGAGTATGTCAGGAACTACCGCTACTTTGACGGAAAGCTCGAAAAAAGTTCCGACGGGAGCGAAACGCCCGCAGTCTATACAAAAGACGAGCCGTATCAGATGAGTACAGGGGTTTTGCTTTTCTTTATCCCGGGACTTGTGAAGACCGCCGAAGAGGTGATAACCGACGACGGTTTCACGATGTATGTTTGGGATTATGACATCGAGAAGCTTCGCAGTCAAAGTGATGCGCTTGCGGAAGTTTTAACCTTTCGGACAACCTACCTTTTTGACACCGCCGGGGAATTCCTCGCGATGACCGAGCATATTACATATGAAAACAGCCCGCCCTCCGATTATCAGATTGAGATAATCGAGCGGAACGAGGTTACGGAAATTATCGTAGATTAAATTAAAAAAGACTCACAGATTTTTGTGAGCCTTTTGAATTTACACAGGCGTGGATTTTAATGAACCGTCGAGGCGGAAGGTGAGGGCGGCGAAGGTGAAGACGGCGGCGACGCCCGCGAGAGCCATTATAACCATTTCGATATTCTGCGCAAGCGGACCGAGATTTACGGCGAAAACGTCGGCGGCGTTCGCGAAGAAATGGAAGATAATCGACGCCCAAAGGTTTTTCGTGTGTTCATAGACGAATGCGCAGAAGAAGCCGCCGCAAAAGGCGTATAAAAACTGCACGGGGATTCCGGGGATATTGTCGCAAAAAACGGCGAAAAGCACGCCCGATATAAAGGACGACAAGACCGCGGAGAGGGCGAAGCCGGCTTGCTGCCTGAATGTCCCGAAGAGGATTTTTCGGAAGATTGTTTCGGTTATAAACGGCGCGGCAAGCAGGATAAAGATAAATATTATCGGCGAGGGCAAAATGTTGTTATATAAAAGGGAAAAAGCCCGATAAATCCCGCTTAGGTTTGTTACTCTCGAAGAGAAGGTGAAGAAGAGGCAAAAGCTAATTCCCGCGAAGGCGATTAGCAAAAATGTGACGATATTCGCGTTGTTATTTGAAAATGGGCAGACCGACGGAAGTTCGCTGTTTGCGTTATTTTCGGGAAAAGGGGAGAGCGACCGATTATCGCTTTTTCGGGGGGCGGCGATACCGGGCAAACGCCCCTGCCGCCAGTTTCTTGCGTCCTTTGTCAGCCGGTCGATAACCTCGGTTTCGGAAATTTCGCCCGAAGAAACAGCACCGCTTGCGACAATTTCGGCAAGGGTATCCAAGTCGTTGACATCACTTTTGAGGGAGCGGTTAGTCATAAGTACCTCAATTAAATTTAGTTCGTAGGTATATTATAGCATTTATGAAATGATATGTCAAGTTAAAAAAGTGAAAATTATGTAAAAATTCCGCAACAAAAATGTTGCGGAATTTGGTTGATTTTGTGGGCTAATCAATATTGGCTAACGTAATCCAACGGGTTTTTGTATGCGCCGTTTACGCGGACTTCAAAGTGAAGGTGGTTGCCGGTGGAATTGCCTGTGGAGCCGACGTAACCGATCAGCTGACCGGCAACTACGGTGTCACCGTAGGCAATGTCGGCGATGCTGCTCATGTGACCGTAGACGGTGACGTTGCCGTCGGAGTTTGTGATGAAGACGCAGTTACCGTAACCGTCGCCCTTGTTGCCGGCGCGTGTTACAACGCCTTGCGCGGCGGCATAGATGTGTGTGCCGTAGGGGGCGCGGATGTCAAGCCCCTTGTGACCTCTGCCGTCGCCCATGTAGGCGGAGATTTGACCGCCGGCGACAGGCCAGAAGTAAGTGCCGGAACCGCCTCCTGTAGCGACCATGGTCTTGGGCTCTTTTGTTCCGACAACTTCGACTTGGGTAACAGGCTCTGTTACGACTTTGCGGGATAGAATTTGACGTGAAACGGCTCTGCCGTCGTCATAGGTAACGTTAGCCTCGATGAGTTCAACACCTTCCACACCCTTAGTGATCACCTTTTTCTCGCCTTGGTACATAGAGTCATCGTACGACTGTGTAATTTCGTAATCAATGGCAACTTCATATGTCCTCGGTTTGGTTACAAGGAGATTCAGATAAGGGACTTCTTCGGAAAGCTGAATTGTTGCGCCGACGGGGCAATATTTACTTATGTCGTCAATTCTTTCGCCGTCAAGTTCTGCCGGACAGGCAAGGAGTTCGTCAAGGGTTAAGCCGTTTTCCATTGCGAGATCCCACGGATTATCGCCGAGTTCGACGGTAATAAAACGTGCAGCCTCACGTGTGCCGGAGAAGGTTTCTATTATGTCCGACTCGTCAGTGATTTCCGACGGGTAGTAAAATTGCTCGTAGGAATAATCAATTTCTCGGTCGAACGTTATATCAATAGCTTCCGGGTCATTCCCGGCAGCTCTGATTGCATCAAGGAAACGGGTAAGTTTTTCGGGCTCGTCAACAGCCCCGATAAGCTGTCCGTCAACGGTTACGCCATAAGCGCGGATCTTCCCGGCGGTGTCTGTTTCTTCGGCGAGGTCGGCGGCGGAAATTGTCGGCATACTTAAACTAAGCGGGGTTACAGACTGCTCTGCGCCTTCTTCGGGCATGATAACCGAAGCACTCGTCTGCATAGCGGCGATTAGCGAATCGGCGTCCATAACGTCGGCGGCGGGGGTTATTTCAAGGCGGGCAGTTACGAAAACTTCGCCCGTGGAATTTTCAACATCGTAGTAATTTTTTTGAGCAAAATTCTTCGCGGCGGTCATATAAACGTCCTCAGCACTTACAACGCCGAGGGTTTCGCCGCCGGAAATAACGGAAACGCCGTACGCGGAGTCCTTCACGACATTGACGGAAAAGACGAGAACGGCGACACAAACTGCCGGCAGAGCAATATTGAAAGCGGTTTTGAATTTCTGAGTATTGGTTTTTATAAAGAGGGTCGCATCGGAAAGAGTGAAGACGAGGGCCTTCATAAGCCCGAAATCACGAACACGCTTCTTGAAAATCTTTCTCGAAACCTTGCGGTTATCAAAAAATACGAAAACGCGAAAATATATGTTTGTAACAGCAAGCTTAAATTTCGCGGTTACAGCCGCCTTAACGCCGGCTTTCCCGAAACGGATGTGCGAGAGCTTGCGGATAAATGTGCGAAGTTTAACGTAAGCGCGGGTGAAGCCGCTTATAATCACGCTCACCATATAAACGACGAGAGAACCAAGGAACGTAATGAAAACAGGAATATCACCCTCGACATCGACAATCCCGTGTGTGACAAGGAATTTTCGGAAGGTGAAAAGATGCTTTTTATGCGATTTTGTCTGTTGTTTCACTATTATAATAACACTCCGATTGGAAGTTAATCTTTTTATTATCAAGCTGTAAACGTTGTAACTTTTATGTTACAGTTTGATTATACAGAATAGTGAACTAAAAATCAAGCTTTTATACATGAATTGTGCCGTAATATGCGGAATTTCTCCCATTTGCACAAACTATTACTAAGCGTACTGTGCAAAATTGTGCAAAAGGTCTAATTTTAAGAAAATCTTACGTATATTTTGTTGAGATAATATTAACAAAGATAATGCCTTTTGTGATAGTTCCACAGGGGAGTTAAGCGGATTTGTGCGATAGGTTACAAAGTGGTAACAAAAGCACCAAAAGTGTTACAAACGGTTACACTTCTGATGCTTTTAGCTGTTCGACGGCATTTTCGAGGGCAAGGGGGGTAATGTTGTCGCCGACTTGGATCCGTGCAATTTCGCGAACCCGCGCCTCGCCGGTTATGGGGGTTACGGCGGTAAAAGTCCGCCCGCCCTCCGTCCGCTTTTCGATAAGAAGGTGGTTGTCGGCGCAAACCGCAATCTGCGAAAGGTGAGTTACGGCGATAACCTGATTTACAGCCGATATTTTTTTGAGCTTCCGCCCGATCTTCGCGGCGGCACGCCCGGAAACGCCGGCGTCAATCTCATCAAAAACCATAACCATGTCTGAAAAACCGCTTACAACCGACTTTATCGCGAGCATAATCCGCGAAAGTTCGCCGCCGGAAGCGATTTTCGCAAGCGGGCGAAGCTCCTCGCCGGCGTTCGGCGAAAACATGAGGCGAACCGTCTCAAGCCCCCCGCGTGTCAGCTTCCCCTCGGTGAACTCGAATTCTATCGAAACGTTCGTCATATCGAGTTCGCGAAGTTCCTCTGAAATCGCCGCCGCAAGTTTTTTCGCCGTCTCTCGCCGGCATTTTGAAAGCTCCCGCGCCTGTTTTGTCGCCGTCTCCAAAAGCTTGGCTTTTTCAGCCCGCAGAGCATTAACCGTCTCGTCACCGTCGTTGATTGCGGAAAGGGCTTCCTCGGATTTTTTCGCCGCTTCAAGCGCGTAAGAAAGGCTCTGTTCCGGTCCGCCGTAACGTTTTTTAATGTCGTCGATAACTTCCTTGCGTGAGCGGATTTTTCGTGCCTTATCCTCGTCAAAATCCGCGCTTTCCGCGAAGTCCGAAATTGCCGGAATAACCGCTTCTAACGCGATTTGAGCCGTTTCAATGTCCGCTAAAATATCCTTCACATCCGGGTTTTCGCTATAATCCGACAGCAGTTTTTCCGCCTCGAAAAGAAGCTGATATGCCCCGCGAAAGCCGTCTTCGTCGTTTGAAACCGCCGCAAGGGCATTATTTGCCGACTCCCTTATCAATTCCGCATTCTCCATGTTAAGATAGAGAAAATCAATCTCGTCGTCTTCATCGGGGGCAATATTATAGGCGGAAATCTGGTCGCGAAGCTGTCTGTGCCACGCGATATTTTCTTTCTGCGCCTCAAGTTCTTTTAACGTCTCGGTCAGCTTTTTTGAAACGCGGAGAAGCTCCGAAAAGCTCTTTTTATATGTATCGAGCGAATAGTCCCCGTAGCCGTCGATAAGCGACATATGAAGCGACTCATCGGTCAAAAGAAGGCTGTCCGACTGCCCGTGAATGTCGCAAAGCTTCTGCCCGATTTCCGCGAGCATCGAAGCTGTGGCAGGTCTGCCGTTAATCTTCGCGGAGGATTTCCCCTCCGCAGTTATCTCACGCGTTAAAATGAGTTCGTCCGAAACATCAAAACCACTTTCCGAAAGCTTTTCCGCAATCTCGCGCGAAACCCCCGAAAAAACCGCCGAAACAATTGCCCGCTCCGCCCCCGTCCGCACAATATCGCGGCTGACACGCCGCCCCAACGCCGCATCAAGCCCCCCGATAAGCACCGATTTCCCCGCCCCCGTCTCCCCGGTAAACACGTTAAGACCCCCCGTAAAGGGGATCTCAGCGCGTTTTATTACAGCAAGATTTTCAATGTAGAGCTTATTAAGCATGGACGCTGGGGGGAGAGGGGGAGTGACC
>JAISIH010000062.1 GCA_031262105.1 Ruminococcus sp. | reverse complement strand
CCGGCAACGTTGCGGGCGAATTCGATAACCGCGATTTGCATACCGAGACAAACACCGAAGTAGGGAATGTTATTTTCGCGGGCGAATTTCGCCGCTTCAATCATTCCGCCGATTCCGCGTTCGCCGAAACCGCCGGGGACAATTATTCCGTCGCATTTTGAAAGCTTGTCCGAAACATTTTCGGGGGTAATTTCTTCGGAGTTTACCCATTCGATATTTACGTTCGCATCGTTGTCGATTCCGCCGTGGCGAAGGGCTTCGGCAACGGAAAGATATGCATCGTGAAGATTAACATATTTCCCCACAAGCCCGATTGTAACGGAGTTTTGCGCGGCGCGTGCACGTTTTGTCATAGAAATCCAGTCCGCTAAGTCCGGGTCGCGCTCTTCAAGATCGAGGTGACGGCAGGCGGCTTTCGCCAAGCCCTCCGCCTCAAGCCAGAGCGGAACGTCATAAAGGGACGGCGCGGTGAGATTTTGGATAACATCGTCGGGGCGAACGTTGCAGAAGAGGCTGATTTTGTTCTTCATCTCTTCGGGGATCTCCTTTTCGGAGCGGCAGACGATAACGTCCGGCTGAATTCCGACGGAGAGGAGTTCCTTCGCAGAGTGCTGGGTGGGCTTCGATTTAAGCTCGTCCGAGCCGCAGATATAAGGCACAAGTGTTACATGGATATACATTGCGTTGCCGCGACCGACGTCGGTTGCGACTTGGCGGATTGCTTCAAGAAACGGCGTTGATTCAATGTCGCCGACAGTTCCGCCGATTTCGGTTATAACAATATCTGTGCCGGATTCCTTCCCGACACGATAAATCCGCTCTTTGATCTCGTTGGTAATATGTGGGATAACCTGAACAGTTCCGCCGAGGTAATCGCCCTTACGCTCTTTATTAAGCACCGTCCAATAGATTTTCCCGGTTGTAACATTGGAGTTAACCGAAAGATTTTCGTCAACAAAGCGTTCATAATGCCCGAGGTCGAGGTCGGTTTCCGCGCCGTCATCGGTTACGAAAACTTCGCCGTGCTGATAAGGCGACATTGTTCCCGGGTCAAGATTTATATAAGGGTCAAATTTTTGCAGCGTAACCCTGTAGCCCCGCGCCTTTAAGAGCCGCCCGAGGGATGCGGCGGTTATGCCCTTCCCAAGCCCCGAAACCACACCGCCGGTTACGAAAATATACTTCACTCCCATATTAACTCCATTCAAAAACAAATATACTATAATTATAAATCATTCGCTGCGCCTTTTCAATAGATATAATGTTAATTCTAAAAAATATACAAAAAAGATTTTCATTCTGTTAAAAACTTGTCGTTTTTTATGCTTGCATTTGTCGGGCAAAAGGTGTATAATATATCGCAGGTGACTTTTTATGAACAAGGATTTAACTAACGGCAAGCCGTTTTCGCTGATATGGCGGTTCGTGCTGCCGATGCTCTTTTCTATAATTTTCCAACAAATGTATAACCTCTCGGACAGCATTATCGCCGGAAAATTCATCGGCGAGAACGCACTGTCCGCTATCGGCGCGTCTTACCCCGTCACAATGCTGTTTTTGCAGGTTGCGAACGGGCTTAATTCAGGTACGGCAGTCATAGTCTCACAGCTTTTCGGCGCGAAAAAGATGGTTCGCCTAAAAAACGCAATGAGTACCGCCCTCATAACCGCGACAACCCTCTCGGCAGTCCTCACCCTCACAGGCGTAATCGCCTGCCGCCCGATCCTTTCCGCCCTCGAAACCCCGGCAGGAATTATGTCAGACTCCGCGCTTTATCTTAACATCTATTTCTACGGAATGTTTTTCGTCTTCATCTACAACATCTGCAACGGTATCTTTACCGCCCTCGGCGACTCGAAAACGCCGCTCTATTTCCTTATATTTTCAAGTCTGCTAAATATCGGTTTGTCGGTTATGTTCGTAACCGTTATCGACTTCGGACTCGCCGGCATAGCGTGGGCAACCTTCGTCGCTCAAGGCGTGGCAATGGTCCTCGCGTTTACGGTTCTCATGCGACGTATCCACAAAATGCGTATCGGCGTTACTACCCTCGGCGTAAAACACCGGGTCCCGAAGTTTTCATGGCGAACTTTCCGCAAGCTAATGCTCATCTCAATCCCAGCAATCTTACAGCTAAGCTTCGTCTCGGTCGGCAACATCTTCGTTCAGTCCGTCATAAACAAGATGGGCGAATCCGCAATCGCCGGTTTCTCCGTCGGCTTCCGTCTCTCAACCTTCGGTATAGTCTCAATGGGTACCGCCGCAAACGGTCTCGCAAGCTTCACCGCCCAAAACATCGGCGCAGGCAAGCCCGAACGCGTCCCCCAAGGCTTCAAAGCCGGCTCGCTGTTATCGTTAATCTTCGTCGCACCCTTTGTCGCCGCTTATCTCATAATCCCCCAATTCATGGTTAACATCTTCATCGAAAACCCCGAAACAAGCTCCGGCGCAATCGCAATCGCAACAACTTTCCTCCGCACCTGTGCAATCTTCTACCCCGTCCTCGCCTTCAAACTCGTCTGCGACGCAATCCTCCGCGGTGCAGGTGCAATGAAAACCTTCATGATCGCAACCTTCGCCGACCTGCTATTACGTGTCCTCTTCGTCTACATCCTAACCCCCTTCATAGGCTACTACGGTCTCGGCATCGCTTTCTGTATCGGCTGGGTTATAGCAACAATAATCTCCCTTATCTTCTACAAACAAGGCAGATGGCGGCGCCACGCACTATAGGTACGTTGGGGGGAGAGGAGCGGTGACCCGCCCCTCTCCCCCCAAACCCCCCTCTCCCGGACTTTAAAGG
>JAISIH010000033.1 GCA_031262105.1 Ruminococcus sp. | reverse complement strand
AGGCAGCTTAATCCAAAAACGGCGAACTCCGAAACTTTTCCGCCGTACGGCGGAAAAGTTTCGGAGTTCAGAAAAAACTATTTCTTAAAAGTTTGTCTAACTTTTTGGGGGCAGGTCAGAAAAGGAATGTGCGGGTTATGGTTTTTACGCCTGTCACGGCAAAGCGGAGCTTCCGGCGGCTGCCTTAACTGCACAGCTTGAATGTACAAAAAAGGTTATTCGCGGGGAATTACCCGGCAAAATCCCGCCCTTCCCGGCGGCGTGTAAGCTTTACCAATACGGCGGCGCAGGGTTACTCTATCATAAATAAGGCAAATCGGCTGTGAAACAACACAGCCGATCTTATTATTTTATCTCTTTTTCTTTGAAACTGCGATGCCTGCCCCGCCGGCAAACAGCGCAATCGTTATGACGTAAAGGGGGACGTTGCCGGTATCGGGAACTGTTGTTACGTCCTCCGAAGCTTCGGGGGTGAACATTGTTATCCGCCCTGAACCCGAGGGAATTTCGGGGGTTGTCCCGATATACCATGCTAAGGCATCGGTGAGGGAGGTGATTTCGGGGTGTGCGAGGGGGAGCGTTTCATCAAACACTGTCGGGAGCATAGCATATTCGTCGCCGCCGCCCGAAATCCAGTCGTTCGTCGCAACCTTATAAACCGCCGTGTCGTCAAGGGGAGTGCCGTTAACCGTTATCTCGGAGATTCTGCTGCCGGGCGCCGCGTCCGGGTTAAAGGAGAAGCTTACCCCCGAAACCTGCAAGAAGCCGCCCGTTTCCGCAGGGTAATCGGAAACGGAATGTTCAAGCGTTTCACGCAGAGTTTTTCCGTCAATCTCCGCCATAAGGATAAAATTCACAAACGGCAATATCGAATTTATATTTTCGACCGTAATGTCGCCGGTCGGGAGGTCAGCCCTTATCGAGCCGCCGTTCATAAGCGCAATATCCGCGCCGGAAGCCGCCTTGATTGCATCGGCTACAAAATCGCCTATCTGTGTTTCAGACGTGCGGAGCGACGTTCTGTCGGCAACCATCGCGTGTTCATTATATGTCAAAACCTCTTTGCCCTTTTCATACGCAACATCAGCCCATTTGTCGATTATCGCTTTAATTTCCGCCGCTTTTGCTTTACCGCCCTCGGAAAGCTTTATAGCAGCGGCCTTTTCGGGGGTTATGCTCTCCGCAACTGCCGTAAAGCCGCCGTTGCCGTCGGGGGTAAGTGTAACCTTACCAAGTTCTTCCGCATACTGCCCGGCAGAAACGATTAACGGTTTTCCCTCTTCACGGGTTAAGTCTGCGGACGGTGTGTGGGAGTGTCCGTCAATGAAAAGGTCAATGTCGGCTGTATCATCGCGAAGGTCGTATATTGTACCGAAACCGTCGTCAAATATTCCCATATGTGCCACGCAAATAACAACGTCCGCGCCGTCTTCCTTAAGCGATTTCGCGGTATCATTCGCGTAGGTTACGAGGCTGTCGTAACTGCCGAAGTCAAGGTCACGCCCGCCGTTTGAGGAATCGGCTGTGTCGGGGGTTGTTATACCGAAAAAGCCGACGGTAAACCCTCCCGCTTCAAAGGTAATCGGTGCCGCCCAGTGTATTCCGCCGAAACCAACCTGCGTCATAAACGCCGGGGCATCATACATCGAACGGAGTTCTAAGAGCCTGTCCGTTCCGTAATCGAACTCGTGGTTGCCGAGAGCCATCGCGCTGTAGCCCGCCGCGTTCATAATCTCCATTGCGGCTTCGCCCCTGTTGTTATTCACAAAATACGCGCCTTGAATCATGTCACCTGCCGAAACAAGGTAGGCTGCGGCATTTTCTTCCTTCGTTGTCTCATAAATTCCGCCGATTATATCGTGACCTATATTGCCGTCGGTCCCTTGAAAATATCCGTGAACGTCATTTGTGTGAAAAATCACAATTTCGTCAGCCTCTTCCGCAAAAACAGGCATGGGTACTAAGCAGATTGCGAACGCTATTAAAGCCGCCGCGATTTTCTTAAGCTTCATTTATTACCTCCGCTTTTTGTAACTTCTGTCTTTATTATAATGCATTTTAATCAATTTGTCAAGACAAAAAAACTGCACCCGAATTTATCGGATGCAGTTATAAAAATTATCTCGATTCCGTTATATATGTTGATGCCCTGTCTTGGATAATTTTTGCAGTATCTGCGGCGGATTTCTGGTTTTTGAAGAACGCTGTAATATCGTCCTGAATGATTGTTTGAAGTTCATACTCGACGCGCTGTACGGACGAGATGTTGTCAATTACCGCCATTACCTTTGCGTTGTCGGCGGCGGTGTTGTCCGGAATTTTAACCTCTTGGTTATTTATGAATGCTGTGTTGTCATAATAAACCTTGTTATTTGTCTTGTATTCATAGTAGAAGGGGCGTTCTAAGGCTTCCGCTGCGTATTTTTCAAGCTCTTCCTGCAAAATCGGGTACACGCCGCGTGAAGTCGTGTAGTCTTGTACTTGCGGGTCTTTGTAGGTTATAAAGCTCTTTAAGAATTCCCATGCGCCGTCGGGATTTTTCGCCTTCGCCATAATTGCCATTTCCTGTCCGAGGGAGGCAATTATGCCTGTTTCGCCTTCTCTTCCGGGATAACCCATGTAGGTTATGGGTTCGCCGAAGGTTACAAGCTCTTCACGTACAATACCTCTGAAATCGTTCAGATAGGTGAATTCCAAGAGGAATTTGTTTTCCCTGTATCCGTCATAACTCGCCATCCAGTCGTAATTCTCATAATCGAAAGTTTCGGGCATAGTCTTCGCCATCTCTAAGAGGGAGATGAATTCCGGCGTGTCGAAATAACACTTGCCCGTTGCATCGTCAATATAGCTCCCGATATAGTTATAGACGAATCTCACCATAAAATCATCGCGGGTGGTTGTCGGGTCGAAGAGGCTTGCCCCCGGGTACTCTGCCGCCTTCGCAAGAAGCTCATCGAGGGTTTGACCGGGGTCTTCGCCGAAGATTGACGTTTTTCCCGACAAAACCTGAAGCGTAAATGTCGGCGAAAGGCTGTAGAGCTTACCCTCAACCGAAAGTTTATCTATAACCGACGGCACAAGGTCTTCAAGGCGGAGGTCCGGGTCGTCGGCAAGGCGCGTTTTAAGGTCCATCAGCAAGCCTTTTGCAGCGTAGCTGTCATACGGCAACTCTCTGCTGACGACGATTACATCGGGGATATTGCCGCTTATAATGTCGTTGTTGAAAGCAGTCATAGCTTGGGTGTAGGTTGTGTTCGCGTCAATCATATATGATTTGTACTGTACTTGATGCTGCGCATTGTTTTTGTTAAAATAGCGGATAAATTGGGTTAAGTCGCCGTAATCGTTGCTGATTGCGGCAACCTTAACAAGCTTCTTCTCGGTAATTGTCGCGGGGTCAACCTTCGTTAAAAGATATATTCCGCTTGCATTATCATAATTGCTGTAGCCGGTTATGAGAAACTTCTCAGCCGTAATCGGAACGAGATTATTAACGGAAATATCAGCAATAGCGGATGCAAGCAGATCGGCAATCACGGTTCTGTTAGCCATATCTTTACTGTAACCGTAAATTGCAGACGAGTCGGTAGCAAAGAATGAATAGTCACCGACACCGGGAATTGCATTGTATGATATGGGGAAATCCTGCGGCGAGTCAAGCTTCCCGGCCGCAGTGTTAATCTTTGAAATGGTTATGCTTTGAATATAATCGTTCTTTACAACGGTATAGGAGCTTAGTATTACGCCGACAGAGCCGTCAGGCATCATGCATATATCCTGAATATTTACCGATTCTGCGCCGCCGCTTGTCATCGGATCAACCGAATAGTTAAGCAGAATTTTTCCTGTCGCGGGTTCAACGGCAAAGACATTCATACCCGTGTTAAGGTATAAAATCCCGCTTGCATCCATAAGCGAATTGTTTATGTAAACATAGCCCTCGGAGTTTGCGATTTCTTTTACAAGCAGTTCGGTAAGGTTTTGGACAAGAGTTTCTTTAAGCAAGCTGTCGAATGAAACAAGCTGGGTCTCTTCTTTGCCGTAATATTCGCCGTTTTCGTCCGTTCCATAGCTGCTTATCTGCTTAACGCCGTAAACTGTTCCGCCCGGAGCTGTCATTAAGCTGCTGTAATATATGTAGGTGTTATCTTCGTTCGTTGTTTGGGAAAGAGTGTTTTTTCCTAAAATGTTGCCGCTTAAATCTGCCTTTATTATATATGTATAGTTTGTGACTGTGGTTATGTAATTCCCGCTTTTATAATCTTCGGGAGAGACTGTAGATTCTGCAATTTCAGCTTCATCAACAACCATCTCTGTTTCCGCGACAACAAGCACATCGTCAAGCGGTCTGACAGTGGGCGGTACGCCGCCGGATCCGCCGCCGTCGATCGGGAAATCTTTCTGCACCCTTTTTTGTGCGGTGAAATAGATATTTGTGCCGTCCCAGATAATGTTTGAAACGTTGTCGAAATCCTCGCCGCTTTGTATTATCATCTTTGACTCGAAGATGTTGTCCTTCGGTGCGTTCGGTGCGACCCTTGCACAGCCGGAAAACACGCCCCCCATAAGCAGAGCCGCACAGGCAAGCGCGGCGAATTTTTTCAGGACCATTAATTTTCTCCCTTTTTCCTTTTGGAAATAATAAATTTTTTCATGATAAATTTATATAATTTTATCAGATATACTATGCCGGTTGTAACCGGAATTACGGCGGCAACACAGAGGAAAAACAGAACGATCGCCATCCGTATATCCCGTTCACGCGCCCTGTTTTCCCACGCGGGGAGGATTATTGCATCATCGCGCAAAGACAGCTCCGCGACGTTCCCTAAAATATCAAAAAGTGCGGGCAGGGAAGTGCGGGAGCTGTTTTCGACAACCCTTATCGTTTTATCGACCGAAACATTGCCCTCCGATATACCGAGCTTCTCTTTCACCTTCGCTAAACCGTCGCCGGAAACAGGGCTCGGTAGTACAAATTCAACGCAGTTAAACATTGCCGGGAGACCTGTTAACGCCTGTGAAAGTTCGTTGTCGAGGAATATGTAACCTTTATCCGCGTTCGGAATCCGAACAACCCCGCAAATGTTAATCGCGGTGTCATTAAAGAAGATGTATTTCCCGACAACATTGTTGCTGCCGAAAAGCTCCCAAGCGGCGTTTTCGTCGATTACGGCGTTGTCATGCATAATAGTGTCATCGGAAAGGAATGTTCCGCTTAAAATCTCGTAGGGATGAAAGAGCAGGAAGTCTCCGCCGACAAAGTAGCTTTCGAGCGTTGCGGATTTCGTCATAATATCCGTTTTTGAGGAAAATTTAAGTGACGTGGGAGCAGTGCAGTACGAGTCTGCAACTGCATCTCCGCGGATTGTAGAAACGTAGTTTTCCGTCGCTGTTTCAAGATCATATGTCATCTGATAGATTTTATCGAGGGATACGCCGCTCTGATAGAATACCGAAACCTGAGCATAGTGGACGATACCCATAGTATCATCTTTTTTGAATATGTCTGAAAAGCCGGTCGGCGATACTTCATACCAGCGGGTATTTGCTTCCTGTTCGGGAAGGATATGACTCTGTACCGAGAGCGTTATTACCAAAGCGATAATAACAACAACCGCCGCTATGTTAATGATAAGGACTGCAATTTTCATATTCTATCCAAAACAAGCAAATTTGAATCTGTACTCTATATTCTGTCTTCTGTCCTCTGTCCTCTGTTTTTAGCTGTTCTGTAACCTAACCTGCTGGTTATTTGCGACGGGTTTTGTTGCCGTGGTTATAATCCATATGCCGCCTTCGATTGAGCCGTCTATAGCGGAATACTGCCCGTTTGTCGCTACAACGGTGACGGGAATTCGCTCTGCGGTATAACGGCTTCCGAAGGGTGTACTCTTCGGAACACAGCCGAGTACGAATTTACCGTCGGAATCTTCGTGTATTGCGGACGCCGGAACAACCGAGCTGTAATCTGCCGAACGTTCACCGACCGTTAATTGCAGGTTGTTTCCGAGGCTTACGTCGCCTGTTACCGTAAATGTCAGGAGCTTTTTGTTGTTCGGGTCGGAGGGGTCGTTTGTAATCTTCGCAAGCTTTGCGCTTGCATCGCCCTGCCAATAATACATAACTTCGGCGGTTGTGCCGACTGTAACGCGGCGGGCTTGGTCGTTTGAAACCGAGAATTTTAACTGATAGCCGTTTTCAACGAGAGCGACTGTACAAAGGGTGTCGCCGGCGGCGGCAGATTGTCCCGAAACTGCACTGATACTCGTTATAATACCCGACATTGTCGATTTAAGTTCATTATCGGGTTTCGCATTCTGCGCTTCGTCAAGCTTTGCTTTTGCTCTGTCAACGGCATCTTTTTTCGCTTTAACATCAACAGCGGACTGTCCTGCCGACGCGATATCCGCTTCCTGCTTCTCCGCAAGAGTTATCCTTGCCGTTTCTATATCATATTCAAGACCTGTTATCTTTTCGGTCACTTCGGTTACTGTTCCGGGTACTGCTTCCTTTGCCTTGGTCTCTGCGGCGGTTGCATCTGCAACTGCATCCTTGGCTTTCTCGATGTTGTCGCCGATGTCCTTTGACTTATTCCGAAGCTCGCGGTTAATTTTAAGGCGCAGATCCGAAAGTTTCTTGGTCGCGGCGTCAACCTGACGCTGGAGATTATTGCGGAATGCCTGCTCTGTGGTTATTCTGTTTTTATAGCCGTTCGAGACTGCAAGTTTTGATGAGGCATCATTAAGGTTGCTTTCCGCTACACGCTGTTTTGCCTGTAATTCTGCAAGCTCGTTCATAAGCGTTAAAAGCTCGTCGCCGTAAGAATCGGATACGGTTCCGTCCGAGTTTTCAGCCGACAAACGTTTTTCTGTGATCTGGTTTTGTTTATCGGTTACGGCTTGTATTGCGGCGTCAAGTGCTTGGCGGGCTGATACAACGTCGGCACCCCCGTTATCGGAAAGCCCTTTTTCAAGTTCGGCTAAACGCTCGTCGGAAAGCACTTTTTTATCCTTAAACGAATCTATCTCTGCTTGAATAGCCTCAATCTGCTTTACATAAGTCGGGTCTAAAAAGTCGTAGTTACCCGCCGAAAGATCGGTGACAATTCCGTCAATTTCGGTCTTTTCGCGTTCGAGCTTCTTTTGGTTTTCCTCTGCGGCTTCCTTCGCCTTCGTCGCCGCCTCATATGCGGCATCGAATTCCGGAATCTTTATAAGTTCAGCCCTTAGTTTTGTAAGCTGGTCAACAAGCTTCTCAATCGCAAGTTCGTCGAGGGAATAGTCTTTCCCTGTACCCAAAAGCATCTTGTCATATTCATTCTTAAGGTTTTCGTATGCGACTTCAAGCTCTTCAATGTTTTCCTTCTTCGCATCTTTCAGGGTAAAGAGGGTTTGCCCCTCTGTAACTGTGTCCCCGACAACAACGAGTATTGCGCCGACAGTCGTAGCATCGGAAGTTTTAATGTCGGCAGTCGCCGCCGCTTCGATTGCTCCGCTTCCGCGGATCTGCTCTGAAATCTGGGCATATCCCGGCATAACAACCGCAACCTGCGGCAATGAGATATTCATGATTGTATTAGAAAAAAGTGTCAGCACAAGCATAACTATCAAGAAGATGATAGCCGCGTTTTTTATCCTGTCTTTGCGCTTATTATTACGTTCTTGTTCCATAAAAATTATCCCTTTACTCCGCTTTGATAAGCAATACCCTCGACTAAATATTCCTCGCCGTAGAGGAAGATGAAGATTGCCGGAAGCATATATATTACGGCGACAGCGAATGCAAGCCCGATTTCGCCTGAATTAATCTGCGATAAAAATACCGAGAGCGGATATCTTGAGCTATCCGAAAACATAATCAGCGGTTGTTCAACCATGTTCCAGTTGTCGATAAAAACGAGTATTGCAACCGACGCGAACGCGCCTTTACAGAGCGGAAGATATATATGTAAAAATATCTGCGGTTCGGACGCTCCGTCAAGTTTTGCGGCTTCGTTTAAGCTTTTCGGAATACGCCGCATAATCTTCGATATGATATAGACTGCGAACGGCGTGAATATCCCGGGGAGGATTATCGCCCATCTTGTATCAAGAAGACCGAATGTGTCGGCGACAAGATAGTTCGGCACAAGCGTTACCTGATATGGCATAAGCATGATTATCAGATAGATGAAAAAGAGTGCGTTCCAAAGTTTCCCCCGAAGTTTCGCGAACGCATACGCCGCTCCCGCAGCCGTCACAAGCTGGAATATTACGATCGGAGCGGTTAAAAGTACGCTGTTCCAGAACTTGAAAAGGTAGTCGGGGCTTTTGAATAAAACCGTAATATATTGGGAAAACGTAACCATATCCGGGATTAACTTAAGGTTAAGTTTTTCCGACATGAACGTCTTCGAGCCGGATTCCGGCACTGCAAAAATTGTGCCGTAATTCGCATTAATTTCCGACCCGTCCATGAACGAATTTGTAACCGTTAACACAGTCGGGAGCAGGAATATCAGCGCGGACAACCCCGCAAAGAGCGTTAAGAGGGCGGTGATGGTATATTTTTTAATCTTAGCCGCTCTTTTAATCTGTTTTGCCGTTATAAGTTTAATCTTCTGCCGCCCCCTTTCTAAAAGGACTCAGGCATCGTCTTCAAGTTCGCCGCCGAAACGGTTTTCGATAAAGAAGAGTGCGCCGATTATAATAACCATGACGATCCCCATTAGGATTGCAGCCGATGAGAGCTTTTGGTAATCGAGGGAACGGAAGGTATTGTTCATGAAGTGCTGGAGCAGATAGAGCCTGCTGTAGGGGTAATCCCCGGTAAGAAGATAGGTTTCGCGGAAAACCTTGAATGAGCTTATAAGCGACATTATTCCGACGAATAGAATAGAAGGGGAGAGGTATCGCAGTTTTATTGCGAAGAATTTATAGACCGAACCCGCACCCTCAAGCGTCGCAACCTCCAAGAGGTCTTTCGGGATGCCTTGCAAAGCCGCTAAAAACAGCACCATGTTATAGCCTAAGTTTTTCCACAAAAAGAGGATTGCTACAACAAAAAGCCCGTAATCCGACTTAAGCCAGTCAACACCGGTGCCGCCGAAGCTTTCGATGACTTGGTTAAGTGTGCCGTTAAGGTGAAATACAACCTGCCAGATAAGCACTACAGACGCGATCGGCACCATAAGCGGGCTTAAAAAGAAGGTACGGAATGTCGAAACAAGCGGCAATTTATAGTCAAGGAGCATAGCAAGGAAAAGCGACAGCACAACCGCAAGCGGCACGGCGGTCAGCGAAAAGAGCATTGTATTGCCGGCGGCGCGGATAAACGCCGTATTTTTTACTATTGATATGTAGTTATCAAAGAATACGAATTCTTGATTTATGGGGTTATCAACCAAAGAATAGAAGATAATTACAGCGAACGGCGCAAGGAAGAACGCAAGCACGCCGACAAGGCTCGGCATAAGGCAGACATACGGAAAGATGTTGTCGGCTGAAAGCCTTTTGCCCACTGTCTTCGCTTTTGACTTTATATCCTTTATTATTTTGTCCTTATTTGGTTTAGGCAAAGTTTTTCACCGACCCTTATCTACCATTACAATTATCAATGCTAACATTGTAACATATCTTTAAGATTTTTTCAATGAATTTTTAAAAATGTAATTAAATTTAACCATTATGTAATGTTGGGGTTGACAATCGGAAATTAATTATGTATAATTAAATTTACGAGTAAGCTGTGCGGACGAGGTGCGTAACCGTCTTAGGCGGGTACAGTGCTTAGGAAAGTCCGGGCACCAAAGGGCAAGGATAGCTGCTAACGGCAGCCGAGGGCGACCTCAGGGCAAGTGCAACAGAGATATACCGCCGATTTTTCGGTAAGGATGGAAAGGCGAGGTAAGAGCTCACCCGCCGCTCCGAGAGAGAG
>JAISIH010000048.1 GCA_031262105.1 Ruminococcus sp. | reverse complement strand
CTTTCGTAAATTTCGCCTAAATGTTTCCTTATAAGCTTGCCTAATCCGAAAACATCGGTGTTATACTCCCACACGGTTACGGAATAAGCATCATAAGCCGCGCGTTCAACATAGGCTGTGATTCCTTCAAGGGCAACCGCCTCGCTCATATCGAACGGCTTTTCGGTTATGTCGGCGCGGATTTTTAACCGCTCGCGAAAAACAATCACCCCGTCACGCATATTAAGCTTGGGTTTCGCGTCAATTTTGAGTATCTCCGCCGAAACCCGCTCACCTCCGATTATCAGCGAAACGGTGACCCTGTCGGTGCTTGACAAACCGCCGCAAAGAAGCTTTATTCCGAGTGCACCTTCATTCGTGAGCGATCCGATTTTTCCGCCCTTTGATATTAACGCCAAACCGTCGAAAATAATTTCTTCGTCCGAAAATTTCACAATCGGCACTGCCGCCGAAGTCATATTATCCGCCGATTTCGCCGCAATCTCCGTAAGAGGGGTTATGACACTTTTCCCTTGTGACGAATACACGTTCAGTTCCGCTAAAATATCTTCCGCCGGAACCTCGGAAGCTATGATGCTCCCCGGGTCTTCCGAATAAAGTATCGGACAGGCGGGGCAAATATCGCCGGATAAAAAGACGTTGAGTTCCTCCGAAAGGTCGGAGAGTCCCTCCCCCATTACAAAAAGCTTCATCTGCCCCAAGAATAACTTTTTGCCCTGCTTTAGTTCGGCATCGGCGACTGCGCCTAAGATAGTGAGCCCCTCGCCCTCGACTGTTTCATTTTCGAGAAGCTGCATATAGACGCTGTAGGTATCATTCTTTTTTTCCATGCCGAAAAGCTGTACAAAGGCGCGCTCGTTAACCTGCAATCCCGCCGCCGTGCAGCCGCTAAATATTACCATTATGAGGAATATCGGTATTAACCTTTTCATGCAAACCTTCCTTTCGGAGAGCTATAATTTCAATAAGCGGTGCGGCGAATACAATTATAAACTGCGCAATAACGAAGGGTACGCTTCCGTAAACGGCGGAGAGGGTGGTGTTGACCTTCAAGAATGGTAAGAGGATAAGGTAGATAAGCACCGCCGAAACCGCCGCGCTCCCGCGAAACTTCGGGAAACATTCGGTTAAGAGCCCTGCGCAGATGTTGATATAGAGCGCGGTTTTAAGCACCGCCGTCATTGTCCAGACCACTAAATACACCGCATCGGCGCGCTGTAAAAAGTTCACCCCCGCGTATGCCCCGACCGCTAAAAACGGATAATCGGTGAGCATTGCGAAATCTCCCAAGACACCTTGAATGAGGATTAATACCGTAAGAGTAAGGATAACCTTACCGATTAACAAGCCGTAAACCGTTCGGTTAAAGTTCGATTTTATATATTTACACAAAAACGCAAGCGCGGCAATTTCGCCGTTTTTCGCAAGCTCGTCGATTACGGCGAATATGAGCGTACCTTTCGGCGCGGTTACATATATATTAACCGGGTCAAAATCCCGCGCGGACGTTACCCCCATGATTATCAGCATTATAATCAGGATAACGAAGACGGCGGTGCTTGAGCGCGCAATCCCCTCAATGCCGATTACAGCGCAGTACACGCTTAGAATGAGGAACACCCCGAGCCAAAGGTACGGGTTCGCGGTTTTGAAGAATCTGTCGCCTAAAAAAATCTGGAACGACAAAAGCGAATCCGCCGTTTCGCACAGGAAGAATATAAAGCAAATTGCGATTAGGAGAAAGCCGATGAAGCTTTTTTTCCGCCCCGCAACCTCTGTTATGCTTGTGAGCGGGTGCTTTTTGGTAAATATAAGGAGAGGTATACATATTATTAGCTGAATTACCGCCGAGATAACGACCGCCGTCATCTGCTCCGAGACGGCAAAGTCTTCGGAGAGGAGCGGTACAAAGGTCATCAGCCCGAATGAGCGGCAACAGAGAAGGATTAAGAGAGCCTGTCCCCAACCGATTTTTTTCTGAGTAGTCATTTTATCTTTACTCCGCCGTGAATTTTTGAAGAAAGCTTTTTTATTTCATATTGACCCCGTTGAGCTTTTCAATGGTAATTTTATCCTTAACCATGCTTTTCATGCTGATTCTTGTTATAACATCGCGCATTGAACGGGCGGTGAAGGGTGAAACAGGCGCGGTTACGGGCGCTCCATAACTTTCGAGCGAGCATATATTTATAAGCAGAACCGCCGCGAAGAGTGCAATGCCGTAAAGTCCCGCGACACCCCCGGCGATTACCGCGATAATCCGCAAAAACGCGACAGGCTGGTAAAGATTCGGGATAAGGAAGGAAGCTATAACCGCAATTGCGCAAACAAGCAGGATTGGGTTAGATATTATCCCGGCGGAAACGGCTGTGTCGCCGATAATGAGTCCGCCGATAATCGAAACTCCCCCGCCGATACTTTTCGGCAGCCGCAGACTCGATTCGCGGATAATCTCATAGGCAAGGAGAATTATGATTGCCTCAATCGCAAGCGGAAAGGCGGACTGTTCCTCCGCTTCCGCAAGGGTTACAAGAAGCGTATGGTTAAAAAGCTCAGGGTGGAAGTTTATTACAGCGACATATAGTGCTGGGAGGAAGATTGAGATAAAAAACGAGAGATAACGGATTAACCGCACAAGGGTTGTGTAAAACGGGCGGGAAGTGTAGTCGTCTATTGTCTGGAAATTTTCTATAAAAAGGAATGGTAGAATAATTGAAAAGGGTGTACCGTCGATTAATACGCCGATTTTCCCCTCAAGAAGCTTCGCGGTGAAGACGTCGGGGCGTTCCGTTACCGACACGCCTGAGAATACCGAAAGTTTCGTCTCGTTAAGATACGGCTCAACATAGCCGCTCTCTATAACCGACTCCATCTGCATATTAAGGAGTTTCCGCTTAACATCCGCAAGCAGTCTTTTCGGCACTCGGTCGGTCATGTAGCACATTACGACGTCGTTATTCGATTTTGTCGAAACCTGAAAGAGGTCGAATTTAAGGAGCGGCGATTTTATTCTGCGGCGTATCATCGACATATTCGTCCGCACCGTTTCGACAAAACCCTCGCGCGAACCGCGGAGGTTGCCTTCGGAGGAAGGCTCCCCCACGCCGCGGGTGTTATACCCCTGCGCCCCGTAGCAGAACGCCGACGCTATCCCGTCAACCATTATAACCGCGAAGCCCGCCATAAGCCTTTTTACCACGTCCGAAATCTTCTCGGTAACGAGCCTATCTATACCAAGGAGCATATTGTCTTTGATGTGGTTATATATGGTAACGCTGTTTACCTGCTCCCCGGGCGCGAGGGTAATTGTCGTCATGGGGTAGAGTATCATATCGGCGAGCGTTCCCGTTGAAACCATGCCCTCAAGGCACATCAGCACAAGCTTCGTGTTCCCGATTGTGAATTCATTCACAAGCAGGTCGGAACTTTGCGACATGATATTCTTTACATTGTCGATATTTTCGGACAGAGCGGCGACGAGCGGATAATCCTTGAAGTCGGACGAGTTCGGTTTATCAAAAGGTGTCTTCGGAATCATAATTTTACCTGTAATATTGCTTCACCGGTTAAACATTGCACAAATTTTCGCAGGATTTTTGTGCTGATACAAGGAAAAAACCGGAGGCATATGCGATATGCCGAGGATTTTTGACGCAGTAGCAGCGCAAAAAGACAAGAAAATGTGCAAGGTTTAATCGGGGAAGCAATTCAGTTAAATTTAATAATTTAACCCTTGTATTTTCTATTTTATTATGTTATAATTAACTAAAAAAATTCAGGAGTGTTCGCTCATGGCTAAAAAATTAACTAAATGGGGCATTATGGCAACAGGTTGGATTGCCGAACGCCTT
>JAISIH010000055.1 GCA_031262105.1 Ruminococcus sp. | reverse complement strand
CGGGTCTTTGACAGCTGTACAGACCGCGACTGCATAAGCGACCTCCCCGTTACGCTGTCGCATTGTACCCCCGAAATTACAGACGACCTTACGATTGTCAGAGGCAAATGTGTCGAAATTGAAGATGTGTGTCTATCCGTCAATTCACTCCCCTTCAAAGAAGGTTACTACAGCGTTGACATAACCTTTAAGTTTAAAATCGTTGCCGAAGCTTATAACCAAATCCAAGCTTGCGCTAACAAGGGCTGCGGTACAACTCTCTGCGGTTCCGCTATCTGGAGCAAAAAGGCGATCCTTTACGGCTCGGAAGGCACCTCCAAGGTTTACGCTTCAACAGATACGAAACTCCCCGAAAGCTTCACAGAATGCGGCTGCAACAAGCAGGATTTCTGCGAAAAAGCCTGCACCTGCGGCAACGGCAACCCCACAGCTCCCAAAGCTACCCTCAATGTGGTTGACCCGATTCTCCTCGACGCGAAGTTCGTTTGCGTTCCCCCGAATGCTCCCGATCCTGCTGTCTGCGGTTCAGATTACATAGGTTGCGGCTGCGGTTGCGGCTGTAACTCCTGCAATTCCTGCAACACCGGCTGCAACAGCGGCTGTAATTCAGGATGCAATACGGGCTGCAACACAGGCTGCAACACCGGCGGCTGCAACACGGGCTGCGGCTGCAAACCCTACAAGAGAATGTTATACGTAACCCTCGGTCTCTTCTCTATAATTTCTCTTTCCCGCCCCGTTTCCATCATAGTTCCCGCTTACGACTACTGCATACCCTGCAAGGACTGCTCGCCCTCCGCTGTCGGCATGGCTGAGTCCCCCTGCGAAGTATTCGGCGGTCTCCAGTTCCCCGTCTCCGCTTTCTATCCCCAACCCGAAAAGGACGCCGCTTCACCGTTTAACTGCGGCTGTGACTGCCCCTGCAATTAACATAAGCTAAACTACTGTACCGAAATCTCTGCTTGCTTTATATCTTCCGATATAGATTAGCCCCCCTTATTTTTAAGGGGGGCTTGACATTTTATGAAATTACTGTTATAATTAACATATAAAGTACAGAAATGAGGTTTTCAGCATGAGTAAATACGAACAATTGCGTCTTAATCTTCGCGAACCTCGTGTTTTACTTCCGATATACATAGTTTTTGCGATTTTGGCAGAGTGGTGGATTTTTGAAGATGCCGCGCCGACTCATTCCCCTTACATGATTTATCATGCGCTCGTTTTCTTCCTTTATTTTTTCGGTGATATTATTGCGGTTAAATTCATCAGACGCGGCAAAATCGTAACCGCTCTATACATACCGATACTTCTTAACATCTCGGTATTTGTTAACAACGTCTTCACGCAAATACTTATTCAAGAGCCGAACATGGCGGGGTTTGAAGCGGTTGTAAATATACTGCGAAATCTCCATACATATTTTTTCGATGTCGAATTTATCGCTCCTCTCGTAATAAGCTATTTGTTACTTGCCGTTTTTATCGTAATTAAATTAGCCGGAAACCGCAAAAAAGAAAAGCAGAATTAATCAGATTAGCCCCCCTTGTTTTTAAGGGGGGCTTGACTTATCTGCCGTAATGTATTATACTATAGTAATAAAGTCTGCGGTTTTACGGTATAATTATTAAAAAGGGGAAAGTTATGTGCGGAATAGTCGGGTTCACAGGGCAAAAACCCTGCGTTGATATTTTAATAGAATCGCTTAAAAGGCTTGAATACAGGGGTTATGACTCCGCCGGAATTGCCGTTTTTGAGAACGGCTCGATAAGAACGGCGAAGGCTAAGGGGAAGATTAACGAGGGGCTTGTTCCGCTTATTAACCGCGGTGCGGATAATCTTTATTCCACCGATTTTTCTCATCAAACCTGCGGCATCGGGCATACGCGCTGGGCAACGCACGGCGAACCCTCCGACGTTAACTCCCATCCAATCGGCAACGGTCGTGTAACCATCGTCCATAACGGAATTATCGAAAATTACCGCGAGATAAAGGAATTCCTCATCGGCGCAGGATATTCTTTTGAGTCCGAGACGGACACCGAAACGGTTGTTAAGCTCCTTGATTATTACTACGACGGCGATCCCGTTGAGGCAATTATAAAGGTCTGCGCGGAGATTAAGGGAGCATATGCGCTGGGGATATTATTTCGCGGCTTCCCCGACACAATCTACGCTGTAAAAAAAGAAAGCCCGCTTATCGTCGGGGACGGGAAAACCGGCAATTTCATCGCCTCTGACGTCGCCGCGATAATGGAATACACGAAGGATTATTACCTGCTTGAAGCCGGGGAAATTGCGGTAATCCGCCCCGATTCCATTAACTTCCTCGATATTCACCGCCGACACGTCGAAAAGAAACTTAAGACGGTTGACTGGGACATTTCCGCCGCGAAAAAGGGCGGTTATGAACACTTCATGCTAAAAGAAATTCACGAGCAACCCTCCGTGCTTGCCTCTTCAATGGCGGTTCGGATTAAGGGCGGTCTGCCCGATTTTTCGGACTGCGGTCTTTCACCTGAAAAGATAAACAGTTATAACAAGTTTTTCATAGTCGGCTGCGGCTCTGCCATGCACGCGGGGATTGTCGGGAAAAGTCTCCTTGAGGGGCTCGGGAGAGTGCCGGTGACGGTCGATATTGCGTCCGAATGGCGTTACAGCGACCCCCTCATTGATGAAAACGATCTTTGTATTGTAATTTCCCAATCGGGGGAAACCGCAGATACCCTCGCCGCGCTTAAACTTGCGAAGGAACGCGGCGCAGATACCCTCGCCGTGGTTAACGTCGTCGGCTCGACAATTGCGCGGGCGGCGGATATGGTTATATATATGAGTGCCGGTCCGGAAATATCGGTTTGTTCGACGAAAGCGTATGCTGTTCAGGTCGAGATGATGTATCTTATCGCATTTGCGGTGACATTTGCGAAGGGTAAGATTACCGAAGAAAAATGCAGGGAATACACTGCGGAGCTTCAAAAACTGCCGGAGCTTGTTTCAAAACTTCTCGAAGACAAGGCGGATTATCAATACGCCGCATCGCACATTATGAGTGCGGAAAGCCTGCTCTATATCGGGCGGGGGCTTGATTACGCGCTTTCCATGGAGGGTTCATTAAAGCTCAAGGAGATTTCGTATATCCACAGTGAAAGTTACGCGGCGGGGGAACTCAAGCACGGGACAATCTCGCTCATAACCGAGGACACGCCTGTAATTGCGGTTGCGACACAGACTGCCCTGCTCGACAAGACAATTTCCAACATAAAAGAGGTTAAGGCTCGCGGCGCGAAGGTTGTGCTTGTAACCCGTGCGGCTCAAACTATCGACGAAAAGGCTTACGACATACGCGTAAACCTCCCGGAAGCTCTTGACATTTTCATGCCGATTATTACCTGTGTGCCGCTTCAATTAATCGCTTATTACACGGCGGTGCTAAGGGGTACTGACGTTGATATGCCGAGAAACTTGGCAAAATCTGTTACGGTCGAATAAGATTAAAGCGGGAGAATTTCTTCTCCCGCTTAATTTTTAACCCTTTACAAATGATTGGCAGTCAACACATTCGGGTACCTTCGGATTCGCCTCATGTGTTCCGATCTGTACCGCTTCAAGTGTGCAGAAGTTGTCGGACTGGGTGTTATATTTGCAGCCGTTTACGGTGCAATGAATACAGGTATTCTTTGCCATAATACACCTTCAAATTCTTTTTTTCGGGGCATGGTTATATTTTATGCCGGGAAGCTTAAATTACACTTTATAATTTTTTACATATAAAATTAACAAAATAATAAAGAATTATTCCCGCAAATAGGGTATAATTAAACTAAGCGATTTAATAGTATAAAATATAAGGGGAAAATGAAAATGTCAAAACTTGTATCTGCGAAGGATATGCTCGCAAAAGCGGCGGCGGGAAAATACGCCGTTGCACAGATAAACATCAACAACCTCGAATGGACAAAGGCGGCTGTTATAACCGCGAATGAACTTCGCTCTCCGATAATCCTCGGCGTTTCCGAAGGCGCGGGGAAATACATGACAGGGTTTAAGACGGTTGCGGCTATGACAAGCACAATGCTTGAAGAACTTGGCATAACCGTTCCCGTTGCGCTTCATCTTGACCACGGAACATATGAGGGTGCAAAAAAATGCATCGAGTCGGGCTTCTCAAGCGTAATGTTCGACGGCTCGCACTATCCCATCGACGAAAATGTCGAGAAGACGAAGGAACTCGTTGCAATATGTAACGCGAAGGGCTTGTCGATCGAAGCGGAAGTCGGTTCAATCGGCGGCGAAGAGGACGGCGTAATCGGCGCGGGCGAATGTGCAGACCCGGACGAATGCAAACGCATTGCCGACCTCGGCGTAACAATGCTTGCGGCAGGTATCGGGAACATTCACGGCGCATATCCGGCGGACTGGAAAGGTTTGTCTTTTGAAACACTTGCGGCGGTTAAAGAGAAGGTCGGCAATATGCCCCTCGTTCTCCACGGCGGCACGGGAATCCCCGACGAAATGATTAAGCACGCAATCTCCCTCGGGGTTGCGAAGATAAATGTTAACACAGAATGTCAATGGGCGTTCCAAAAAGCGACAAGGGCATACATTGAAGCAGGGAAAGACTTAGAGGGCAAAGGCTTCGACCCCCGGAAACTCCTTGCTCCCGGCTATGAAGCAATCAAGGCGACGGTTAAGGAAAAACTTGAGATGTTCGGAAGTGTAGGCAAAGCCTGACACAGAGGCGTGAAGCGAGAGGACAGAAGACAGATTTACAGCGTAACTGAATACAACAACCTAACGGTAAAGCCGGTTATCCGCCTGAGCCGAAAGCGAGTAATACACGTACATTTTATGTGCTTTTATAGGTGTATTAACGCGTTTCGGAAAACTTACGAAACGCGTTTTATTTTTTCAAGGAGGAATTTTTTATGAAAACAAAAATTTATTGGATTGCTAAAACGGCGGTGTTTATCGCGCTTCTTGTGGCGTTGCAGTCGTTGACAAAGCCTGCCGGACAGTATTTAACCGGATCTGTCGTTAACCTTGTACTAATCCTTGCAGCGATTTTGGGCGGCGTCGGTTCCGGGCTTTCTGTTTCGGTAATTTCGCCTCTAATGGCGGCTCTGCTTGGCATTGCGCCGAACTGGGGGCTTGTGCCGTTTATCATACTGGGGAACATCTCCATCGTGCTTGTTTGGTTTTTAATAACACGAATCAAGATCAGACCGATTGTAACATATGTTCTTGCGGCGATTGCCGGCGCGGGCGTGAAATTTACGGTGCTTTATCTTGCAGTTGTTAAAATCGGCGTTCCGCTTATATTAAAGCTCCCCGAAAAGCAAGCTGTTGCAATCTCCGCGCAGTTCGGCATTACACAGCTTTTCACAGCACTAATCGGCGGCGCGGTTGCCTGCATAATCCTGCCGCTTCTTGCATCGGTTATAATGGACATGGAAAAGAATGCCGGTTTCAGACGAAAATAAGTATACTTTCGGAAACGTTTGTCAATAATTATAGTATACTTAACTTTCGGAGGAATAAAATGGATTCAAAACTTGCATTAATCGGCATTATCGTCACCGACTGGGACGTCACGCCCGCCTTAAACGCTATCCTTCACGATTACGCCGAATATATCATCGGGCGAATGGGACTGCCGTATAAAGCCCGAAACCGCAACATCATCAGCGTTGCAATAGACGCGCCGCCGGACATCGCAAACACCCTCGCCGGAAAAATCGGGCGGCTTGAAGGGCTTACTGCTAAGATGCTTACGGCGAAGGACTGATATTTTCGAGTGTACTATATAAAAAGTACACTCTTTTTTTGACACATTCCCCCCTAATCTTTCATATCCGTTTGTCAAATTAACCAAGAACAAGGATTTTAGGGGCGATTTTTATGTTTATTAGTCACATTTTGCAAGTTTTGAAAATAAAATTGCAAAAAAGGCTTGACAAGGCTTGTTTTATATGTTAAAATTAATTGATTGAAAATTTCTTGAAAAACAAAAGGGGAATTACTGATGTTACAAAAAGAAGGAGCGGTGAGAATACCGTCCGGGTGTGCTATTACGGGTTTTATAAGCCGTGACGGACGGCGGATAACGGGGGCTGATGCGATAAAATCCATCGCCGTTATGCACGATCGCTCGAACGGTCTCGGCGGGGGCTTCGCCGGCTACGGGATCTACCCCGAATATAAAGAGCTTTATGCTTTCCATCTGTTTTTTAACAATAACTCCGCCCGTGAGGAGACCGAGCGTTTCCTTAACGAGCATTTCGATATAGTAAACCTCTCGCGTATCCCCACGCGTCAGGTTAAGAGCATTACGAACGAGCCGCTTATATGGCGTTATTTCGTCAATCCGCTTCCGACGCGCCTTGCCGCTTCACAGCTTGACGAAACCGAATTCGTTACAAAATGCGTTATCAACATCAACACAACAATAAACGGCGCGTACGTCTTCTCCTCGGGGAAGAATATGGGCGTGTTTAAGGCGGTCGGCTTCCCCGAAGACGTCGGGAAATTCTATCGCCTCGACGACTACGCGGGCTATTCATGGACAGCCCACGGGCGTTATCCCACAAACACTCCGGGCTGGTGGGGCGGCGCTCACCCCTTCGCGCTCCTTGACTATACAATTGTCCACAACGGCGAAATTTCAAGCTATGATGCAAACCGCCGGTACATCGAAATGTTCGGCTATAAATGCACGCTCCTCACCGACACCGAGGTTATAACCTACATCTTCGATTTCCTGCACCGCCGCCGCAACCTCTCCTTAACCGAAATTGCGGACGTTATCGCGTCTCCGTTCTGGACAACCATTGATGCGAAACCGACGGCTGAACGCGAACGCCTCTATTACCTCAGAAACACTTTTGCAAGTTTACTTATAACGGGACCGTTTTCGATTATCCTCGGTTATTCCGGCGGGCTTATGGCACTAAACGACAGGTTAAAGCTCCGCTCAATGGTTACAGCAGAAAAGGACGATATGTTTTTTATCGCGTCGGAAGAATGTGCAATCCGCGAAATCTGCCCGGACGCGACAGGAATAAGAGCACCGCGCGGCGGCGAAGCGGTTATTGCCGAACTTAACGAGGAGGGCAGAAGAAAATGTCTGTAAACTATATCCCGGCGACGTTTGCTGTCCTGCGAGATACGGACCGGTGCATAAAGTGTCGGGCCTGCGAACGTCAATGTTCTAACGAAGTGCATTATTACGACGCCGATTTTGACAAGATGTTTGTGCATGAAGAACAGTGCGTTGACTGTCAGCGTTGTGTTACAATCTGCCCGACAAACGCCTTAAAAATCACCGAAAACCCGAACAGTTTCCGCAAGGCTTCTAATTATTCCCAACAGCTTATCCTCGAGAATTACCGTCAGGCGGCGACAGGCGCGGTGCTTTTATCAAGCATGGGCAACCCGCAGGACTTCCCGGTTTATTGGGATAAAATGCTAATTAACGCTTCGCAGGTTACGAACCCGTCGATAGATCCGCTTCGCGAGCCGATGGAGACGAAGGTTTTCCTCGGGAAGAAGCACACACACATAACCCGCAACCCCGACGGCACAATTGATATGTCGGAACAAAGCCCCCAGCTTGAACTGAAATACCCGATTATGTTTTCGGCGATGAGTTACGGCTCAATCTCGTATAACGCCCATGAGTCGCTTGCAAGGGCGGCGACGGAATTAGGTACTTTTTATAACACCGGCGAGGGCGGACTTCATCAGGATTTTTATCAGTATAAAACCAATACTATCGTTCAGGTTGCCTCGGGGCGTTTCGGCGTGTCGAAGGATTACCTTGATGCCGGTGCGGCGATTGAAATTAAGATGGGGCAGGGCGCAAAGCCCGGTATCGGCGGACATCTCCCGGGAAAGAAAGTTTCGGACGATGTTTCAAAAACCCGCATGATTCCCAAAGGCACCGATGCAATCTCCCCCGCCCCGCACCACGATATTTATTCCATAGAAGACCTAAGGCAATTGATATTCTCGCTTAAGGAAGCAACCGACTATAAAAAGCCGGTTATCGTGAAGATTGCGGCAGTGCATAATGTTGCGGCGATTGCCTCGGGTATTGCACGCTCGGGGGCTGATATACTCGTAATCGACGGCTTCAGGGGCGGAACAGGCGCAGCTCCCACGCGGATTCGCGATAACGTCGGGATACCGATAGAGCTTGCGCTTGCCTCGGTTGACCAGAGACTTCGCGACGAGCAGATACGAAACGAAATCTCAATCGTTGCGGCGGGTTCAATCCGCTCAAGCTCCGATGCGGTTAAGGCATTCGCCCTCGGGGCAGACGCGCTTTATATCGCAACACCTGCGCTTCTCGCGATAGGCTGTCACCTTTGCAGAAGCTGTCACGGCGCAAAATGCAACTGGGGCATAGCAACCCAACGCCCCGACCTCGTTAAGAGGCTCAACCCCGATATAGCTTACAAACGCCTCGTGAACCTTGTCCGCGCTTGGGACCACGAGATAAAAGAGATGATGGGCGGAATGGGGATAAACTCCCTCGAAGCCTTAAAGGGCAACCGCCTCATGCTCCGCGGAATAGGTTTATCGGACAAAGAACTGCAAATCTTAGGCATCATGCACGCCGGGGAATAGGAGTAGGTTTATGAAAAGAGTATACGTTAACGAAAACCGCTGCCTCGGCTGTCACCTCTGCGAATATTGGTGTGCCTTCGCAAACAGCGGTGAGGACAGCATTGTTAAGGCGTTTAAGTTAAACAGGGAGGCAATGCCGCGCATTAACGTTGAGGATTCGGGCGAGATTCATTTCGCTGTGCAGTGCCGCCACTGTAACGACACGCCCTGCGTTAAGGCTTGCATAACCGGTGCGTTGTCGGTTGATAATGACGGGCTTGTGTCGATAGACACAGAGCGTTGCGTGGGGTGTTACACCTGCGTGCTGACCTGCCCTTACGGCTGTATTGTAATCGACGAGAAGAACGGCGGGAAAACCGTTACAAAGTGCGAACTCTGCGTTAAAAACGCGGGGAATGAACCGTGGTGCGTTAAGCAGTGCATAAACGGCGCAATCGTCTTTGAAGACCGAACCAACGCAGAAAGGCAGGCGGTACTATGAACTACGTTATAATCGGCAACTCCGCCGCCGGGATCGGTTGCGTACAGGGGATTCGCGACAAGGACAAAGAAAGCAAGATAACAATTATCTCCGACGAGCCTTATTTCACCTATTCAAGACCGCTCATTTCATATTGGCTCAAAAACGCGGTGACTGACGAGAACATGAAATACCGCAACAGAGATTTTTACGAAGTTAACAACGTTGACACGATTCTCGGCAAACGCGCCGTGAAGATTGATACAGCGGCAAAGAAGGTTATCCTTGACGACAACAGCGAAGTGCCTTACGACAAGCTCCTTGTCGGAACAGGCTCAAAGCCGTTTGTGCCGCCGGCACCGGGGCTTGACGAGGCAGGCTATTTCACATTCATGAAATATGACGATGCGAAGGCGGTTAAGGCAGCGGTTAAGCCCGGCGCAAAAGTCTTAATTGTCGGCGCGGGTTTAATCGGACTGAAAGCCGCCGAAGCCCTCCACGAATACACCGAAAACATCACCGTAATTGACCTTGCCGACAGGATTTTATCCTCAATCCTTGACGATGAAGCGGCGGCAATTATGAAAGCGCATATCGAGGGCAAGGGCGTAAAATTCTACCTCGGGACGTCTGTTAACAATTTCGCCGGAAAGACCGCCCATCTTAAAAACGGCGAAACCGTCGATTTCGATATTTTAATAATGGCGGTCGGCGTTCGCCCGAATGTTGAACTAATAAAAGAAGCGGGCGGCGAGGTTAACCGCGGAATTGTTACCGATAAGGCTCAGGCTGTGAAAGGCTTAGCTGATATTTACGCGGCGGGCGATTGCACCGAGTCGTTCGATACGTCGGCGGGCGAAAACCGCATTTTAGCGATACTTCCGAACGCGTTCTTACAGGGCGAAATTGCCGGAAAAAATATGTCCGGGCAGGACTTCATGTACGTGAACGCTATTCCGCAAAACGCGATCGGCTTCTTCGGGCTTCACATAATCACCGCCGGAAGTTACAGCGGGGACGACGCGTACGAAGTTATCGACGGGGACAGCTACAAGAAGCTCTTTATAAAGGCTGACAGGCTTGTCGGGTTTATCCTGATGGGGAAATTTGTCTCAAAAGCGGGGATTTACACTTCGCTTATTAAGGAAAAAATAAACCTCTCGGATATTGACTTTAACCTTTTAAAAGATAACCCCGGGCTTGCGGCATTCTCACGCACACGCCGCGACAAGAAGCTTGCAGAATTCCACTAAGAGGAAAAATTATGATAACTATAGATGCAAAAAACAAGTATTACAAAGAGCTAAACCGCGAGATTGCCGATGCTCCCGATAATACCATAACGGTCGAGAATGTCTGCGGACAGCGTTATATCGGGACGAACTCCCCGGGCAAGGATATAACCGTTATCGGTACGCCCGGGAACGGCCTCGGGGCGTATCTGAACGGCGTTAACCTTGTCATTCGCGGCAATGCCCAAGACGCGACGGGCGACACCATGGACTCCGGGGAGATTATTATTCACGGCTGTGTCGGGGACGCCTGCGGGTATGGTATGCGGGACGGCAAGATTTACGTCAAGGACGATGCCGGTTATCGCGCCGGGATTCACATGAAAGAATATAACGAGAAGGTTCCGAACATTATTATCGGCGGAAAAACCGGCTCTTTCCTCGGGGAATATCAGGCTGGCGGGCGGATTATCGTTCTCGGGATAGGCTATGAGGACAGATGCCCTGTCGGGGGATTCTGCGGGACGGGTATGCACGGCGGCGAGATTTTTATCCGCACCGAAAAGCTCCCGGTTAATCTCCCCGCACAGGTTGAAATTACCACTGCGACTGCCTCGGACATGGAGAGCATTACTCCCGGCATAAGCGAATTCTGTGAAAGGTTTGATATAAAAGCGGCGGATATACTTTCTTCACACTTTTATAAATTAACACCGAACAGTTCTAATCCGTATACCGAGCTTTATGTAAACCAATAAATATGAAATCTTTAATTGTATCGGCGAACAGCGAAATTGCGGCGGTTTTCCATTCTGCACTGACTAAAGCCGGCGCGGACACCATTACCGTGTCCGAACGTGGGAACGAGGACGGCAGGGCTTTTTCCGGCTTCGACATTGTTATATATAATCTTCCGCTTGAGGGGCGTTTCGGGCTTGATGAAGCGGCGGCGACTGCGAAAACCGACGATACATTCGTACTTTGCGCCGTTCCGGCGAAGAATATCGAAAAGGTTATCGAGCGTATCGGGAACAGTGCGATTATGCTTGTGTCGAAGCCGTTTTCAGCTTCCGCGCTTGAACTGACCGTCCGCAATATCGTCAGAATGAAAGAAACGGACTTAAATGTCCGGGGTAAGCTCGTCGAGGCGGAGACTAAGATTGCGGACATAAAACTTATCGAGCGGGCGAAGTTTGTTCTCTCGAAAACCCTGAGCCTCACCGAAGCAGAGGCACACCGCTACATACAAAAAACCGCCATGGATACGCGTTCAAGACAGGTTGAAGTCGCACGCGGGATTCTTAAAACATACGAGATGTGAGGCTAACAGATGGTATTTTCAAAGATGGAAAGTGCAGGGAACGATTACGTTTATTTCGACTGCACAGGCGGAATTCCGGCAGAGATTGCCGCTGATTTGCCGGACAGCGCGATAAAACTGTCCGACCGGCATTTCGGCGTTGGCGGGGACGGAATTGTGCTAATCTGCAAGTCCGACGCCGCTGACTTTCGTATGAGAATGTTTAACAACGACGGCTCGGAAGGGAAGATGTGCGGGAACGCTTCAATCTGTATCGGGAAGTTTGTGTTTGAACACGGCTTAACCGACAAGACGGTGATAACCCTCGAAACCCTTTCCGGGATTAAAACATTAACCCTTGAGACGGACGGAAAAACGGTATTATCAACCTCCGTCAACATGGGCAAGGCGATCCTTTCCGCAAAAAAAATCCCTGTTCTTTCGGACGAGGAGACGTTCATAAACAAAAAAATAACCCTCAAAAACGGCGTGCGTTATACAGGCACGGCGGTTTCGATGGGGAATCCGCATTTTGTAATATTTACCGATATTTCGGAAGAAGACTTCCTCCGCGACGGAAAACTTATCGAGTTCCACAAAAATTTCCCCGAGCGGGTCAACGCCGAATTCGTCACGGTTAAAGACCGCACACACCTTAAAATGCGCGTCTGGGAACGCGGCACCGGCGAGACTCTTGCCTGCGGGACAGGAACCTGCGCAACCGTCGTTGCGGCGGTTAAAAACGGCTTCGCGGACATAGACACCGAAACCGAAGTCGAGGTCCGCGGCGGGAAGCTTTTTGTAACCTACAAAGAGGACGGAACGGTTATTCTGAAAGGCTTCGGCAGAGAAAGTTTCCACGGGGCTATTGACATTTTATAAAAAATGTGATAAACTTTCCTTAGTAAACTTAAGGAAAGTTTTTTTATGAAAAAATTACTAAGTGTAATATTTATTGCGATTATAACTCTTTTTGCGGGGGGTGTTTCCGTTTCGGCGGATGATCCTATCTCGCTTAATGTGCTGATTGAATTAGCGGTAACAAACGAATATACTACAATTGATATTCCGCCCGGCGCAACGCTTGTGCCGGAACAGGTAGTAATTAACACGCCCGGGCTTACAATAAACGGCAATGGCGCAACGCTTGAATATTCGATACATGAAAATCAAAACCCCGCCAATTTCAGCGTATTATTAATCGCCGGTATCGCTGAAGGCGTTACCATAAATAACCTGAATATCCGGAATAATCATACTTATGTAAACAGTCACGATCAATCGGCAATTGCCGCCGCGATTTACGCAGAAGGTTGCAAATTTGAAAATGTAACGTTTGATAGCAACAGTATGCAAACCTTATATGTAAACGGAAGCGCGGTATTTAATAATTGCACGGTTACGGGGGTAGATCACATCGTCTACGGCAGCGGAAGCGGTGATGCGTATTTTAAGAACACAACAGTAACCATGAAACCGTCATTAATTAACAGTGAACGGTATATCACTATAACGGGCAACGCGAACTTCCTTTTTTCGGATTGTACATTTAATGCCGACGCCGGTTATTCGCAGAATAATGCATTGCTTTGCGAATACCGCAGCGGCGATGCAAATTTAACGATAATAGACAGTTCATTTTCGGCTGCGATTAATTATACCAAACCTTTCACCTACGGGGGCGGCAGTTACTTTGTCGAGTTTAACCCGAAAACAATGACAAATATTAAATATTACGGCAATTCCTTTCCTACAGGGAAATCGTTCCCCGAAGGCTTGCCGGATATGTCGCAAGCTGAGGCACATAACGCCGAAGCGGATATAATAACTTCTTTCGGGAGTGCGGCGGCAGGGCTTAGTCCGGCGGTTGCCGCACCGCCTCCCCCTCCGCCGCCTCCGCCGACAACATACATAGTCTTCTTCTTCGCAAACGGCGGGAATTATATTCCGTTTCAGACGATAAGCCCATGGAGAACGGCAACCGCCCCGGAAGCCCCGGAGCGTGAGGGCTACGCCTTTGTCGGCTGGTATACCGACGACGTAACCTTTGTTAACGAATTCAGTTTCGACACGCCGATAATCAAAAATACCTATCTTTATGCCTATTGGGTAGAGGTACTGCCCGAACCTGAGCCGGAGCCGGAACCAGAGCCGGAGCCCGAGCCGGAACCCGAGCCGGAACCCGAGCCGACGCCGGAACCCGAGCCGACACCGCCGCCCTCGCCGACACCTTACTATCCGTCATACACGCCGTCCGAACCGCCGAGATTGCCGATATTTACGCCTCTCCCCGAGCCGGTATATTTAACTGCGGCGGCGGTGCTGAACCCGTCCGGCAGCGTAAACTCCGAAAAGACAGCAGAACTCGTCAAAAAGGCCGTGAAACAAGAAAACGCGGCATCAATTACCATAACAATCCCCGACGGCGCGGTTGGAATTTCTGCAAAGACGATAGAAAAACTCATCGAAGCGGCGGGAGACACGGAGGTTATTCTGTCGTTTAACAGAATAGAAGTTCCGCTAACAGACACGACCGGGCAGATTTTATTCGACATAACTTTTCATTCCGAAAATGGCGAAGAAATTGCCGCGAAATTCGACAGAGAAGCCTTAGCGGCTTTTGAAACGGCAGAAAAAAACGGCTTTTATGAAGAAGCGGCTTTCAGCATAAGCCTTGAAAGCTTGGGCATAACCGCCGCCGACACTGACAGCTTCGATATTATAATCTACAACGAAAAGGCGGACAAATATTATAGCACGACGGCAATGGTCAAAGACGGGAAATTAGAATTCGTAACAAAACGTTCGGGAGTATTTGTGGTATTAAAATAAAGACAGAGCAGACCGTTTTATTGGTCTGCTCTTATTTTTGTGTTAACTTTTGTTTCCTTTTTTATAGGAATCAATCATCTTCTTGACCATCTGTCCGCCGATTGCGCCGGCTTGTTTTGATGTTAGGTTGCCGTTATAGCCGTTTTTGAGCTGAACGCCGACTTCGGAAGCGGCTTCCATCTTAAATCTTTCGAGGGTGTCTCTGCCGTGAGCTGTGGGTTGAACGGATGGTGTTGACTTCGGTTGTGCAGAGGATGAGGAAGAGGATGAGCTGCCGGAAGAACGTGTTGTTTTTGTAGTTGTAGTTGTTGATTTCTTCATTATAATAATTTAACTCCTTTTGATAGGTAGGGTTTGCTTTAGTAGTATTATCAAAAGGGGGAAAATTTATTATGTGTAAAATTTGCTATGTACTAAGAATTCGCCTTTATGTGTGCGGCGAGCTTCTTGTCCTGCGTTCTGATATGGTTTATGAGCCAATCGCCGATTTCGGAATTGACCTTTGAGACGAGTAAAATCGACGGACCTTTTGCGTTTAGTTCCGCGCCGATTTCCGCCACATGGCGTTTGAAACCCTCGTGGATATTGTGGTGGTTTGCGTAATCGGGGTATTTTGACTTCTTTTGAAGTTCCTCTTCGTCCGAAAAATGCTTCGCGGTGTAGTCCTCTAAAAATTTCACAGTCTTTTCGACGTTCGCACGCCCCTGACCGGCGTTGCAAGCTTCGAGTAAGCCGTTTATCGCGGCAAAAAGCTGACGGTGTTCGGTGTCGATTAGCTTGTTCCCTGTTTCGAGATCTGCGGTAAATGTGTACATAATTTCCTCCTTTATTTAAGCCCCATCAGCGACAGGGCGGCTTTTGCGGCTTCCTGCTCGGCTTGCTTCTTCGTTTTGCCTTGCCCCTTCGATAAAACATTTGAATTGAGCATGACGGCGGCGGTGAAAACCCTCGCGTGCGGCGGACCTTCTTCGGCTAAGACGGCGTATTCGATATGTTCCTCAGGGTTTTTTTGGATTATCTCTTGGAGCTTCGTTTTATAGTCGCTCTTTACGCCGACGCTGTCCATATAAACGGCGGCGGGGTCTGCCGGCATGAAGCTTAAAATATATTCCGTCACCCGATTTATGTCGGAATCGAGATAAATTGCAGCAATAATCGACTCGAAAACGTCCGCGATTATCGAATGTTTCCCCCTTGTGCCGAGCTTCTTTTCGCCCTGCCCGAAGAGGATCATTTCTGACAAATTTATCCGCTTCGCAAATTCGCAAAGCGCGTCTTCACAGACAAGAGCCGTGCGGAGCTTCGAGAGTTCCCCCTCCGAAAGTTTGGGATATTTTTCATAAATCCACTTCGATATAACGACGGAAAGAACGCTGTCCCCCAAAAACTCGAGCCTCTCATAAGACCGAATCTTAATTTCAGCCTCGTTAACATAACTTGAGTGGCAGAGTGCCTCAAGCGCTAAATTTTTATCGTTAAAGATATAACCGATCGCCGTTTCAAGAAGCACGGCGTTATTTTCAGCTATTTTCATCAGCGGTGAGTTTCTCCGTAATTTTTCCGATTATATCGCCGTCAACGCAAAGTTTCGCCTGACGGATTGCGTTATAAAAAGCCGTTGCGTCGGAGCTTCCGTGTGCCTTTATAACAGGCTTTGAAACCCCGAGAAGGACTGCGCCGCCGACCTCTTTATAGTCCATCTTCTTGCGAAACGCCTTAATCTTTTTAAGTATAAGCGCCCCCGCAATCGTCCCCGCCCCGCCGGTTAACATTCCCTTTAACGTCTTCCCGAAATATGAGCCCATGCCCTCATAAAGTTTCAGCGCGATATTCCCGGTAAATCCGTCCGCAACCACAACGTCACATTCCCCGATCGGCAGTTCACGCGCTTCAACATTGCCGTAAAATTCTATCGGCGCGTTTTGCAGAAGCTTATAGGTTTCAACATCGACCGGTCTGCCCTTCGTCTCCTCCGTGCCGATGTTTAATAGACCGACTTTCGGCGAAAAAATCCCCCCGACAGCTTCCATGTAGGCTGAACCCATGAGTGCGAACGTGACAATCATCTCCGGGCGGCACTCGGTATTCGCCCCCGCATCAAGCAGCATGAAAGACCCCTTGTCCGACGGCAGAATCGGCGCAAGTGCCGGGCGTTTTATCCCCTTAAGCCGCTTTGCAATAAATGTCCCCCCGACAGTCAACGCCCCCGTCGAACCCGCCGAAACGAACGCGTCGCCTTTCCCCTCGGCGCAAGCCCTCAGCCCAATCGCCATCGAAGAGTCTTTATATTCTTTCAAAATCTTGGTAGGCTCTTCATGAATATCAAAAACAACATCCGTATTTAGCACGTGAAAATCATTAAGCGGCACAGCAATCTCACGCGCCGTTTGCCGTATCTTATCCTTATCCCCCGAAAGAACTATCTCAACTTCAAGCTCCTTCAAAGCCCTATAAGCGCCCTTAATAACTTCCCCCGGCGCATTATCCCCGCCGAAAGCATCAACAACTATTCTCATAATATCCTCTCTAAGTCGGCAATCGCCCTGTCCGCCAAAGCTTGATAACGCTCCTGCTTGCCCTTAATCGGCTCACAGAGCGGCGGCAGTATCCCCATATTCGCACCCATCGGCTCGAATTTTTTTACCGATTCGTCCGAAATATACGCCGTTAACGCGCCTGTCATGGTCGTTTTCGGCAAGAGCAGCGGCGGCTTGTCCGCTAATTTTCTTGCAAGGGAAATCCCGGCGATAAGCCCGCTCGCCGCCGATTCCATGTAACCCTCAACGCCGCTAATCTGCCCCGCGAAGATTATCCGCCCATCTTTTCTTAGCGAAAAATCCGCGTTGAGAAGCCTCGGGCTGTCGATAAAGCTGTTGCGGTGCATGACGCCGTATCGCGCAAACTCGGCGTTTTGAAGCCCCGGGATAAGACGGAAAACACGTTCTTGTTCTCCGAATTTTAGGTTCGTCTGAAAACCGACAATGTTATAAAGCCTGCCCTCGCTCGTCTCTTTCCGAAGCTGGACAAGCGCGTATGGCCGCCGCCCGGTTACAGGGTCGGTGAAGCCCACAGGCTTGAGCGGACCGAAGCGCGGCGCGTCAAAGCCCCTTTTCGCCAAAACCTCAATCGGCATACAACCCTCATAAACCCTGTCAATTTCATGCTTCGGGGCGGATTCGGCGGTTATAAGCGCGTTAATAAACCTCTCGTAATCCGCCTTTTCGTTAAATGGGCAGTTTATATAATCGTCCTCGCCGCGGCCGTATCTCGCGCCGAAAAACGCCGTGTTCATGTCGATAGACTCCGCCGTAATAATCGGGGCGGCGGCATCGAAAAAATGTAGGAATTCGCCGGAATTGCCCGCTGTTTCAGCCCCCGAAGCTGTACATTTTGCCGCACTTAATACTTTTTGTATACTTTCTGCCAAACCGCCGTCGGTAAGAGGACCTGTAGCGATAATGACGTTACCGTCGGGGATTTCGGTTATTTCGTAGTTTTCGACAGTGATTAGCGGGTGGGCGGCAATTTTCAATGTTATCGCGTCCGAAAACGCCTTGCGGTCAACAGCCAACGCCCCGCCTGCCGGAACAGCGCAGCTTTCGGCAACGGGAACGGTAAGACTGCCGAGGAGTTTCATCTCCGCTTTGAGGAGCCCGGCGGCAGAATTAATACGCGACGCCTTAAACGAATTTGAACAGACAAGCTCGCAAAGCCCGGGGTAGCTATGCGCGGGGGTGTACTTAGCGGGCTTCTGTTCAAAAAGGGTAACAGAAAAGCCGTGCGAAGCAAGCGCAAAAGCCGCTTCAACCCCACTGAACCCGCCGCCGATTACCGATATTTTATCCATTTTGTATTCTTATAATTTTTTATAACTGTCAGTATAATCGCATTTAACGCAATATACCTTTGAGCCTTTGCGGAAGAGGGTTGTGCCGTTGTTGCATTTGGGGCATTTGTCGGAGAGGGGCTGGTCCCACGTCATGAAATCGCACTGGGGATTCATTTCACAGCCGTAGTATTTTTTGCCTTTTTGGGATTTTTTTGCCAAGATGCGGGAGCCGCACTTGGGGCAGATTCCGCCGGTGTCAACGGCGATCCGCTTTGTGTTGGTGCAGTCGGGGAAGCCGGAGCAGGCGAGGAATTTGCCGAAACGCCCGATTTTTATGACCATGGGTTTTCCGCAAACTTCGCAGACTTCGTTCGTCTCTTCGGACGGCACGCGCATCCGCTTGCCCTCCATGGCTGTTTCGGCTTCTTTCAGCTCGGTTTCAAAATCGCTGTAGAAGTCTTTGAGTGTGTCTTGCCAATTTTTCTTGCCCTCTTCGATTTCGTCGAGTTCTTCTTCCATGCCGGCGGTGAAGCGGGTGTCCACGATATTTTTGAAGTGGTCTTTCATGAGTTCTGTCGTAACTTCGCCCAGCGGCGTGGGCTTTAACGCCTTGCCCTCGCGTTCGACGTAGTAACGGTTTATGATTGTGCTAATCGTCGGCGCGTAGGTTGAGGGGCGACCTATGCCGTTTTCTTCCATCGCCTTGATGAGGGAAGCCTCTGTGTAGCGCGGGGGCGGCGAGGTGAAGTGCTGTTTTTTCTCGAGAGATTTTATCTTGAGCTTGTCGCCCTCGTGAAGCTCGGGGAGGGATTTTGACTCGTCCTCGTCCTTCGATTCTTGGTATAAGACTGTGTAGCCCGCAAAACGCACGGTGAAGCCGGTTGCGCGGAAGGTTACGCCGTTCGCGTTATTGTCGGCGGAAACCATGTCGAGGGTGCATGACGTCATCTGGCTCGCGATAAAACGCTCCCAGATGAGCTTGTAAAGCTTGTATTGGTCGGAGTTGAGGCTGCCCTTGACCTTTTCGGGGGTTATCGACGGGATAGACGGGCGGATTGCTTCATGAGCGTCTTGGGCTGCCTTTTTTGATTTATACTCATTGTATTTTTCGGGAACATATTCTTTTCCGTATATTTCTTTAATCGTCTCGGCAGCGGTTGCCTTGGCTTCGTCGGCAATACGAAGCGAGTCGGTACGCATATAGGTAATAAGTCCCAGCGTGCCGAGATCGTCAACGTCAACGCCCTCGTAGAGCGTTTGCGCCGCTTTCATAGTGCGGGAGGCGGCGAAACCTAATTTCTTCGATGCTTCCTGTTGGAGGGTCGAGGTTGTGAACGGAGGCGCGGGAGATTTTTTGCGGACGGATTTTTTAACGCTTGAAACGGCGAAATCTGCGCCGTCGATTCGCTTCATTATATCGAGAGCCTGACGCTCGTTTTTAAGCTCCTTTTTCTTGCCCTCAACGCCGTAGTAGCTGATTTCAAACTGCTTGCGGGAGGGCGGCGCAAAGGCAATTCCGTCGATTGTGTAATATTCTTCCGGCGAAAATGCGCGGATTTCGTTCTCGCGGTCAACGATTAGCGACACCGCAACCGACTGCACACGCCCTGCGGAGAGACCGCGCTTAACCTTCCGCCACAAAAACGGCGAGAGATTATAGCCGACGATCCGATCGAGAAGACGCCTCGCCTGTTGGGCATTGACAAGCTCCATGTCAATCCTGCGCTTGCCTTTCATACCGGCGTCGATTCCGCTTTTTGTAATCTCGTTGAAGGTTACACGGTTTTTGTTGTCGAGCGGCAAGCCCAAAATTTGGGCAAGATGCCAAGAAATAGCTTCGCCCTCGCGGTCCGGGTCGGTCGCAAGGTAAACGTAATCAGCCTTCTTCGCCGCCGTTTTGAGCTTTTTTATAATGTCTTCTTTGCCCTTCATCTCTGTGTAAGTGGGGGTAAAACCGTTCTCGAAGTCAATCCCCATCTTCGACTTGAGAAGGTCGCGAACGTGCCCCATTGAGGCAATTACATCGTAATCTTTCCCAAGATATTTCCCGATTGTCTTCGCCTTCGCGGGTGATTCGACTATAACAAGATTTGACATTTTTTATGTTCCCCTCCGGAGTTCCCAGATTAAGATTGCCGCCGCCGCCGCCGCGTTAAGCGATTCAGCGTTGCCGGGCATATTTATAGTAATACGCATATCCGATTTTTCGAGAATTTCTTCGGGTATGCCGTTAGCTTCGTTACCGATTATTATCGCGCTTTTTTTGTCGAAAGAAACGCTCCGAACGTCAGCCGCGCCGCCTGTTACCGCCGCATAAACGGTGTAACCCTGCAAAATTTCGGGAAGTGAGTTTGCGCAAACAATGTTAACATGAAAGAGGCTCCCCATCGCCGCCCTTGTGCATTTCGGCGAATAGATGTCGGCGGTGTTTATTGCGATTATGTCAGTAATTCCCATTGCATCGGCTGTGCGGATTATTGTGCCGATGTTGCCGGGGTCCTGTAAGCCCGCTAAGACGATAACCTTGTCCGATTTTACAGGCTTTTCCGGCGGTTTTGTGCAGACTGCGAATATACCTTGAGTAGATTTTGTTTCGCTTATACGTTCTGCAATAGCCTCGGTGATAATATAAGCGTTGTCATATTTTTCCGCGAACTTCTCGGTACAAAATATCATTTCGGGGATTATCCCGCCCAAAGCCGCGTCAGACACGAGCCGTTCGCCCTCGAGGACAAATTTGCCCAGTTCATCCCTGTATTTTTTATGCTTTGCTAGTTTATTATATTCTTTTATTTTTGCGTTATCCGCAGATACGATGTTCATATGTTAATTTTTCTCAAAAAGAGTTAGCGAACCGCGTCCGCTAACCCATTTTTTAAGTTATCTTTTAAGGCTTCAAAGAGCCGCCTTAGCTGTTTCGGTAAGTTTTGTAAAACCTGCCGCATCGCTTATAGCAATCTCGGAAAGCATTTTGCGGTTGAGGGTTATCCCCGCTTTTTTAAGCCCGTTTATAAATGTCGAATAGTTCATGCCGTTTAGTTTACAAGCCGCGGAAATACGGGTTATCCAAAGGCTTCTGAAATCTCTCTTTTTGAGTCTGCGGGAGATATAAGCGTACTGCCCGGATTTCATTACGGCTTCTTTAGCCATTTTGAAGTGCTTGCTTTTCGCGCCCCAATATCCCTTCGCAAGCTTTAATGTCTTGTTCCTTCTCTTGCGCGTAGCGAGCGCACCTTTTACACGTGCCATCTATCTTAAAACCTCGTTATCATTAATTTTTTGCGCGGGTAAAAAAACGCCCGGGCTTATTTGTAGGGTATCAGAACCTTCATGGTTGCCGCGTTTGCGGATGAGCAGATTCCGGCGTTGCGGCCTTGACGCTTAGATTTGTGAGTTTTTGAGATACGGCGGTGAAGTTTGTTCGCGTGTTGAAATTTAACTTTACCTGAGCCGGTGATGGAAAAACGCTTTTTCGCACCGGAATGTGATTTTTGCTTTATCATTTTTATTAGCTCCATTCCATTTTTATGGGATTTACTTTTTTTCTTGAGCAGTCGTCTCTGTTGCCGCCGCCGTCCCTGTGCTGCCTACCGCCTTTTTCGGGGTTAGGAGGATCATCATCTGTCTGCCTTCCATGACGGGTTTGCCCTCGTGAGAGCCGAACTCGGAGCAAGCTTCGCGGAATTTAATGAGAAGCTCTTCGCCGAGGTGAGGGTGAGCGATTGCGCGTTTGCGGAAGCGGACTTGGACTTTTACTTTGTCGCCGCCCTTGAGGAAACTGCAAGCGTGGGAAACTTTTGTGTTAAAGTCGTTGGTGTCGATTGTTGAGAACATTCTGATTTCTTTTGTCTCGACGATTTTCTGGTTTTTCTTTGCTTCTTTGTCGCGTTTGTTCTTCTCGAAGACAAATTTACCGTAGTCCATTATCTTACAGACCGGGGGAACAGCCCCGGGACTGATCATGACTAAATCGAGTTCTTTTTCGTCCGCCATGCTTTGAGCATCTCTGCCGGATACGATACCAAGCTGTGCGCCGTCGGCACCGATAAGGCGGACTTCACGTTCGCGGATTTGGTTGTTTATCGGTAATTCTTGTTTTGCTATAGAAAACCCCTCCTGTAAAAACTAAAAGGACGTGAAAACGCCCCAAAAATCCCGTGTTAATCGCGGAATAAAACTATTGACCATACCAAGCAGATTTAATTGCGGGAGATACATCGCGTATCAGCGCAGCACACCGCACAGCCGGTAGGTGAGAACAGGGCGTTCTTCTTTATTGTACTATTGTAATTATAACTTTTTCTATCTGTTTTGTCAAGGGTTAATGCTAAAGTTTACAGAAAATTCACACTTCGGCGTTGTAGTCAACATAAGGAACATCAAAGCCGAAAAGTTCGAGAAAATCGTGTTGATAGCCGGAAATATCTGCAAGTTCTTTCGCGTTGTCGGAGTTAATCATCTCCCAAATTGCGGCAACTTCCGCCTGAACATCGGGGGACATTTCGTAATCGTCCATGCGGATAAGTCCGTTTTCGTCGGTAGAAATCTCCGATTCAGCACCAAACAGCTTGTCGGCGAAAAGGCGGTACATCTGCTCAATTGTGCCTTCGTGAAAGCCCTTTCCTTTCATCACCTTAAAAAGCACCGAGATATAGAGCGGAACTATCGGGATTGCGCTTGAAGACTGGGTTACAAGGGCTTTGTTAACCGCCACGAAAGCGGATATGCCGTCGTTTTCCGCCTCAAGCTTCTTCGCCGTTTCGATAAGGTTTTCTTTCGCCTTGCCGATCGTTCCGTCTTTGTAGAGCGGGTGGGTGAGTTCGGGTCCGATATATGAATAGGCGATTGTAACCGCTTTCGGGTCGAGAACGCCCGCGTCGGAGAGGGCTTCGATCCATTCTTCCCAGTCCTCGCCGCCCATGACTTTAACGGTGTTTGCGATTTCTTCGTCCGTCGCCGGGGTTACGGTAACTTTTGTAATCTCGCCCGTCTGTAAATTTATGGTTTTGTTTGTGTAATCCTCGCCGATTGTTTTTAAGACAGACGAAACTATCGTGTCATTTTCGCCGTCCTCACTGTCGTAAAGGCATCTGCGCGGCGCGGCAAGGCTGTAGACAACCATGTCGCAGGTTCCCCAGTCCTTTTTTATGACATCAATTACCATATCTTTTATGTCGGGGGAGAATGCGTCACCGTTAACCGTCTTCGCGTACAGTCCCGCGTCCTTCGCACATTCCTCGAAAGCCTCGGTGTTGTACCAGCCGGCAGTACCCGTGCGGCTCCCCTGCGGCGGCTTGTCGTACATGACGCCGAGGGTATCTGCTTTTCCGCCGAAAGCAAGCGCAATCCGGCTCGCAAGCCCATACCCCATCGACGCGCCGATAACAAGCACCCGCTTCGGGCAGTCCTCAATAGGTTTTTGCGCCTTAACGTAGTCAATTTCGCGCCTAACAATCTCCGCACAGCCTATCGGATGTGCGGTTGTGCAGATGAAACCTCTAATCTTTGGCTTAATTATCATATTTTTACCTATTCTATTATGCTCTTGCCGGTCATTTCGGGCGGTTGCGGAAGTGCCAAAATCTTAAGCATAGTCGGCGCAATGTCCGCTAAAACGCCGCCGTCGCGGAGGGTTACAGCACCCTGCCCGAGGACTATAAACGGCACGGGATTTGTCGTGTGGGCGGTGAACGGCGAACCGTCCGGCTCATACATTTTGTCGGCGTTGCCGTGGTCGGCGGTAATAAGCACAGAGCCGCCCTTCGAGAGAACTTTCTCTGCAACACGCCCGACACATTTGTCAACCGCCTCAACAGCCGCTTTCGCCGCCTCAAAAACGCCGGTATGCCCGACCATGTCGCAGTTGGCGAAATTTAGGATAATAACGTCAAGGTTATCCTCGTCAATCGCCGCAGTGCATCTGTCGGTGACTTCATATGCACTCATCTCGGGCTGTAAATCGTATGTCGCAACCTTCGGCGAGTTCACAAGAATTCGCTGTTCAAAGGGGTATTGCTTCTCAACGCCGCCGTTGAAGAAGAATGTCACGTGTGCGTATTTTTCAGTCTCGGCAATTCTAAGCTGTGTCAAGCCTTTTTTGGAGATGTATTCGCCGAAAGTATTAGAAAGCGATTCCGGCTTAAACGCAACCTCGACATTCGGCATTGACGCGTCATATTGTGTAAAGCAAACGTAATTTAATTTGAGTAATTTCCGCTCGAAGCCCTTAAAATCCGGGTCAACGAAAACGCGGGTAATCTCCCTCGCCCTGTCGGGGCGGAAGTTGTAGAAAATGATGCTGTCGCCCGATTCGATCGGTTTTGCGCCGTCAATTACAACAGGCACAACGAATTCGTCGGTTACGCCCGCCGCGTAGCTGTCCGCCATTGCTGACACGCCGTCGGGAGCGTGGTTGCCCTCGCCAAGCGTTAACGCGTCGTAAGCTTTTTTAACGCGATCCCAGTTTGTGTCGCGGTCCATGGCGTAGTAACGCCCGGAGATTACGCCGATTCTTCCCACGCCGATTTCAGCAAGCTTCTCGGTAAGCTCCTCGACAAAGCCTTTCCCCGATTCCGGCGGAACATCTCTGCCGTCCATGAAACAATGTACGAAAACGTCATCGGGGGCGAAACCTTTCCGCTTCGCAAGCTCAAGGAGGGCGTAAAGGTGGGTGTTGTGGCTGTGGACGCCGCCGTCGGAGAGAAGCCCGTAGAGGTGAAGTCTTTTTCCGTCAGCTTTCGCTTTATCCATCGCCTCGTTAATCACCGGGTTTGTGAAAAAGTCGCCGTCGCGGATTGATTTCGTTATCCTTGTAAGTTCTTGGTAAACAATTCTGCCCGCTCCCATATTGGTATGCCCGACCTCACTGTTGCCCATCTGCCCGTCAGGCAAGCCGACGTCCATGCCGGACGCGCCGAGCTGTGTATGTGGATTATTATTCCAATAACCGCAAAGGTTCGGCGTCGTCGCCGCCATAATAGCGTTGCCGAAACTGTCCGGGTTTATCCCAAAGCCGTCCATTATTATAAGTGCCAATGGTTTTTTAGACATATATTTTCCTCTTTTAGCCAAATGTTAAGGGGGGCTAACCGAACTTGCGTGGAAACCTCGCCGGATTAGCCGTTTGTAGCCGCACTGAGCAACGCTGCGAAGTCTTCCGCCTTAAGCGATGCACCGCCGATAAGTCCGCCGTCGATATTTTCTTTCGCAAGAAGCCCTGCGGCATTCTTCGGGTTCATTGAGCCGCCGTATTGGATTACTACGCCGTCAGCGACAGCCTTGCCGTACTTTTCCGCCAAGACAGCGCGGATAAATGCGCAAACTTCCTCCGCCTGTTCGTCCGTCGCAACCTTGCCTGTGCCGATTGCCCAGACAGGCTCGTACGCGATAATGACGTTTTTCATCTGCTCCGCGGTAATATCGGTGAGGTCGGCGATTGTTTGAAGCTTCACAACCGTTTCGGTTATGCCGTCTTCACGCTCGGAAAGCATTTCGCCAACGCAGAGGATAACTTTTAAGCCCGCTTCAAGCGCGGCTTTTGTGCGGCGGTTAACGGTCAGGTCGGTTTCCGCGAAATATTGCCGGCGTTCACTATGCCCGATTATAACGTATTCCACACCGGTAGTTTTAAGCATTTCGGCAGAAATCTCACCGGTAAATGCCCCGGATTTTTTGAAATGGCAATTTTGAGCACCGACTTTTATGTTTGTTCCGGCAGTGAGTTTTACAGCAACGGCAAGGTCGGTGTAAGGCACACAGATAACGGTTTCGCAGGTTGCATCTTTTGCAACCGGGATAAGCTCGCCGATTAAAGTTTCCGCCTCAGCCGCCGTCTTGTTCATCTTCCAGTTACCGGCGATAACGGGTTTGCGTAAATTTTTATTCATATTTAACCTACTTCTTATCTGCAATAGCCGCTACGCCGGGTAAAACCTTGCCTTCGAGATACTCGAGGGATGCGCCGCCGCCTGTGGAGATGTGGGACATTTTGTCTGCGAAGCCGAGCTGAACTACAGCCGCCGCTGAGTCGCCGCCGCCGATAATTGTTGTTGCGTCTGTGTCGGCAAGGGCTTTTGCAACCGCGATTGTGCCTTGAGCTAAGACGGGATTCTCGAAAACGCCCATAGGACCGTTCCAAACGACGGTTTTTGCGGTTTTAACGGCTTCTGCAAAAGCGGCGCGGGTTTTTTCGCCGATGTCCACGCCCATTTTATCGGACGGGATTTTGTTTGCATCAACGGTAGTAACTTCTATCGGCGCGTCAATCGGGTCGGGGAAAGAAGCGGTTACAACGGTGTCGAGGGGGAGGAGAAGCTTTTTATTAAGGCTTGCCGCCTTCGCGAGCATCTCTTTGCAGTAATCAACCTTTTCAAGGTCAACGAGGGATGTTCCGACTTCGAGACCCTGCGCTTTTAAGAAGGTATACGCCATGCCGCCGCCGATAATGAGGGTGTCGCATTTTTCGAGAAGGTTTGAAATAACCGCAAGTTTATCGGCAACCTTCGCACCGCCCAAGATTGCAACGAAGGGGCGAACAGGGTTTTCAACGGCATTGCCGAGGTATTCAATTTCCTTTTGCATAAGGTAACCGACAGCGGTTTCCTTAACAAATTCGGTTACGCCGACCGTCGAGCAGTGAGCGCGGTGGCTTGAGCCGAACGCGTCCATAACGAAGACGTCGGCGATCGAAGCGAGATCTTTCGAGAAGCTCTCTATGTTCTTTGTTTCCTCTTTCCTAAAGCGGGTGTTTTCAAGGAGGATAACGTCGCCGTCAGCCATTGCGGCAACGGCTGCGCGAGCGTTTGCGCCGACAACGTCGTCGTCTTTCGCGAATTTAACTTCTTTGCCGAGCAGTTCCGACAATCTAACCGCACAGGGAGCGAGGGAAAACTTGTCCTCGGGGCCGTTTTTGGGCTTGCCGAGATGTGAACAGAGGATAACTTTTCCGCCGTCCGCTACAAGCTTCTTAATTGTCGGGAGCGCGGCAACAATGCGGTTGTCGTTCGTGATTTTCCCGTCCTTAAGGGGTACATTAAAGTCAACGCGAACGAGTACGCGCTTGCCCTTCACGTTAATGTCGTCTACCGAAACTTTGTTTAATCCTGCCATAATAAATCTCTCCTAAGTATATAAGAATAATAATTTTAATCTAACATTTCTATTCTACCATATTTCATAATAAATATCAAGTTATTTTTGTAAATTTTTAATTAAACAAATTGAATAGTTGACATGATGATAAAGATAGTGTATAATATAGATATGAACGAAATAAAAATTCTGCCCGCATATGATGACGGCGTGTTCAAGGCAATTTTCACAAAGCCCGAGAGTAAAGTCGCACTCCTTGACATTATCAGGGCTTTTACAGGGATACCCGTTATCGACGCCGAGGTAAAAAACAACGAACGTTCTATTGAAAACGTCGGCGACAAGCACATTCGCTTCGATATAAACTGCAAAACTTCCGACGGGAAGCTTATTGACATTGAAATGCAAGCTTCATCTATGTCGGGCGACAGCATAAATAACGCCCATGAAGCAATCCGCGAGCGAAGTGTTTATTACGAAGCTATGCTTCATTCGTCGCAAGAAAGACCGAGGCTTTATAAAGATCAGGTGCAGTCAATTCAACTGATGATATGCAATTACACGGTATTTCCCGATGACAATATTTTAAGGCGTTTCTATTTTACCGATGAAACGGGCAACATATTATCAAAGTCGATGTGTATAATTTTTGCAGAGCTTACAAAGATTGACGTTAATAAGCCGATACACGACATGACAGACCTTGAAGAATGGGCATTTTATCTGCGGTATTCAAATAATCCGAAGTATCAAAAGGCAATTGAAACTCTGAGGGGTGAAAAGGAGGCGTTCCGTATGGCATATAACACACAAATCCACGTAAGTCAAGACGAAAAAGCACAGGCATACTATATGTCACGCTTAAAATATGAGCTTGACGAACAGAATAGGATTAATACTTGGGAAAGAGAAAAGCAAGAAACCTTTAGAAAAGCTCTTGATTTAGGCAGAAATGAAGGCAGAAATGAAGGGATAAAAACAGAAAAATTCACCACAGCCTACGAAATGCTCTCGGACGGCGTACCAATAATAAAGATCACAAAATACACCGGCTTAACCGAGTCCGAAATAGAGTCCCTGAAAAATAACCCGCCGAAACAATAAAAACAAATCTCCCCCGCCCGCGTTCTGTAAAAAAGCGCAAGCAGGGGAGATTTTATATCTGTACTCTGTATTCTGTATTCTGTATTCTGTATTCTGTCCTCTCGCCTCTGTCCTCTCGCCTCTGTCTTCTGTCCTCTCGCCTCTGTCTACTGCACAGCCGTGCCGGAGAGGTATCTTGTGCTGTTCCAGTCGAAGTTCGGGGCGCCGTCGTCGGGGGGAACATCGGACTTCATGAAGAGGTTGCCGGAACGGTTCATGGGGGGGATAAGCTTCTGATAATTGTTGCTTGTAACAGAGCCGATAGTCGAATATTCGAGACCGGATTTAGTAATGCCGTTATAGTCTACTTTGAGTGCTACATCGGGATTTGCCGTATTATCAACAGGCGATTGGAACGCGATAATGTTCGCGGCTATACAGGTCGGATAACCGCCGCCGCCGCCGGCTATTTCAAGTTTCGCGCCGGAACTTACATAGACATACGTGTCGCCGATTGAGCTTTCTTTCGCTCTTGTAACATCACCGACACCGAAAGTCGCACCGGCTTTATACATTGCGTAAACTTCCTCGCGCATTATGAGTAAACCCTGCCAGCCGTTACCGAATCTTACGGTTGAACCCGACGCGGCGTTGACGATAAATGTTACCTTTTTCTTGCCGAGGATTATAAATGTCCCGGTGATGTCGCCGTTAACCTGAAGTTCAATCGGATCGTCATTTGCATCAATATAGACAACGGGCGGGTTATACGGATCGAGTGCCGCGGTGTTAAGCACGCCCGAGCTTGTTAATTTGAATCCTGCGGGCATTGCCGCACTGTATGTTTCGACGATGGGGGTACCACCGCCCGGAGGTGTGCCGGTGTTTGTGGCGGTGTAGGTATATGCCGCAACCTCTTTCGTTGCCGTAACTGTCGCCGGTGTGGAGTGTTTGTTAAAGAAGCCTGCTGTCGAGCCTACCGGGTAGGTTGTCGCTGCCGTCGCTTCGGTCATTCCATCTATCTTTATCGCATATTCCGCTTCGGCTGTTCGCAGAGCGGCGTCAATCGCAGTCTGAGGGTATGCACCCGAAGTGTCGCCGTAGTATGATATTGTTGCGTTGGGTACGGTGGTTGCCGTACTGTAGGCAACGCCGCCTTGGAAATAGGTAGACGAGTTGCGGTATGATGCATAAGAGCCGTCCGTTGTGTTTGAATCAAAGGGGTTGTTCCACACAAGACTGTTATCCCACGCGGAGGTTGCACCGGTTGGGTCTGCCGCAAGGTCTGCAATATCGCCGTCCGGGGTAAAGTAGTTTTTATACATAAGCTTGTTGAATTTGCTCTGTGTGGTCGGCATATTGACCGTGCTGTCGGGCATATCGTGAAGTGTTAAGCCGTTCGGTAAGATAAACTGACGGTTAATTCTTCCCAGCGGATCTGTTTGAATTGTATATTGTGTGTTATCAAAATAGTTAAGCTGTACATTGCCGATAGGTATGGCGGGAATTGTAACAAGTGCCGGAAGCTCATAGCCATAAGTGTTCGTTGCGAACGACATTAAACTCGAAACCGTTCCGAGATTGGCACCGGAAGCAGAGTAAACTATAGCCGAACCATTCGCTTCAATCGGTTTAGTACCGACAGAGAGTATATGAGGAGTGGAGGGGTCGCCGCCGCCATAATCAGCCGGATCGTACGCAAGGTGAATTGCCTGTGCGACTTGAATAGGATAGGGAGAGGTTATTGAAGTGGCTGTTGAAAGCAGTGCCGGAGGATAAGAGGTATACCACGCCGCAAAGGTTCCCTCGTCGGCTCCGATATAGTCCGTATCCATCGGAAGCGGATAGTAGTGGTTGACGTGTATATTGCCCTTGGTGGGGTCACTGCCGCTTTGGACGGTTAACATATCTTGGTTGCTGTGGTATTTTAAGCCGTCGGCGATTATATCACCGGTTACTCCAACCGGACCGGAAAAGCTGAATGTTCCGCCGGAAAGCACAGATAACGGGCGTGATCCGCCGGCAGGGTTGCCGACTCCGGCAGCACCCGCAATATACACGCCCCTCGCGCCGTAAATGTACGCGCCGTTGCCGTTCGTAGCAACAGTATCGTTGAGACCCGAGTTACCGATTATAACGTGACCTTTTGCGAAGATATAGTCGAGAGGGCTTAAAAGTGTTTGCCCGGAATGTGCCATGTAGTAATCCTGTTCTGCATAGAACGGACCAATCTGCGACGGAACAGTCATATTAAGATTTGTCACTGCCGACGCGCCGCCGGTCATGTACATTGCATTGTTTTCATCGCCGTTGCCGATGCCGCCGGAAGATGTGTTCGCACTGTCGAAATCGTCTTCGGGTACTTCATATATAACGAATTCACGCGCCGTAACGCCGGGTATGCCGAGGAGTGTCGATTCGGCAGTCACGCGGATTCTGAAATAGTCCTTGTGTCTTTCTCCTGCGCGGATAGCGTCTTTAATCGCAGTTGCATTCGGGATATATGTTGAAGAGACGCCCGGAGTATATGTCGTCGGGTCGAATATTGCTCTTACAGCCTCGACTTCATCATCGGTCGGGTTTGTTGTAGGGTCGTTGTCCGCGATTAGATCCATGTATTTTTTAAGCGCGTCAATCTTAACCCCCGCCATGTTATAGTAACGCTCGATAACTTCGACGGTAATCTTTACGGGGTAGATTGTATTGCCGGTCGAGGTCGTTACAGGGTCGGCGAAAAGACCGTAGTTATGCCCCGATCCGAGCGGACTGCCCACGCTTGATACGCCCGGGAGTTCCATTGTATATTCTGCATATTTATAGCCGCCTGTTCCCGAACCTCCCGGAGGCTCAACGGTAAACTGCTCTGCATAGGCCGCAAACCCGCCTGAAACAGCGGTGAAATAGTCGTTGTCTTCTGCGTTGATAATATTGTTAAGCGGCGCATATGTACCTGTGAAAAAGTTCATCGAGTCGCCGTTTTTGCCGTTGCCCTTAAGCGGGTCTTGGTCGGCAGGGGCACCGATGCCGGTTTTCTTCATAACCGCCACTTTATAAAGGTCAAGCTCAAGTGCCCGCCCTTGACTGAGTTTCGGAACAGGGGTTCCGCTTTCATTTATGTAGTTTCGCGGGGTAGTACCCGCCGGGGTCTGCGTTGCATAATAGGTCGCGTCGGAAAGTGTTCCGTTCGCGAAGACGTCGAGGGCAGACGCGGCTGTATAGAACGATTGGTTTTCTTCAAATTTAAGGATAGCACGTTTATTGGCAGTGCTTACCATAGCGAGGGTAGCCATACAAAATACAATCAGTATCAGCATAAACGCCACAACAAGTATGAGTACCGTTCCATCAAGACGTTTTAGTTTCATACATTCACCTCAAAGTTCGTGCTATCATTGTATGTTTATTTCACCAAATTTATTATAAAAATGTGACATTTTCACTTATCTATAATGTATTATATAACTAATCTTTGCAGTTGTCAACCCCTCAACCGCAAAAAATTGTGTATTTTTTGTTAACATTTGAGATGATGAAATAAAACAGAGAGGTTTTACTCTCTGTTTAATAATTCTATTTGAAAATGCATTGGAGAATCGGCGCGAATACCGCGAAGCCGAGGGCAATTAACAGCTCTGTTATACCGAGGGCAGTTGTCCCGAAGATAAGCTGTGCGGGCGGGAAGAAGATCGCGAGGGCTATTATAATGAGTGACGATAAAACCGCTAAGATTAGCTTCGGGTTGTTTTTATAATCGACGGTGAAGATGTTTTTCTTCTCCGATTTGCACTCGAAAACGTGCATAAGCTGTGAGAGGACGAGGGTTAAAAGCGCGGCTGTGCGGGCAGTTGTGATGTCGCCCGAGAGGGTGAAAACTGTCGAGAACGAGCCGAGGGTTAATAAACCGATTAGAATTCCGCGAAAGATTATCTTGCCCATAAGCCCGCCGGAGAAGAAGGAGTCGGCGGCTTTTCGCGGGGGCTTTTTCATGTCGTCAGGGTCGTTCGGTTCAACCCCGAGGGCAACCGCCGGAAGCCCGTCTGTCGCAAGGTTCACGAGGAGGATTTGTGTCGGCAAAAGCACCATTGGCATCCCCATTATTATCCCCAAAAACATTGTCAGGACTTCGCCGATGTTGCAGGAGAGGAGATACCGCACGAATTTTCGGATATTGCCGTATATCCCACGCCCCTCTGCAACGGCGGAGACGAGGGTTGCGAAATTGTCGTCGAGGAGGACAAGGTCTGCCGCCTGTTTTGTGACGTCCGTTCCGGTTATCCCCATCGCAACGCCTATATCTGCTTCCTTCACCGCCGGGGCGTCGTTCACACCGTCGCCCGTCATCGCCACGGTCTTTCCGTTTTCTTTATAAGCGCGGACAATCCGCAATTTATCCGCCGGGCTTACTCTCGCGTAGACGGCGGTTTTCGGCGCGAGATTTTGCAGTTCATCATCGGACATTACGGCAAGTTCCGCGCCGGTAAGAATAAGGTTGCCGCCGCGCAATATCCCTGCCGAACGCGCAACAGCCGCCGCTGTGTCCTTGTGGTCGCCGGTTATCATAACCGTTTTTACGGAAGCACTCCGACAGAGCTTTACCGCCTGTTTCGCTTCCGGGCGGGGCGGGTCAATCATTCCGACAAGCCCCAAGAAAACAAACCCCGAATTCGCGCCGCGAAGCGAGTCTGTGTCTTTCTTCGCGAGGGCTAAAACGCGGAGAGCCGACGCCGCCATTCCGTCAACAGCCATGGTAATCTTCCGCTTGTCGTAGGCTGAAAGCGGCTCTACGCCCTTTTCGGTAAGCTTACATGAACACTTATCGAGGATAACGTCCGCCGCGCCTTTTATATATGCGGTATGGTAGGAATTGTTAACGCCGCCGCGCCGATAAAGTGTCGCCATGAAGCGCGTCTCAGACTCGAACGGCAGTTCGTCAACCCGCCGTGCTTCATTTTCAAGAACGTCGGCGTAAACCCCGCCTTTCGCCGCCGCGATAAGTATTGCTGTCTCTGTCGGGTCGCCGAAGGTATCGAATTCGGCGGAACTGCCGGAATTGCCGGAATTGCCTGAATTGCCAACGCTGCCCAAAATTCCCGCAATTCCCCCCGGCTTTTTTCGGTCGATACGGCTGTTTTCGCATAACGCGCCGCAGACAAGCACCTCATAGAGCGGCTTCTCGTTTTTAACCTTTAGGCGCAAGCCGTTTTTGGTAATCTCCCCCGCCTGTTTATAGCCTGTGCCGGAGACATTGTAAACCTCGCCGTCGGCGTAAATCTCGGTAACGGTCATCTTGTTTTCGGTAACTGTCCCGGTTTTGTCGGTGCAGATAACCTCCGCACAACCGAGGGTTTCGACAGAATGAAGCTTATGCACAAGCGCGTTTTTGCGAAGCATTCGCCGCACGGCAAGGGCAAGCGCAATCGTAACGGTTGCCGGAAGCCCCTCGGGAATTGCCGCAATCGCAATCGTTATCCCCGTCATAAGCATATCAAGAACAGGCTCGCCGCGAATTATCCCGGCGGCGGTTACGATAACGCAAACCGCCATGCAGATTATCGCGATAACCTTCCCGAGTTCCGTCAAGCGTTTTTGAAGCGGCGTTTCGGTCTCGTCAATGTCCTTGAGCATTCCCGAAATCTTCCCCATCTGGGTTGCGAGGCCTGTTGCGACAACCTGCGCTTCGCCCGTCCCTTTTACGGCGGTTGTTCCCATATACAGGATATTTTCTTTGCCGATTGAATTATCGGTGTCGATAAAGCCGGCGGATTCTTTGTAATTCGCGTTCGATTCGCCGGTTAAGATGCTTTCCTCGACAGCAAGGGATTTTGAGGTTATTATGGAAGCATCTGCCGGAATTCGATCCCCGGCTTCTATTATAATAACGTCGCCCGGTACAAGGTTTTCCGCCGGGAGTCTTATCGCCTCGCCGTCGCGATAAACTTTCGCGGTCGGGGCAGCCATATTTTCAAGCGCGGCGAGGGTTTTCCCGGTTTTATATTCCTGCGTAAATCCGATTATTGCGTTTATGAGGACAATTGTAATAATTGTTGCGGCGTCGTAAACCTCGCCCAAAAAGACCGACACGGCGGTTGCGGCAAGGAGAATTATAACCATGACGTCCTTGAACTGCCCCAAAAAAACCGCGACAGGGTTTGCTTTACCTTTTTTTGCAAGGATATTTTGCCCGAATTCGCGCGTCAGCTCCTCCGCCTGCTCGGAAGAAAGCCCTTTTATCCCCGTACGGGCTGTGTATGGTTTGCTTAAAATGTTCATAAAATTCCCGCCCTATAATATATTAGTTAAATATATTCGCTTGTCCGGGGATTAATGAATAAAAAAAGCCATCCTCATTTAAGGATGACTTTTCGCGGGTGGATAACCGGAATTGAACCGGCGACCTTCGGGACCACAATCCGACGCTCTAACCAACTGAGCTATACCCACCGGACACGCCTTACTGGATTCGAACCAGTGACCTACTGCTTAGAAGGCAGTTGCTCTATCCTACTGAGCTAAAGACGCAAAAAACCGCAAAACTGCCTAAATTAACGCAACACGCCCCAAAACAAACACGGCTTGTCACCTGAATTAAGGCGGACTGCACGGACAGCGGGTGATGGGAATCGAACCCACGCGACCAGCTTGGAAGGCTGGAATTCTACCATTGAACTACACCCGCGAAGCCGCCATATTATTGACGGCGTTAAAAACAAACGTAAACTATTCTGCCGTATACGCGAGGAGAGCCATGTGGCGGGCGCGTTTTATGGCGGTTGTGACTTGACGCTGATGGAATGCGCAGGTGCCTGTTACTCTGCGGGGGAGGATTTGTGCGCGTTCGGTCATACAGCGGCGAAGACGGGGGATATCCTTATAATCAACGTGTTGAACACGATCGGTACAGAATTGACAAACTTTTTTGCGGGTTTTGCGGTTTCTTCTGTCGTCTCTTTCCATTGCCATGGGAGTCACCTTCTTTGGTTTTATTTTAGAACGGGAGGTCGTTGTCGCTTATGACTTCTTCAAAGTCGGACAGACCGCCGATTTGGGGTGAGAAGCTGTCGGGGGCGTTGCCTGCGGGGGCGTTGCTGCCGCCGTAGCTGTTATTGCCGCTGTTGCCGCCGCCGTAACTATTGCCGCCGTTGCTGTAACTGTTGCCGCCGTTGCCGCCGCCGTAATTGCCGCCGTTGCCGTAACTGCCGTTACCGCGGTTTGCGGAATTTTGCTTTGCAAGCTCGTGGGCTTGTTTTGTTTCGCCGAAACTTACGCGATTTGCCCAGATGTCGGTGGTGTAGTGGGTTACGTCGGGGTATTTTCTGTCGGTGTAAGAACCGGTGCGGATAGAGCCTTCAACGATTACCATTGAACCTTTTTCGGTGAATTTGCTCATCCATTCGGCGTTTTTATTCCACGCAACACAGCGGATAAAGTCGGATTGGCGTTCTGCGCCTGCCGCTACAACACGGTCAACCGCAACGGTGAAAGAACAGCTTGTACTGCCGCTGTTTGTCTGACGAAGCTCGGGGTTTGCGGTTAATCTCCCCATCAAAATAACTGTATTTAACATACATTTATCCTCCCTTATTCGGTCGTTTCAGGAGCGGCGGGCTTCGCAGGTTTGCTGTATTTTTCGGGAACGACGGGGAAAATTGTCACCATATAGCGCATAACGCCTTCGGTGATCTTTAAGATACGCTCAAGCTCAATGGGGAATGTGGGCTTAGCTTCAAAGGTATAGAGCATATAGTAGCCTTCCCTTTGGTCGTCAATCTCGTAAGCGAGACGGCGTTTTCCCCATACGTCGGCTTTTAAGTTTTCGGAATTCGCAGTTATAAGGTCTTGAAACTTCTTGTCAAGTTCCTTCGCGCCTTCCTCAGCGTTTTTGAGGGTGTAAACCACCATCGCCTCGTATTTTTCGGTTATCTTTGCCATTTTTTAGCACCTCCTTATGGATTACGCGCCTATTTTATATAGTAGGCGCAAGGATGAAACTTCCGTAAATATTTAATATTACAGAGAACGCATACTATTATATCATGAAGTTTTGTGAAAGTCAATAGTTATTCAAAGAAAATTTACAAATCGGAGCTTACTTTTGTATCGGAGGAGAATTTCCGCCCTGAACCTATCTCAAAATGAAGCTTCGCGATACCGATATCTATCCCGAGAAGATAGACATTTTCTATATCCCCGGTCTGCACCGAAACCGTTCCGTCCTTGTGATAGACAAAATGCGCGGGCTGGCGGTTATATTGCGAGGGGGCGCGCTGGACTGCCGCCATGCCGCTTAAAAACCAGTCGGGAACGCTTTCCGCTTCGGAAGTATACATCTCCGAAACTTTTTTCGTGCGGGGGTGATATACCATATGAATGAGGCTTTCGGAGATTGTATGTCTTTTCGGGGAATGTCCGACGGTTATTGCACACTCGACAACCTGATTTTCGCCGAGGCTAACTACAAAATCCTTCTCGGAATATGTTCCCCCGACCCAACAGGTGTTAAGCCCCATTTCGGTACAGCGCAGGATTAAAAGCTCGCCGTAGTAGCCGAGCTTAATACTGCTCTTGGGGTTATCCTCGTTTCGGATAAGGAGGAAATAATCGTTAACGCCGGTGAAGACGCCGTAGCTTTTCGTTATGCCGTTGAACGCGTCGCCGTTGTTTGTAATAAAGCGAATGTCAACGCCCGGGACTTTTGAATATTCGGCTACGAGATCATGAAGTTTCACGGCATCTTCAAGCGCCAAGCCCTTGCCGTCGTAAGCTCGCCTCGAATGGCGAACATTTATCGCGCTTTTTATATCCATAAAATCATCTCGCTTTCGTTACGCTTTTATATCTTTGTAACCGCCAAGCTTAATGCCCTTGCCCTCGCAAAACGCCTTTGTCGCCTCCCCTGTGGTCGTCTCCCCGCCGCCGGAACAGAGGTAAAGTTCGACGGAAGAACCTTTCGGAAGCTCTTCAAGAAGCGCATTGAAAGGCGGCGCGGGATGCCCTGCCCAAACCGGCATAAAAACCGCGAAGCTGTCGTATTTTTTAAGGTCGCCGTCAATGTTAACCGGGACGGATTTTCGCCCCATCGCCTTAGGACAGCCTACAAGAAACGCCGATAATTTACCGTAAGGTTTCTTCATTGTAACTTCGATAAGGTCTGTGCCGGAAGCTTTCGCGAATTCCTCCGCTTTTTTGCGGGAATTCCCGGTATAAGAATAGTAAACCGCCGCTGTCATTGCATAGCCTCCGTTTTAATATTTTGTTAATCTTTCGCCGACATAATCGCTTCAAGGGCTTCGGTGTCGAAAACCGTTGCATTTGTTCTGTCCATCAGCCCGAAGTTTTCTGTACCCGTGCCGAACTGACCGTTATCCCACCATATCGGGGTTATGCCGTTTTTATAATAGCCGGCTGTGACGTAGCGGATATAGTCGAAACGCTCGGGGTTTACGCTTCGCACCGCGCCGTATTCGCCCATGATTACGGGGATTCCCTTGTCAACGAAGTTTGTTTTCAGTGTGTTAACGCGGTCTTCAACCTCCGCCTCGTTATCACTCCCCCATGAGCCTTGCCCCTGCCCGGCGAATTCCCAAGGGTCATAGCAGTGGACTTCAAGCATCTGACGCCCCTCTATGGTGTCGGTCGGGAGGATATAGCGTGAGGTCGCGGCTGTGAGCGTGTTGTAGCTCGGTGTAATCAAAATCCGCTCGGCGTTGTTCCCGCCGGTTGCGCGGACGGTCGTGACAAACGCCTGATTTAAGCGGTTTGTTATATCGTCGTAATCTTCGGGATAAGACCAGCTGTAGCCCTCGTGGAACTCGTTCATTCCCGCGAAGAGGACGTTCCCGCCGCAGTCTTCAAAGTAATTCGCAATCTGTGTCCAAAGGGTCGTAAACGTCTCAACCATCTTTTCGCGTTCTTCGCCGGTGACAGTCGGGCGGAGCCAGCCGTTTTCCTGCTGCCCGTCGTGATGGATATTTATAATTGCGTAAAGGTCGTTTGCCGTTGCATAGCCGACAACCTCTTTAACCCGCGCAAGCCAAGCCTCGTCGATTTTTCCGTTTTCGTCGAAGTGGTTAATGTAGGTAACGGGGATTCGGATTGTGTCGAAACCGGCATCCTTCACCGCCTTGACAAGCTCGGGGGTGGTTTTCGGGTTGCCCCAATAGGTTTCGGCATCAAGCCCGAGAGATTCGCTGTCGATGCTGTCGAAGGCGTTCCCCAAGTTCCAGCCTATGCCGAGTTTCGCCGCAGTTTCAACCGCCGATTCAAAGGGGTATGCGGGGGTTGCGGTTGCCGTCGGGGGTGTTGCTGTTGTTGCATCTGCCTGTGCAACCGCCGTCTCCGCCGGGGTTGCCGAGGTTTCTTCCGGAGTTGCCTCCGTTGCCGCTTCTGCCTCTGTTGCCGCCTCTGCCGGGGTTGCCGCAGTCTCAATCGACAACGTTGCCGGAGCATTCGCCGCGGGAGCTTGATCTGTTAAGCCGGTTGCAGTCGCCCCGCAGGAACACAGCATACCGATAACGACAATTGATGTAAGGATTTTCGCAAGAATTTTTTTCATGGTTAACCTAAATTCTATTTATTAATCGTTAATTTGGGCGTTTTGCCGGATAAGAAGCTCTTCATCTATTATAAGTATCTCTTTTTCGGTTTTGTCGGACTTTGCTACGCCGCAAAAGAGCTTCGACTGATAGACGGAGTTGAGGTTCTTGCTGTCTTTGACAGGGTCGATTGTGCCCACGCCTAAAACTTCGTCAACGAGAATTCCGAGGCGGTCTTCCCCGTCGGCTAAGTTAATAATTGTCTCGCGGAAACGTCTGCGGTAGGAAAATTCAGCCTCCGCAAGGGTTTCGGCGAAAACGCGGAAGTCCTCGCGGGCGTCTTCGATAAGCGTTTCGCCCTCTTCGTGCTTCGATTTTTTCGGGTCAAGATAGTCCTCCGACATCACGGTATAAATCTTCGCCGGAAGCGCGTGGAGGGCTTTATGGGCGGCATCCGCCTTCATGAGCGTCTCATAAACCTTGTCTTTTTTATGGAATTTCTTGTCAAGCCAAAGGGTATATTCGCACTTCACGGCTTCATCGGCAACCTTAAAATCAGGCTCGCCGCCGCGTGCAAACGCATCCTCAACCGCCTTAAGCCGCTCTCTGTGCGAGGCGATAAAATGCTCCGCGTCGTTCTCGAAAGCCGCCATCTCCTCGTCAATCGAGAGCAGCTTAAACTGCTTCCGCATATCAAGGAGCGGAAAAACGTTCCCGCGGACGTTAAGCATACCGATATATTTCGGCTGAGAATCGGGTATCGGCGTAATTTCATCGGGGCGGGTCGTTATGCCGTCGATATATTTGCTGTTTATAGCATAGGCGTTTCCGCAGAGAAGAAACGTAAGCCACGGGAGGGAATTTTTGTCGATTTGTAAAGCTTCCTCGTTCATATTAGCACCTCAGGGATATATATATTATTTTTTGATACAAAATAAATGCAAACTCTCAATATACATTGTATCACATATGAACTTTCTATGCAAGTGATTAGTTAAAAATTTTCTGATATTTTTTCGATTTTAGTTATCTATAATTTGTAGTAACTTCTCGATTTTGTTCTATAATATGTGGTTGTTGAGTTGTTTTCATCTTTAATTAATTTTATGTTTACAATTTGTGCTTTAATTGTTTGCGAATAAGTATTATTATTAAGAAACAGGATATTCTTTGTAATTATTCTCAAATGCGAACGTTATATTTTCGGAACTTATAATGAGGCAGCGTCGCCGTTCTCCATGCTGCTCTATAAGTATGCGGAAAATTAACGTTTTTTATTAATTTTAGGAGGATGAAGCGTGAAAAACATGAAAATAGGGAAGAAACTGCTCGTCGGTTTCGGAATCCCGGTAGCACTCATGGTAGTTATCGCAATCTTAGTCGTAGTAATGAATCTCTTGACGGTAACCGACATTAAGACAGTAGGTATCCAGACCGACCTTTGGAGTGCTTCTGCCGAGTCGCGCCGCGCATTCTTAAACGCACGCAGAAACGCCTCCGTAATTTACTACGCTTACTCTGAAGACGAATACAATCAAGGTATAACAAACATGGACGCCGCAATTAAGGCGGCTGAAGAAGCCGGCGCGATTATTGAAGCAAACCCCGAACAGCTTTCCGAATATAAACAAATCGCCGCCGACGTTCTCACCTACGCAAAGAAGTATAAAGATGACCTCGTTGCGATGCACAATTCGCTCCTCGTTCAACAGGACGACGTCGTTAAGGTAAACGCCGCAGGCGCAACTTTCGACGAAGATATACGAAAAATTATCGAGAATATTAACACAAATATTGCGGAAGATTTCGCCGAATACCGTGACGGCGCGACCCCTCAAAGTTCTATTATAACAAACCGCCAGACACGTATTCACGACATCTCCGAGATTATCTTAACGCTCGCAGAGATGCGCGTTGAAGTGCGGAGCAACCTCGCTGAATACACCGAAAAAGACTCGCAGTTGGCAGTTGAACAGCTTAACAGCCTCAAAGAACAGCTTGCCGCTTTTAAGGCTAATACTTCCAACACGAACACAATCGAAGCTGTCAACGAGATGGAAGGCTATCTGGCTACATATGAAGAAGCCTTAACCGACTATATAAAAGCAGGTGCAGACTCCGCCGATGCCCTCGCAACCCTTTCTGCAACAGCTGTCGAGACGTTAAAACTCGTTAATCAGATGGCTGACCAGAACGACGCGGTCAACGAAGATATCACAGAAGCAAACAATATCGCGCTTTCGACGCTCCTTATCGTTGCCGGCGTTGTTATCCTTGCGATAATAATTACCATAATTATGGCAACTATGATAACGAAGCTCATTACCGGTCCTATCGGCTATGTTACGTCAATCCTCAAGGCTATCGGAACAACCGGCAGAACTAACTTTACCGACGAAGAATGGGCAGAGCAGCGTGCCCTCGCCGCCGGCAAAGATGAGTGTGCAGAATGTGCCGACTACCTCGGGAAAACCGCAAGCGCGTTGGGCGGCGTAGCAAGCCTGCTTACGCGGATCGCGGACGGCGACCTTGATTTCACCCACGAGGCAATGTCCGACGACGATATAATTTCACATTCGCTCATCAATATGCTTAATAATCTAAACGAAATGTTCGGCGCAACAAGAACAGCTTCCGACCAAGTTTCAACCGGCGCGGCTCAAATCTCCGACGCCTCCCAAAACCTCGCTCAAGGTTCAACCGAGCAAGCCGCAACCGTCGAGGAACTCTCCGCTTCAATCGAAGAGGTTTCAATCAAGACAAAACAAAACGCCGAACGCGCTGTCAACGCCGCTCACCTCTCCGAGTCAATCAAGGATAACGCTCAAAAAGGCTCCGAGCAGATGACCGAAATGACCGCCGCTGTTGCCGAAATTAACGTCGCTTCTCAAGATATCTCGAAGGTTATCAAGGTTATCGACGATATCGCCTTCCAGACCAATATATTAGCACTCAATGCCGCTGTCGAAGCTGCCCGCGCAGGCGAAGCCGGAAAAGGTTTCGCAGTAGTCGCAGACGAAGTTCGCAACCTCGCCTCTAAATCAGCTGCCGCCGCAAAAGAAACCGGCGTTCTCATCGAAAACAGCATGAAGAAAGCCGAGCTCGGCAGCACCATCGCCGCTCAAACTGCCGCTTCCCTCACCGAAATCGTCGATGGCATAAACCGCTCCACAGACCTCATCACCGAAATCGCCGACAGCTCCGAACAACAGTCCGTCTCCATCTCCCAAATCAATGACGGCATTGTCCAAGTCTCCGAAGTAGTCCAAAAGAACTCCGCAACCGCCGAAGAATGTGCCGCGTCCGCCGAGGAACTAAACGCTCAATCAACCCTCCTCGCCGAGAACGTTTCCCGGTTTAGATTACGTAAGGCTTAGGGATGCGCTGGGGGGAGAGGAGGAGTGACCTCCCCCTCTCCCCCCAGACCCCCCACTCCCGGACTTTAAAAAGATATTCATTATTTATTTTATGATAAATTTAACCCCCAAAGATGATATTCTTTGGGGGTATCTGTTTGCGAAAAGATCGGTAAACAATAATGACGAAAGTCTCTGGGAAAGGGGGTTTGGGGGAAAACCTTCTCTTTAGAGAAGGTTTTCCCCCAACGTACCTTATTTCGTATTCGACAGCTTCCATCTAAAGGGGGCGATGCGTTGGGCTTTGGTGTTGTCGTAGCTTATGTTGGAGCAGATTATGCCGATGTCGTTGTAGCGGTAATCGGATTTTGAGGTTTTTCCGGCGAACGCCATGGCGGCTTTTACGGCGTCTGTGCCGTAGTTACGCTGAACGACTGCGCCGACTTTTGAGTTAACCTTTAGGAACTCGAGCATATCTTTCGCGAGGAGCGGTTTTGTATCGCAGATGTTATAGACGCCGGTGTAGTTCGACATTCCGTTTGCACCCGCGAGAACGCCGAGAACGAAATCGCAGAGGTTATAGAGACTGCAAAAAGAGAAACCGTATTCGCCGTAACCGTAGATGAAGAAGCAGTTGTCTTTCGGGTCCCAAAGTTTGCTGTGGAGATTATCGAGGAAAGTTTTGGTATACATCTGCGGCATACGCATTATAACGCCGTTGGTGTTCGATTTATTGATTGCCTTCGAGAGCGTTTTCTCAGAATCTGCCTTAATTTCGCCGTACATATGGGTAGGCTTAACGTCCGAGGATTCACGGATCGGCTCACGCGTTTTCTGAACGGCGTAAACCATGTGTGTCGAAAGAAGCAGAATGTCTTTGTAGCGTTCTTTCACGGCAAGGTCGTAGATAAACTTATCGCACGACGCGGCAAGCTTAATTTCATCTTTGGTGATAAGCGGGGGAAGGTCGTTGTCGCATGAACAAGCGAGGTGAACAAGCGCATCGCAGTTCGCCTTGCCGAAAATGCCGACGAACGCCGCCTTATCGTCGGGCGATGCCTGCATAAATGTAAACGCAGGATTCGATATGGAAGGCGGACGCGTGTCCGTCCCAACCACGGTAAAGCCCTTATTAAGAAGCGTATTGGCAACTTCCGTACCGATAAGTCCGGAAACACCGGTAATAAGCACGTTTCTCATATGTAATCTCCGATCAGCATCGTTTTTTGCGTGAAGCTGATGTAATAATCTTTTTGTTTATAAAGTCACTATTATTAATTATAGCACAAATGTAAAAACAAATCAAGTAAACTTTCTTAAAAAATTTGCTTGAAAAGATGTAATTTTATGCATTACGCCCTAAAATCCTCAAATAAATTACAAATATTGTTCAATGATCGAACTCATTTTCGTATATTCGACAGAAAGCTTTTCAAAATCATCGGCAAAACATTCCGAGCGTTTCGCACGAACATGGTTTGTGAAATCGGAAGCAACAGCATAAAGAGCGGTAAGCCCGAGGTTCCCGGCGGTGCCTTTAATCTTATGAACGGCTTCTTCGAGGACTTTCAAATCGCGCGAATTAACAGCCGCCTTAATTGTCTCAAGGCGCATGGGATCGGGGAAACCGAGCAGGAATTTATTGACAAGTTCTTCGTTGTCCATCATACGCGCAACGGCGTTTTTTATATCCGCGCCGGCTTCTTGAAGCTTAGTGAGCATCGGGTACTTAAAGGTAGTATCAGACATGGTGTAAGTCTCCCGCAAAACTGAGTTAACTTAAGGATAAAACTTTTCCTCTTCAATTATACCACGCATTAAAACATTTGTCAAGAACTCTTTTAATATTTTTATAATTTTCGTTAAATATACACAAACGCCCGTTATTAACAGGCGTTTTTGCCTATATTAACCAACCGGATCGAATTCTTCGGCGTCGGTGATTGCCTCTGCCTTTTTGCCGCCTTCGGGGACAGCCTCATCTTCGGGGACTTTGAAGGCTAAGACGTGTTCTTTAATCTTGGCTTCAATTTCCGCCATTATTTCGGGGTGCGTTTTAATGAATTCGCGGGCGTTGTCTCTGCCCTGCCCGATTTTATCGCCGCCGTATGCAAACCACGCGCCGGATTTATGTACAATGTCGTACTGCACGGCAAGGTCGAGAACTTCGCCTTCGCGGGCAATGCCCTTGCCGAAAATCATGTCGAATTCGCACTTTTTGAAAGGCGGCGCAACCTTATTTTTAACAACCTTGCATTTTGTTCTCGCGCCGATCGGACCGTTCGGGCTGTCGATTGTCTCGCCTTTTCTGACTTCAATCCGCACCGAAGCGTAGAATTTTAACGCTCTGCCGCCCGGGGTTGTTTCGGGGTTGCCGTACATAACGCCGATTTTTTCGCGGACTTGGTTTATAAAAATTGCAACGCACTGCGATTTAGAAATAACCGCCGTGAGCTTTCTCATTGCCTGTGACATTAGTCTTGCAAGAAGCCCGACGTGGGTGTCGCCCATCTCGCCCTCAATTTCGGCTTTCGTCGTCATTGCCGCAACGGAGTCAATTACAAGGCAGTCGATCGCGCCGGAACGCACGAGAGCTTCCGCGATTTCGAGAGCCTGTTCGCCCGAGTCGGGCTGTGAAACGATAAGTTCGTCTATGTTAACGCCCAGAGCCTTCGCATAAGCGGGGTCAAGCGCGTGTTCTACATCAATAAAGGCAACATATCCGCCGAGCTTTTGAGCCTGCGCAGCAATATGAAGCGCAACGGTAGTCTTCCCGGAGCTTTCGGGACCGTAAATCTCGACAATACGCCCCTTAGGAACACCGCCGATTCCGAGTGCCATATCAAGCGTCATCGAGCCTGTCGGTATAACATCAACGTGATAGGACGGAGCAGCCCCGAGCCGCATAACCGCTCCCTTCCCGTACTGCTTCTCAATCATCGCCATAGCATTTTCAAGCGCGGCTTTTTTTCCCGTGTTGTCGCTGATATTTACGGGCGATTCCTTTTTCACTGCTTGTTTTTTCGGTGCCATATCTTAAGGTACGCTGGGGGGAAACTTTTCTGAGGAAAAGTTATCCCCCCAGACCCCCCTTCCAAAGACTTTTTTATTAGGACGTCTGTTTTATTTTTTTAATTAATTGCCGAAGATTTCTGAAACAATTATAGCATATTTTGTCGGGAATGTCAAGAGTAATTTTATCTAAAAAAGCGCATTATATTTTCATTCGGGAAGAGCGAAACGGAAATCATGATATTTGTATCAATCAATATATCCACGTTCAACCCCTAATTCCTGACGTATTTCTTTGCAGTACGCAATAACATCATTTTCGTCTTTCCAACCGATTTTTTCGGCAACGCCGGACATTTCCTGCTGTAGTTCCATAAGCGCAATCATACTTGCGTTTTTAATCATTATATCGCCGTTTTTTTCAATGAAAATAACCTTGCCGCCCTCACGGAGACCGAGTTTGCTTCTTATTTCTTTCGGAATGGTGATTTGCCCTTTTGAAGAAATCCGAGCTGTATCAAGCATAAACAAACCCTCCTACTTTCTTTACATTCTTTACTTTATTATACGCAAAAAAAGCAAGCTTGTCAAGAGAAATTCATCGAAAAACTTAACCATTCCAATAGATTAACTTTAAAGTCCGGGTGGGGAGGGGGTTTGGGGG
>JAISIH010000046.1 GCA_031262105.1 Ruminococcus sp. | reverse complement strand
CGGGAATGTCCGGCTCGGGTAAATCCGGCGTTGTCAATGTTTTAGAAGACAACGGTTACTATTGCATTGACAATATTCCTCCCGGACTTATTCCGAAATTCGCCGAAATTGCCGTCAATGTAAGAAAGAGCGGCAGCACTTCGATGGAAAAAATCGCGCTCGTAACCGACATTCGCGGAGGAGAACTTTTCCGCGAATTTGACGAGGGTTTATCATACCTTAAGGGTCAAAATATCAGCGCGAAAATCATGTTTTTAGACGCGTCGGACGACGTTCTGATAAGGCGTTATAAAGAAACCCGAAGGCGGCATCCTCTCGACACAGACGGCGCCGGGAGCATTTTATCCGCGGTTGAAAAAGAACGCGGAATCCTCTCCGACGTGCGTGAAACCGCCGATTTTTATATTGACACTTCGGAGCTCACAATTGCGGAACTGAAAGAATCGGTTAACGCGATTCTCCTCCAAAATCCGCTTGACGCAATCAGCATTAAGGTCACTTCTTTCGGATTCAAATTCGGAATTTCTCTCGAAGCAGACCTTGTTTTTGACGTAAGATTTCTTCCGAATCCGTTTTATATTCCGGAATTAAAACATAAAACGGGGCTTTCGGAAGACGTTCGCGAATACGTGATGAATTCGCCCGACAGCACCGATTTCATGAAAAAGCTCACCGATATGCTCGACTTTCTTATTCCTCGGTATAAAAAAGAAGGGAAAAGTCAGCTTATAATCGCGTTCGGCTGCACCGGGGGGAAACATCGTAGCATAACCTTCGCGGAGCTTATCGGAAAATACATCTCCGACAGCGGTTACAGCTGTCGAATAAATCACAGAGATATGAACAGGCATTAAAATTTATGTCAACTTCTCAAAAAATTAAATCAGCACTTTGTAAGCGAAAAGTTTACAGCAAAGAAGCGCAATTTTTGTGCTTTTACGGCATATTAATTTCACTTAAAAAATGCAGTGAAGACGAGATTGTATTAACAACCGCAAACGCCGATACAGCCAAGCTTTTCGAGGGGTTTTGCAATAACTATTCTCACGAAAAAAACTCTGTAAAAAGCATTGTTAAAAAGAAAGGCAGCACCGATTTATACGAAATTTCCGTAATATCAAAAACTGCAAGAATGAGTATTTTATCAGCATTTCATCTTGATAAATTGCGTGATATTTCATACGAATTAATCGACAATGTACTTGTCGGAGACTTTTTCGCGGGATTATTTTTATCCTGCGGGAACATCACAGAGCCCGAAAAAAGTTATCATCTTGAGATAGTTTTACCCTTTGAAAAAACTGCGATTGATATAAAAAAACTGCTCGAAGAAAGCTTTTGGCAAGAGGGCATAAAACTCATTGAACGGCGGAATAAATTCGTCCTTTACATGAAGGGAATCGAACGAATTTCTGACTTTTTAACCTACATCGGGCTGTCGGATGCCGCAATTGAAATTTTCAACACCGAGATATATAAAAACGTCCGCAATAAGGCGAATCGTATCGCCAACTGCGATGCCGCAAACATAGAGAGAGCCGTTGATGCAGGGCTAAAACAGCTTTCGGATATTGAGCTTATTTATGCGGCGGGAAAGCGTGGAACGCTGCCGCAAAAACTTCGCGAAACCGCCGATTTACGGCTTGAAAATCCGCAGATGACACTGCGTGAATTAGCGGAAAGTTTAGATGAGCCTGTAACGCGTTCTTGCATCAATCACAGGCTGAAAAAGTTGTCGCTTTTGGCGCAAAGTATCAGGGAAAATAATGAGTTTCGTTCATCTCCACGTTAAGTCATGTTACAGCCTTTTACAGTCCTCCGCGCACACGGAGGACATTGTTTCGTGTGCGAAAAATCACGGACAGCGGGCGATTGCCTTAACTGACAACGGAGTAATGTACGGGGCGGTGAAGTTTGCGAAAGAGGCGATTTCCACCGGAATTAAACCGATAATCGGCATGGAAATTGACGTGAAAAACAAGCGGAATTTAACCGATTTCGGCGGTTTAGTTTTGCTTGCGAAAACGCGTAAAGGTTATCATAATCTTTTAAAAATCGCTTCTGCCGGAATTCTTACCGAAGATTTTTTCTATGAACATTCGGAAGGCTTAATTGTTCTTACGGGCGGGAAAAACGGCAGGCTTCAAAGCCTGTTGTCGGACGGATTTTATAATGATGCGAAACGTTTTTTGCAAAAAATCTCGACTCATTTTGATGATGTTTATATTGAAATTACAAACCATAAATTAAACTCCGAAACGGAACTTTTTCCGCTTTACAAAAGGCTTAAAACAGACACGGGATTACCGCTTGCGGCGGCAAATGACGTGTGTATGCCACTTCGCTATGACTTTCAAAAATGCAGTCTTTTATCGTATTTGGGAGATAAAATTTTACCGCCGGAAAATGACGAATATTATATAAAATCTTCGGCTGAGATGGCGGTGCTTTTTTCCGAATTCCCCGAAGCGATAACCGAAACTGAAAAAATAGCGGAGATGATTGACGAAAATGTTATCGAATTCGGGAAACTTCATATGCCTGTTTTTTCACGCGAAGGTGTAAAAAACAGCTCTGAATTCTTGGTTTCTCTCGCGAAAAAAGGCATGGAAAAGCGATTCGGAAATGCACTCACAAAAGCGCACAGCAACCGCCTTTTTTACGAACTTGACGTAATAATTCGGATGGGTTTCGCGGACTATTTTCTTATCGTTTGGGACTTCGTTAAATTTGCGAAAAATTCGGGCATTCCCGTCGGGTTAGGGAGAGGTTCCGGCGTTGGTTCTTTTACTGCGTATTGCATTGGAATCACAGGAATCGACCCGATTAAACATCAGCTTTTGTTCGAGCGTTTTCTTAACCCCGAGCGCGTTTCCCTCCCCGACCTTGACGTTGATTTCGAGCACGAACGCCGCCACGAGATTATCGAATATGCTGTGAAAAAATACGGAACGGAAAACGTTGCCGGAATTGTTACATTCATGACGATTAAGGGCAAATCCGCTGTCAGAGAGGCTGCCAGAGTTCTTCATTTCCCTACAAAACTTGCTGATTATACGGCAAAACTTATACCCGTGAATGAAAAATTGTCGGTGTTAAAAAATCAAGACGGCAGATGGATTGAAACTGACGAACAGATTGTAAAGCTTCTTAATGCGGCGGAATTAATCGAAGGTTATCCGAAAAATATCTCAACTCACGCATCGGGAATTGTTCTTTCCGACGCGCCGATAACCAACTATGCGCCGGTTATTGATAACGGTTTAGCGAATACTGACAGAACCGCTGATTTTTCCGCAGAAAGCTTAAAATTAACTCAGTTTACGATGGGTGAACTTGAAGATATCGGGCTCGTTAAGATGGATATTTTGGGGCTTAAACACCTCACGATTATCGACGATTGCGTTAAGCAAATAAAAGAAAAATTCGCAGATTTCGACGAAAATTCTATACCTCTTGATGATAAAAATACGTATCAAATGCTCTCGGGCGGACAGACGCTGGGCGTGTTCCAGTTTGAATCCGAGGGTTTCATGAGCGTCTTAACGCGCCTTTGCCCCGAAAATATCGAAGACCTTACGGCGGTCAATGCGCTCTTTCGCCCGGGACCGATGGACAGCATAAAAAGCTTCATCGACGCAAGGCATAAAAGGACAAAACGCCGACTTTTGCACCCGCTTATCGACAGCATTTTAGACGAAACTTACGGCATCATTATTTATCAAGAACAGGTTATGCAGATTGTGCAAAAACTCGCCGGATTTTCGCTCGGGCGAGCCGATATTTTACGCCGCGCAATGGCGAAAAAAAAGACGGG
>JAISIH010000065.1 GCA_031262105.1 Ruminococcus sp. | reverse complement strand
CCGGCGGCATCGCCCTCGCGCAGGAGAGTGTCAACCATTCCGTCGAAATTCATCGGCATATCGTAAAACTTCCCGACGGCGGTTGAAGCCTTAACGGCAATTTTATCCGGGAAGATATGGGCGTGTGCGTCGATTATCATCTAAAATCTTCTTTCATATGTATTACATTAAAATGTAACATATGTTTAATTCGTATTATGTTTTCATAACTCTGACAAATTTTATCTTTTTGCCCTCATCTGCAAACATCTTTTCATGCTCGGTGACGATATTATCGGAAAAATGGGCGGCGTGCAGGTCGCGTTCAATCTGAACAATCTGAAAATTACATTCCGTAAAATATTGCAGCGAATCTTCAAAGAGTATATCATCATCCGTTTTGAAAAGAATTTCGCCGCCTGTTTTCAGTATCTCGCGATATTTTATAAGCTGCCGCGGGTGTGTCAGGCGGTGTTTGAACTCGCGGTCACGCTTCCACGGCGGACAAAAATTAATGTAAAAGCGGTCAATCTCCCCGGGGGCAAAAACCGTCTCCGTCTTCTCAATATTAAGGGTCAGGAGGATAAGCCCGGAAACCGCGCGGGAATTATCGGAAAAGAGCTTCTCGGTCTTTCGCCTCGCGAACGCAAGCATCTCGTCCTTTATGTCGCAGGCAATCCAGTTCACATCGTTATCCCTTAAAACTGCTTCGGCGATAAAACCGCCCTTGCCGCAGCCGAGTTCGGCGTAAATCGGTTTATTATCCCCGAAAACCTCCTGCCATCTTCCGCGGTTTTTTGTACCGTCGCGATGGTAGTAAGGACAGGCGGCAAGTTCCGGCTTTGCCCATGGCTGATGCCTGATTCTCATGATTTAACCTTTTCACATTTGGTAAGATACAACGTGCGGAGGGGTGCTTTTGCGTTAATTCACCGGCACAAGGGGGGCTTTAGAATGTTTTTGAAACGGTCATGCGGACAGAACCGCTCTTAACCGACATTTTACAGTCGTCCGCAAGCTTAACGATTATGCTTCGTTCGAGTCCGTCGTCGGTTAAGACTGCATCGTCTTTTTTGTAGGTTGTTGCATCGAGGTAGGTACGCATCGACCATTCGTCGAAGGCGTTGTTCATGCCCATTCCCATACCCATCTCCATGTCGGCGTACGATATGGGCGAGACGGGATTGTCGTTAAGCTCGATTGCCCAGTTTATTATCATCTCTCCCATTTTCCCCAAAATCCCGCTTCTGAGTGCGGCATTCTTCCCGTCGGTTGCCTTAAGGAGGTTGTCGCGGTCCTTTGTCGTGATAACTGCATTGACGCTCGCGGTTATTTCATAGGTTTTGCCGTCTCTCTCCGCCCAGATATCGGCGGAAAAATCCGGGAGGATTGCGCGGAACATTCCAATCATCTCTTCGGATAAGAGGGACATAATCCTTGCCCTGTCGGGAGCAAGCCCCGCGAATTCAACGAACTCCTCGATTTTAAGCGGAATGTTCGCGTATTCTTCGCTGTTGTCTGAAAACATAAACTTCTCGGATACCATATTTTACCTCGTAAATTAATTTGTACACTATTATTATAACGCGAAATAAGTGCAATGTCAAGAGTTAAACCAATTTTTCAAACTCTTCAATCGGCATCGGTTTATAATAGAAGAAACCTTGCGCATAATCGCAGTATTCGGACGTGATATATTCGACCTGTTCGGGCGTTTCAATCCCCTCACAGACGATTTTTAAGTCTAAATTTTTACAAAGATGGATAATTGACGAAATAACCGCCCGGCTCTTTTTGTCCATCTCGTTTTTGAGGAAGAAGCCGCTGTCAATCTTTACAATATCAATCGGCAGCGATTTCATCAGATTGAGGGTGCTGTAACCCGTCCCGAAATCGTCCATTGATATGACAAACCCGCGGTTGCGAAGCATTGAGATAATATGGATAAGCTTTTCGGTGTTGTCGAAGAAAACGCTTTCGGTTATCTCGACTTCGATATATTTGTGCGGAATATCGTATTTTGCGGCAAGCGCGTTGAGATAATCCGGGAACGTGTCGTCGAAAAGATGAAGCCTCGAAACGTTAACCGAAATAAGCGTCGGCTCTTTCCCCTCGTCAAGCCACTTTCTTATGAACGCGAAGAGCGTGTTATAGACGTATTTGTCAATCTCGACGATAAAACCGTTCCGCTCAAAAAGCTTCACAAATTCAAACGTCGGGATAAACGATCCGTCCGGTAAAATCCAGCGTATAAGAGCTTCCGCGCCGCCGATTCTGCCGCTTTTTATGTCAACCTTCGGCTGAACATAAACATGGAATTGGTTGCTGTTTATCGCGTCATACATCATGCTTTCAAGACGTGCCGCTTCGTTCTCCTGCTCGCCGAGGTCTCTGTCAAAGTCAATAATAACGCAGTTTTCGATGCCGTTAACGCCGGACGCCGCCTTCTTCGCACGATTCGCCTTGTCGATAGAGCGGCTTATCGAATAGTCGTCAGACTTCACGCGATAAATCCCGAACATCGTCATAAGGTTAATCTGCTTGTAACGCTGCCGCATAATGCTCTCGAGGGTTTTTAAGACGTTCCTTAACCTGTCTTCAATCGAAATCAGTTCATCAAGTCTTAGCATAAAGACGAAATCGTCGCCCTTAATTCTGCACATTATCTCGTCAAGCCCAAGCGCCCGCGAAAAACAGAGTGCAAAGAGCTTTAAAACCTCGTCACCGATTACATATCCTAACTGGTCGTTTATGAAATCAAAATGCCTTATCCCTGCGAAGACGACCGCATATTCCCCCTGTTTATCATGAAGCTTCGCCGTCGCCTCGGTGTTGAATTTCTCGTAGGAATATACCCCGGTAAGCCTGTCAACCGCGCTTACCCGCTCTAAAAACGAGGTTACGTCGGTAAAACATACTAAAACCTGTTGTTCGTTATCGGAGGTTATAAGCTCCGACGCGGTTATAGAAAACCAAATGTCACGCTCCTTGTCGTAACGCTCGAGAGAAAAACTGTGGGTTTGGCTGTCGAAATTTTTAAGCGGGCAAAAATCGCACGGCCTATTATACCCCATCGCCGAAACATAGCACTTCTCCCCCGTCCGAAGCTTCGGGAAGATGACGTTCGCGTAGGCACTGATGTATTTTATCTCGTAATTTTTCGGGTCCACAACATAGTAGGTAAGGTGTTGGTCTTCAAGCGCCCGCCCTGTGTAGAGCGTCTCGTTCGCAAGCCTTATCTTGTTGCGGTGCGACAGCGCAAAGCTCGCAATCATCTTAGTTATGCTTGAAAGCGTCGCAATTATCCCGTCATTCCAGTCGCGTTTTTGGTCGTAATCCTCGAATGTAACCGTGCCGATAATTTCGCCCTCTTCGTAAATCGGGAACTGTAAAAACGCCCGCGAACCCATTGCTTCAAAGGCAGGAATACCGGTAATCTCATCGGTCGGGTCGCCGAAGCTGTAAAGATAGTACCCCTTATCCTTAAATCGGCGGATAATTGCGTCGAAATGCAGTGCCTGCCCCGCTAAAACGTCGGTAAAGCGCGACTCGTCATGCGTCGGCACGCGGAACCAGTTGTGAAATATTGTAAGCTCCCCGACGGTATTTTTCTCGGTTAGGGAGATTCGATCAAGATCGAAATATTTCCCCGTTTCGTTAAAAATCTCGTCAAGCGCGGTATCGAAATCGGAAACTCGGGTTACAATATCAAAGCAGTAGTCAAAAAGCTGTTTGTTTACGTCCTCCGAAACGTGGGTTATAACATCCGAACCGAAGGCTTTCCGCTCGAACGCACCGATATTTTCGATGTCGTCGGAATAGCTCTGCTGCCTTGAAAAGACAACCGCCCGGTCCTTGCCGCTTGTCTTCGCGTGATAAAGCGCGATATCGGCGGATTTATAGAGCGTGTCGAAATCCTCGCCGTGTCTGGGATAGATTGAAGCACCGATACTTGCCGACAAATCGCATTTCAGATGAAGCGTATGAAGCTTCATTCTGATTTTTTCGGTAATCAGCAAGGCGTTGTTTACAGGGTCGTTAATATACGGGCAGAACACCGCAAATGTGTCGCCGCCCATCCTTCCGACAACATCCTTCGCCGAAATGCATGACGTTATCGCCCCCGCGGCAATCAGCAGAACATGGTCGCCGTAGAGCCTCCCGAAACTGCGATTAATCTGCTTGATGTTGTCTATATCGACGATTATAAGCAGATGGTTTGTTTCAATATCCTGCGATTTCATATGCTCGCTGATGAAAAGCTTTATGTAATCCCGCGAATAAACGTGGGTGAGGGCGTCTTCCTTCGCCTGTTTTATAACCCGCTCGGACGTGTTTTTTTCTTCGGTAACGTCAAGCGTCATCCCCGCGACAACAGCAATGCTCCCGTCGTCGTTGCGAACCGTCCGCCCGATATAACGAAGCCACGAGTAGGTATAATCGTCGGTTATGGCACGAAGGTCATATGAAAAACTTTCTTCGCCGCTGTCCATGCTGTCGCAGTATCTGTCAAATGTTTCTATATCCTCGGGATAGATTATCTTCCAATCCTTGACAGTCTCCCTGTAATCGGGAATTTCAAGGTTATGTGCAGACCAACGCCCGTTAAGCTTTTTGCTTTGAGAAAGAAGCTTTGTCTCTGGGAAATATCTCCAAAGCCCGATATTTGCCCTGTCGGAAGCAAATTCTAAGAAAAGCTCCTCAACCCTTAGTTTGTCAAGAATACCTTCGTATTTATCTTTATAATTATCGCTTTCAAACATGGGAATCGCTCCGTTTAATTTTATACAGAAAATTCATGACAGCACAAAATGCCCCTTTTATTGTACCATATTAATATAGTATTGTCAAGTGCAATTCGACAATTTGTCTAAATCTGATATTATAACGCATAATTTTTTGTGCATATTTCACAAACTTTAATAAAACGCTTGACATTGTATAAATATATAGTATAATATAATTAGCACTCGAGAAAACAGAGTGCTAACACTGGGGGCGATGGATTGCTTGATGATAGAAAAAAGATGATACTGGGGACGATTATCTCTGAGTACATCAGGACGGGCGAGCCTGTCGGGAGTAAACTTATCGCCGAATCGGGGCTTTTATCGGTCTCGGCGGCGACGATACGAAACGACATGGCTGTGCTTGAACAATTAGGTTACCTCGAACAGCCGCACACCTCCGCGGGGCGGATCCCGACATACACGGCATTTTCACTCTATATAGATGAATTCATGCCGGAATATGTCCTTACAGAGGCAGATAAGGCGGTTCTTGACGATTACATTGAATCTGCGGAGCCGACTGCGGAAAGCCTTCTTGCGAACGCTTCCCACGCACTTGCCGAACTTACAAGATGTGCGGTTATACGCCGCGATCTTGTTCCGCAATTTTCGGTTATAACGAAGGTTGAGGTTGTTCCGACAGGGAAGCGAATGTATGTTATCCTCCTGATTTCCTCAAACGGCGCGGTGAAGAATAAAGTCTGCCGCCTTGAATTCGACCTGACGGACGAACAGATAAAATTTTTCGCTAATTATATGTCGGAGAATCTCCACGGGATTTCGCTTGATGAACTTACGCCGGAGATGTTTGAAAAACTTATCGCGGCGATGAGCGGTTACATGATTTCTATGACGCCGCTCCTTGAAGAAGTCAAGAAGCTTGCTGACGATTTTAACGCATCGGGGCTTGCGATTGAGGGCGAAAAGAATCTCCTCATGAGAGAGGATATTGACGCGAAGGCGGTTGAAAAATTTATCGCCCGAAAAGACTTAACGGAATTCCTCGACCGCTCCTTCGGCGACTTACAGGTTGTCCTCGGCGGGACTGGAGAGATGGCGGTTTCAAACACCGGGCTTATCATGTCGAAGATTAAGAAAAACGGCGTGGATGCGGGTACGCTCGGGCTTCTCGGTCCGCTGCGGCTCGATTACTCAAAGATTATCCCCTACATTGAATACCTTACGGGGCGGATAACGGAAATTATCTCCGATGAAATGGAAATAGGATAAGGAGCTGATAAGGCGTGCAGAGTGAAGATATGGAAATAGCCGACATGGAAGCGGCGGCGGAAGAAGCGGAGCTTGAGGCTGTGCTTGAAGACGAAAGCGTTTCCGAAACAGACCAGCTTAAGGCGGAGATTGAAAAGCTACGCCGCGAGGTTTCAGACGCAAAGGATAACTACCTGCGAACGGCGGCGGAATACGATAACTTCCGCAAGCGCAGCACCAAAGACCGCCTTGCCGCAATCGCAAACACAAAAAGCGCGGACGCGGCGGAAATCCTCTCGGTTACAGACAATTTTTCAAGGGCACTCGGGGCGGAATGTTCCGACGCTAATTACAAAAAAGGAATCGAGATGATAGCAAAACAGTTCGAGAATGTCATCAGCAATCTCGGCATAAAAGAAATCGAAGCGGTAGGCAAGCCCTTCGACCCGAAGGTACACAACGCAATCGGTCAGCGGGAGGACGAAAACTTCCCCGAAAACACCGTCTGCGAGGTGCTTCAAAAGGGATACTGCTATGAAGACAAGGTTATACGCCCGGCAATGGTTGTGGTGGCTAATCCCTGAGGACAGAAGCGAGAATACAGAGGACAGAAGCGAGAAGACAGAATACAGATAATATGAAATAAGGAGTTTGATAATTATGGCAAAAACTATAGGTATAGATTTAGGTACTACGAATTCTTGCGTATCGGTTAGGGAGAACGGCGAGGCTGTCGTTATTCCTAACGCGGAGGGCGACAGGACTACTCCGTCGGTTGTCGGATTTGCGAAGAACGGCGAGCGGCTTGTCGGTAAGCCGGCGAAGCATCAGGCGGTTTCTAACCCCGACAAGACAATTTCTTCCATAAAGAGACATATGGGGTCTGACTATAAGGTTGACATTGACGGCAAGAAGTATACCCCGCAGGAGATTTCCGCAATGGTTCTCCAAAAACTCAAATCAGATGCTGAAGGCTATCTCGGCGAGAAGATTACCGAAGCTGTTATAACCGTTCCCGCGTACTTCACCGACAGCCAGAGACAGGCTACAAAGGACGCCGGGCAGATTGCAGGCTTAAACGTAAAGAGAATTATCAACGAGCCGACAGCGGCGGCACTTTCGTACGGGCTTGACAAGGAAGCCGACCAGACCGTTATGGTTTACGACCTCGGCGGCGGTACATTCGACGTTTCGATTATCGAGATGGGCGACGGTATGCAGGAGGTTAAGGCGACGGCGGGCAACAACCGTCTCGGCGGCGACGATTTCGACAAGCGCGTTATGGACTGGATGATTGCGGAATTTAAGAAGACCGAAGGAATTGACCTTAACACCGACAAATTCGCAATGCAGCGCGTTAAGGAAGCGGCAGAAACCGCGAAGATTAACCTTTCTCAAAACACAACGACAAACATCAACATCCCCTATATTACGGCAGATGCAACGGGTCCTAAGCACCTTGACTTAACCCTCTCCCGGGCGAAGTTTAACGAACTCACAAGCGATCTCGTTGACTCGACAATGGGTCCCGTTCGTCAGGCACTCTCCGACAGCGGACTCAAGACTTCCGATATTTCAAAGGTTCTCATGGTCGGCGGTTCTTCGAGAATTCCGGCGGTGCAGGACGCGGTTAAATCTTTCATGGGGAAAGACCCGTTCAAGGGCATTAACCCCGACGAGTGCGTTGCAATGGGCGCAGCTATCCAAGCGGGCGTGTTAACCGGCGACGTAACAGGGCTTCTGCTCCTTGACGTAACCCCGCTCTCCCTCGGTATCGAAACAGCCGGCGGCGTTTGCACCAAGATGATTGAGCGCAACACAACCATACCCTCCAAAAAATCGCAGATTTTCTCGACTTACGCGGATAACCAAACCGCCGTTGATATTAACGTACTTCAAGGCGAACGCGAATTCGCGAAGGATAACAAACAGCTTGGTATGTTCCGCCTCGACGGTATCGCTCCCGCTCCCCGCGGTATCCCGCAGATTGAAGTTACCTTCGACATTGACGCAAACGGTATCGTTAACGTAACCGCAACCGACAAAGGCACCGGCAAGGCACAGCACATCTCGATAACTTCCTCGACGAATATGTCCAAAGACGACATTCAAAAGGCGGTTGACGAGGCGGCGAAGTTCGCGGACGAGGACAAGAAGCGCAAGGAAGAGGTTGACGCCAAGAACAACGCCGATAACCTTGTATTCCAGTGCGAAAAGGCTCTTACCGACTTCGGCGATAAGGTTACTGCGGACGAAAAGGCTAACGTTCAGGGGAAGATTGACGCGCTTAAGGCAATAAAAGAATCCGGCAGCATTGACGAGATTAAGGCAAAGACCGACGAGCTTCAAAAGGCGTTCTACGAGGTTTCACAGCGGATTTATCAGGCTTCCGGCGGCGCAGAGCAACCCGCTCCCGATGACGGAACACCGCTTAACTACGGTCCGGCAGATGATGGTGACAGCAACGGCGGGAACGACGGCGGCGATGGGTTTGTGGATGCGGATTTTAAAGAGGTGTAAATATGGCTACACAAAGTGAAATAATACTCAACTTCGTTGTTCAATATCGGTTGATGTTAAAAAACATTCAAATATTCTCCACTCGTTTTCCAAGCAGTATTGATGAGTATAACTACTTGGTTGACATGGCATCTGAACTATTGGAAACTGCAAATACCATGGGATTAACTTCACTCCCGCCCCTCCCCCCGAAAAAATAAAGCAGAGGTGTAAATATGGCTACTGAACACGAGATGACTTTAAACCTTGTAGATCAATATAAATCCTTGCTAAAAGATATCAAAATCTTCGGTAATGATTTTCCGGACAGCACTAAGGAGTATAATTTCTGGATAGATGTTGCGGCAGACATACTCAACACTGCTTCAATTATTGGATTAACTTCACTCCCGCCACTCCCCCCGAAAAAATAAAAACCAATACACATTTAGGGAAAGCACCGTCTTTCCCTAAACTGTGTATATTCTAATAGAAGAAGGGAGCTAAGTGCTTCCATGGCAGATAAACGTGATTATTACGACGTCTTGGGCATCGGGAAAACCGCGACCGAAGACGAGATAAAAAAAGCTTACCGTAAGCTTGCGAAACAATACCATCCCGACCTTAACCCCGGCGACAAGACCGCCGAGGAGAAGATGAAGGAGGTTAACGAAGCTTACGAGATTCTCTCAACCCCCGAAAAAAAATCCCGCTACGACCAGTTCGGTCATGCCGGAGTAGACCCCTCATACGGCGGCGGAGGCGGAGGATTCGGCGGCTTTACCGGCGGGTTCTCGAACATGGGCGGAATTGACGACCTCAACGACCTTTTCTCAAGCTTTTTCGGCGGCGGTTTTTCGTCGTCATCAAGAAGCAGAAGCGCAACCGCTCCGCGCCGCGGTCAGGATATTCAGGCGAGCGTTACCATAAGCTTCCTTGAAGCCTGCCACGGAAAAAAGGTTGAGATAACATATAACCGCCCCGATAAATGCCCCGACTGTAACGGTTCCGGCGCAGCTCCCGGGGGGAATGTTTCGACCTGCCCCGACTGTAACGGTTCGGGCTCGGTTAAGACTACCCAGCGGACACCCTTCGGCGTTATTTCCTCCGAGTCAGCCTGCCCGAAGTGCGGCGGCAAGGGTAAAATTATCAGCGACCCCTGCAAAAAATGCGGCGGCGCAGGTAAGGTTAATATGCAAAAAACCTTGTCTGTCGATATTCCCGCCGGAATTTCCGCCGGGCAGAATATCCAGCTTTCCGGGCAGGGCGCGGCAGGTTCAAACGGCGGTCCTTACGGCGACCTGCATATCCGGATTAATATCCGCCCGGACGAAATATTCCAACGTGACGGTTTCGACATACACTCCGATTTCCCCGTTACCTATACCCAAGCGGTTTTGGGCGACGAGCTTACCGTCCCCACCATCGACGGAAATGTTAAATACACAATCCCCGAAGGCACCCAAGGCGGCACAATCTTCCGCCTCAAGGGCAAGGGCGTCAAGAAGCTTAACCGCAACGACCACGGCGACCATTACGTACACATTGTCGTCGAAATTCCGCAGAAACTTTCAGGGAAACAGAAGGATAAACTCCGCGAATTCGACGCTTCATTAACGCTTCAAAATTACCAAAAACGTTCGTCATTTTTCAGCAAGATAAAGAAGATGTTTATGTAAAGGCGGTTTTTGAAGATGACTGTTAAGCACTTTCCGCAGTTGAGTGACAGCGGCTGTAATGCTTATCTTATCGAAAATGGCGGCGTAACTGTCTTAATTGACGCGCCTGACTCTGCTGTAAAGGGCGTTAAGGAGAGCGGGCAGAAACTCGCCGCCGTTATCCTCACCCACGGGCATTTCGACCATATCTCGGGGCTTCGTGAGATTATAAAGGTTAGCGGCGCGGAGGTCTATATCCACGAGGCTGAAATCCCGATGCTTACCGACACAGCCTTTAACCTTGCGGATATGTACTATGAAAGCGGCAGTTTCCCGGTCTATGACGGCAAGGTAAACGGACTAAAAGACGGCGACGTCGTAAACATTGCCGGGCTTAACTTCCGCATCTTCCACGCACCGGGGCATACGCCCGGACTTATCGCGGTGCAAACCGATGACATGATCTTCACCGGGGATTTTATCTTCGAGAGTTCAATCGGCAACACATCCTTCCCGAACAGCAACCCGCAGGATATGGCGGCGTCGCTTAAGCGGTTTGTAAACACCTTCGGTGATAAGGACTACACCCTTTACCCCGGACACGGCGGGAAAACGACGATGTTTCGCGAACTTAACCGAAATCCGTTTCTTTAGAAAAAATTCTAACCGCTTTTACAGGCGGTTAATTTTTTCGCAGAATTCACAAAAAATCAATATAAAAGCTACAAAATCATATAGAATTTTGTTAATATATTATATATAATTATAGTATAATCTAATTAGTGAGCTGGGTGATTAATATGAAAACCGAAGATATTATCAAAAAGGCTTCCGAACGCGGAATAATCCTTAACGAGACGGCGGCAGAGAAGTATATTGCTCTTTCCGACGAGGAGCTTACAAACCTTGCTGTCGCGGGCGGGAAAGACTGCAACGACGCTTATTACGTAATTGAGGACCTTGAAGAAGAGGCAAAAAAATGCCTGTATTTTGAACCGTCGAATAAAAATCTCACTACACGCAAGTGTAATCGCTGTAAATATGTAGCGATTAACCCTTCAGACTACAGCAAAGCATACTGTAAAAACCCGGATAAGAACGCCCCGCAAATTAGCTGATATTATTTGACTGAGAGGTAACTGCTTATGAAAAAGGAATATATTATAAAAAAAGCCGCAGAATGCGGTATAACAATGGATGAAAAGACGGCGGATAAATACGTTAACCTTTCAGAAGAAGAACTCGAAAACCTTGACATTTCGGGCGGCGCGTGCGGTGATGGTAACGCTAAAACAGAAACTGATAAAACAGAAACTGCTAAAAACGCAAACCTTACATACGACCCGCGACGCTCCAATAATATTAAAACGGCAACGATAGACTATCCCTATAACAGCGGAAATAATATGAAGACGCTGTAGAGGAAAGTCAGCACACGCAAAAAGAGATACTATTTTACCAAGAGGTAACAGCAAGTGAAAAAGGAAGATATTATAAAAAGAGCCGCAGAACGCGGCATTACAATAGATGCGGAGACAGCGGAAAAATACATTAACCTTTCAGAAGAAGAACTACTAAACCTTGATGTTTCGGGCGGCAAATGTCTAAAACAGGCAAAAGAAAAAATGGTGCTTCCCTCGGAAGCGCAGACCTGTAATTACTACTCACCGATAATGCCGCCGTCGCAGGGCAGCGTGCCTAACTGTCAATTCTGCAAATACATCAAGATTAAAATGGGGGTAATCGGCGATTTACGTCCGCCAACCTATTGCACAAACGGCAACGTCAGCGGGTGGTGTTGATCCCGCGAAAAAACCTATTTAAAAAGCGGCGGTAATTTTCATTATCGCCGCTTGCTTATTATATCTGTTGCCGTCTGACAAGCTCGGCAAATGCGCCGTCTTTTTCGATAAGCTCGTCATATGTGCCGTCTTCGGCGATTTTTCCGTCCGCAATCATTATAATCCTGTCGCAGTCCTTTATCGTTGAAAGGCGGTGTGCGATAACGATTCGGGTGCATTTTAGGGAGCGGAGACTGTCGGAGACGTGCTTTTGCGTGATATTATCGAGAGCCGACGTTGCCTCGTCAAGCATCAGTATCTTCGGCTTTGAAGCAACGGCACGGGCAATCATAAGCCGTTGTTTCTGCCCGCCGGATACGCCGCCCTGACCCTCGCTTATCATTGTGTGCATACCCATCGGCATACGGCGAATGTTGTCGGCGATACCTGCCGTTTCGGCGGCTTCCCACGCTTCGTCCATAGAGAGCCACGGCGCGGAGATGATAATGTTTGAATATATATCGCCCGAAAAGAGCGAGCCGTTTTGCATTACAACGCCGATTCCTGCTTTGCGCAGGGATTTTTTGTCAATATCGGCAATGTCTTTTCCGTCATAATAGACTGCGCCTTTTTGCGGTGCCTCAAAGCCGAGCAGAAGCCGCATAAGGGTTGACTTCCCGCAGCCTGTCGCGCCGCAAACAGCGATATACTGCCCCGGATTAATCTTAAGCGAAATATTGTCAAGCACAAGGGGAGTATTTTCGGCGTATCTGAAACTTACGTTTGTGAGGTTAATCGCGCCGCTTATGCTGTCTACGATTCTGCCCTCTTCGGAACTCTCGGGGAGTTCTTTGAGTATCGGCTCGAGGGTTTTTGTGAGGACTTTTATCTGCGTGAAGGAGCTTGCCATTGAAGCAACCTGCATAAATGCGCCGCTTGCGAGACCGAACGCCGCGTTAAACGCCATGTATTGTGCCGGCGAAACTCCGCTTCGTACCGCCGCGAAATATAGGATAAGGGTCGATAAACCTGTAACCATTACGCTTAAGACACCGCCGAATTTTACGACAAAGGGCGGTGAATATTGAAGCTTAGCGCGTTTTGAATAGACTTCCGCCCATTTCCCGAAGGCGCGTTTTTCCGCACCCGCAAGCTTTAGTTTTGTAACGCCCATGAGGAGCGACATTGATATGCCGTGTTCTTTTGCGGAAACTTCCATAAGCTCGCGTGAGTGCCTCATTCCGGCAAAGACCGAAACGAGCGAAAATGTCACGGTCATTGCGATTACCAAAAGTGCCGGAAGAACGAGAGAGGGCGAGAATGAGAAAATCTGCCCGATATAAACAAGGCTGAATACCGCCGACAGGAGGGATATAACAAGTGTCCCGGTAAGCATGGAGCAAAGCGAAGAGGACGCCGAAAGTCTGCTTACAAGTTCGCCGGAGGGCTTATCGCGGAAAAACGACGGCTTAAGCGAGAGTATCCGCATAAACATTGCCGCGCTTACGTTCGTTTTTGCCTTCTGCCCGATTCTTTCTTGGGACTCGGTTTTTACAATGCCGATAATCATCGACGAAATTCCCGCGCCGATAAGGACGGTTGCGGCGGCGGCAAGAACAGAAACCTGTCCGATTTCGATAACATTTCCGAAAAGTTGTTCGGTAATGTATGGCGTCGTCATTCCTACAAGTGTCGTAAAGAGGGTTGCAATCCCGAGCCAGAGAAAATCCTTTACTTCAATCGACCCGATAATCGCCTTAATAAAGTCTTTTATCTTAAGTTCGCTGTTCGGGAGCGGTTTATAAAAACAATATCCGAACTCTTCGAGCGGGGTTTTATCGTTAACGCGTTCTTTCTGCCCGGTAATGGGGTTGATGAATTTATAGCCGCCCGATTTTGACGGAAGAAGCGCAACAAAGGGGGAAGTCTCGACTTTAAGCCGCCCTAAAATCGCACCGTATGTATCTTTATACCAACCCCGTGTGAGCCTTACACGGCGTTTCGCAAGCCCGGTTCTGGCAGAATAATACCTGAGCTGTGTTTCAATATCGGCAGTTTCGGTCTCTATCTTCGGGATCGGAAGATGATAAAATTTAACAATCTCTTCGATTGCATTCTTCGCCTGAATTGCCTTTTCCGTTTCAAGAAGCGGAATATTGCCCATTACGCTCCCGGCGAGAACGGCGAAAGAGCGGGTAAAGCTGTCGTTGTCGGATTTAATCCGCTGTTTTATCTGTTCGTCATAAAGTCCCATTTTGTTTACCCCTCCCCTATTCGTTCGTTACAAGAGCCGCGTATTTTCCGCTCTTTGCGATAAGATCATCATGTTTTCCGCGTTCGACGATTTCGCCGTTTTCGATAACGATTATCTCGTCGGAGTCGCGGATAGTCGAAAGCCTGTGTGCTATTACAATGCAGGTTATGCCCCTGTCCTTGATTGCATTTACGACTTCAAACTCGGTTTTCGCATCAAGTGCGGATGTTGCCTCGTCAAGGATTATAACGGTCGGGTCGGCGGCAAGAGCCCTTGCAATTTCAATCCGCTGGCACTGACCGCCGGAGAAATCGCGCCCGCCCTCTGCCATCTTGTAGTTATAGCCGCCGTCGCGTGCCATTATCGCGTCATGCATTGAAGCATCATTCGCAGCAAGAATCATCTCGTAATTTTCGATTGAATTGTCCCACATTTTAATGTTATTCGCGATTGTGTCGCCGAAGATGATAATATCCTGATCGACAACGGTTATGCTTGATGTGAAGACGTTGCGGTTAATATCGCTCCTTTTCTTTCCGTCGTAGGTTATGCTGCCCTCCCACGGTTCGTAAAGACCGCTTATGAGCTTCGCGATGGTTGATTTCCCGCAGCCGCTCGTCCCGACAAGGGCAATTCTGTCGCCGGGTTTTATATGTACGGAGATATCCTTAATTATCGGCGTATCAAGTTTCGAGTAGCCGAAGGTTATGTTGTCGAGGACAATATCTCCGCGGAGTTTGTCGTAATTTTCCGCTTCGGGAGTTTCCGCCGGAACATCCGTTTTATATTTCATAACATCTTCAACGCGTTCCATATCAACGCGCAGAGCAGTCAACATATTTCCGATTCCGATAAGACTCATTGCGGGGGCTTGGAACTGCGACATAAAGGACTGGAACGCAAGGAGAAGTCCGATCGTCATACTCCCGTGGAAGCAGAAATATACGCCGAGAATTAATACTGCGGAGTTGCAAAGCTGGCTTATAAGCGGCAAGATCATGCCGTATCGGTGCGAAAGATGAGCTGCCTTAACCTCCGAAGATGCCGCCGCCGCCTGAAAACCCGCCCATTTTTCAAAGAAGCCGTCCTCCGCGCCGGAAGCCTTAAGCGTCTCAATCATCTGTATTCCGGCAACCTCCGCGCCGGCTTTAAGCCCCTCCTCACGCATACGCACCCTGCTTATATTCATGGTTTTTTTCGCGATATAACGTGAAAGCACCATGTTTATAATCATTGCGAAAAGCCCGATTATCGTGAGGATAAGGTTGTATCTTATCATTATGAAAAAATAAAGCACAACAATTACGCCGTTTAGGATTACCGGCGCAAGCTGTTGCATAATCGCGGAAGCTATGCCCTCGTTAGAGGCTTGGCGCATGGCAAGATCGCCGGAATTGCGCTGTGAAAAGAAGTTAACGGGCAGGCGGAGGATATGCCACATGAAACCTGCATTCGCTGTTACGGCGAGTTTACCGTTAATTTTTAGGAGGTACTGCGCCTGTAAATACGCGATAATTACCGTTACGAAAAAAGACAGCGTAAGAAGCGCGAAGAAGGGAGCCACAGCGGACGGGTTCTTTCCGGGGAGGATATAGTCGGCGAAAACCCTCGAGAATGTCGGCGACAAAAGCCCTGCTCCGAAACCGAGGAGCGAAATCATCATGAGGAACAGGAAGATTGATTTTGTGCCGGAGAGGCGTTCTTTCACAAAGCCCATTACGCTCGCGGGCTTTCCGCCCTTGACGAATGACTCGTTCGGCGTAAACATCATGGCAACCCCTGTGAAGGATTTGTCGAAATCCTCTCGCGGCAGCTTTACTTCGCCTCTGCCGGGGTCGTTTATATACGCGTGTTTAGAATTTATGCCGGTTAAGACAACAAAATGGTTGAAGTTCCAGTGTATAATACAGGGGAACTCGTTTTTTTCTATAAAATCATCGGGTTCAAGGATAAGTGCTTTCGCGTCGAAGCCGTAAGAACGCCCCGCCTTAATAACATTCTTCGCCTTTGAGCCGTCTCTTGACACGCCGCAATCGCTTCTGACCTGTTCGAGAGGAATCCACTTTCCGTAATGTGCGGCAACCATAGCAAGGCAAGCCGCTCCGCATTCGAGGGCTTCCATCTGCATAATCACAGGCGTTTTTTTACGCATAGTTTTATTTTACCTTATTTAAGTTAATTTAGGAGCTTTCCGATAAGGAGTTCTATGGGGCGGATTTGGTCAACATTTCCGTGGGCGTCGATAAGCTCGACAGAGCCGAAAAAGCCCCAAACAGCGAAAGCCGCTAAGATTATAATCGCCGCAAGGATTAAAAGCCACGCCGTCGGAGTTGAAACGCGGATATAGTCGGAGAGGTCGTCAACCGTCTTAACCCTCTCTAAGGCAACCTTCCTGAATATGCTCGAATCGTTATTTTTATCCTGCATGAACTTTCGCTCCTTTTTCAATCATCGTTTCAAGCCTGTCGGCGTATCCTTCATAAAACCATATGCATTTTGTAATATCACGCTCTGTATAACTCCCGGTCAAGCCGAGCGGTATAGCCCTGCAGCCGCCGCAGCATCTTTCGCTGTATTTGCATGAAGGGCAGCGAGGAGTGCGTTCATAAAGTTCCTCAAGCCGCATATCCGCCGCGTGAAGATAATTTTTCGGGATTATTTCTGCCGCACCGTCAAATTTCCCCTCAAGGTCGGCAATTAGACCGTCTCCGTCAGCCTTTTTCCCGGTAAGCATCGCCGTTATCGACGAGACAACCGGCTTTTTGGTTATAGACCCCTTAATGAAAGTTTCGTCGTTATATGTATCACTCAACAGATTTTGAAGCGGCGTTTCTTTCACATTGCCAAACGACACGCCCATCTGATGTAAAATCCCGCTCATCTGGTTACACGGGGCAAGTTCGCCGCTGTTTGTGACGGTTAACATTCCCCGGTTATGCCCGCAAACGACCGTTCTGCCGCTTACCCTGCCCGAAATTTCCGCACCGTGAGAGACCGTCCTGGACTGAGGGTAAACATGAAGCACGTGCCAGAAATTAATCGGCATTTTATACGGACCTTTGCGATATTCCTCCGCGAATTTTAACGCAAATTCGTAATAATCGCGTATCGTAAAGGGCTTTTTGCAGTTTTTGAACCATCGCGGCGTTTCCATTGTCCGGTCGATTCTCATATTCCGTACGCCCATGCTGTCCATAAGCTTTGCCGACGGGAGGATTGTTTCGGTGTTTTCGGCGTTGACGTTCATGTCAATTTTTACCGCGAAACCCTCGGAACGCAAAAGTTTTATTGCGCTAAGAAGCTCTTCTTCCGCGCCGTCATGCCCTCTGAAGCTGTCGTGAAAGCCGATTCCGTCGAAACTCATTGCAAAAAGCGGGTGAAAGCCGATTGCTTTAATCTCCGCTAAAAGTTTCGGCGTAATCCTCGAGCCGTTTGTGTTAATCTTTGTAACGTCAATATCTGCCTTTTTTAGCTCGGTTAAAATCTCGAGGAAGTTCGGGTGGAGGGTCGGCTCGCCGCCGGTAACCTCAACCTTCCCGACACCGCAGCGTTCAAACTCATTGACAAGTGCCTTTGCTTCGGGGAGGGTAAATTCCTCAAAAATCGGGGAATTGTCAACAGCGTTAAAGCAGTGCTTGCATCTGTAGTTACAACGCCCCGTAATCTGCCATTTCGCCGCCGGAAAATAGCGGTTTTTGTGGTAGCGGTATTTTTGCCGGTCTGTCGGGGGCGTTTCGCCGGGGACAACGATTCCGCTGTCGATAAGCGTTTTAAGCTCTTCGGTCACTTCGGGAATGTCGGTCATACCGTCGCATAAATCGAGCGTATCAAGGAGTTCGGGCTTTATGTTAACAGGGGTTCTATACGGGAAGATTCCGACAAACGGGAGCCGCTCAAAACCTCTGAATAAAAAATCGGGAGCATATGTATACTTCATTTTCACACTACCTCAGAAAACATTATACCATATAAAATTCTAATTGTCAAGAAAAACTATTGACATTCCATATACAATTTGTTATAATAATTCTTGGTAAGGTTGTTCTTTAAAAGATGTAAGGGAAGCTATTATGGAAACTGGGAAGATTACCGTCAAGGCAGATACAGATTATTTGGACGAGGTTCTCGAATTTATCGAAACGGCGGCGGCTGATATGCCTATGAAGATGCAGAATCAGCTTGCGCTTGCGATCGAGGAAATTTTTGTTAACATAGCGCATTATGCCTATAAGTCTTATGACGGCGGCGGCGAGGCGGTTATAACTGCTTCAAGCGACGGCGAAAAGCTTATCGTAACCTTTGAAGATATGGGTGTGCCGTACAACCCGCTTAAGAAGGATGACCCTGATATAGAAGCCTCTGCTGACGAAAGACAGATCGGGGGGCTCGGTATTTTCATGGCGAAAAAGCTTACGGACGGCATGGAATATACTCACGCAGACGGAAAAAATATCCTTACAATCTATAAAAATTTACCTGTTTCGGAGACTGCATGACCGAGACACTTATCTCTAACGATACCCTCGTGCGGCGGATTGTCGGGCGGTATATCCTCCCCGGTATCTTAGCCCAACTCGGCGTTAAGATCGGCAACGTCATCAACACCGTAATAATCGGGCGGCTTTTTTTTGAAGACGGGCTTGCCGTAATGAGCCTTGTTTCGCCGCTTGAACTTGTTATGATGTCTGTAGGGTCGCTTATATGCGTTGCGGGGTCGATTCATGCGGGGTTTAGGGTTGCGAAAAACGACACCGACGGCGCGGGTGAATTTTATTCCGCTTCGTTTTGGGCTGTAATAATCGCGGGGCTTCTTCTTTCTGTTTTCGGTTTAATCTTCGCAGAAGACCTTGCCTTAATGCTCGGGGCGGATAAAACTGAATTCGTTAACAATATAAGCCAGCTTGAAGCTGTTACAGCCTACATTCGCGCATTGCTTTGCGGCGGCGTGTTCATGTGTGCAATTTACCTTCCGCTTAATTTCCTGAAAGTTATCGGCAAACCGAACGCGGCGATGAATATGCTCTTTATCATGAGCGGGGTTAATATCGGCGGCGCATTGCTGTTTACAACCGTTTTCGGCATGGGTATTCCCGGCGTTGCGCTCGGGACTGCGCTTTCGTACGTTGCCGCATTCACCTACGGGCAGATTGTGATGCACAGGGCGGATTCCGGCATAAAGATAAAATTCCCCGGGCGGTATATTATCAAAAAAGCGAAGGGTCTCGTCTCCGGCGTACCCTCCGCACTAAATAATGTCCTACGCGCATTGCTTGCCCTCCTCGTCAACATGATTATCCTCAATTTACTCCCGAATGATAAGTCCGATATGCTCTCGGCGGTTGCCGTGCTTAATTCCGTCATGGGGATATTAAACGCCTTCGTCTTCGGGATTTCACAGTCAACCCTTCAGATTGCGGGAATTGCATACTCTGAGCGGGACTACAAGACGGTTAATCTTGCGGTTAAAAACATCTTTATACTCGGCAATGCTATTGTCCTTGCGCTTGCGGCAATGATTATCATCTTAAGCGGCAGAATAGGCGCATTGTTCGGCATGGCGGATACCCCCGCTTCCGTTTTTGCCTGTATCTGCGCGGGCTGTTATGCCAACCTCTATCTTTCAAACAACATCTTAACAAACCTTTTCTCCGCGACAAAACGAAACCTCCCTGCGATTGTAATTGTGTCGCTGAGGCTGTCGGCATATATGCTTGTCCCCGCGCTTATAATCTGCCTCTTAACAGGGGACGGTATCGGAATATGGATAGGTTATTTTTCGGCGGAACTTCTTGCGATGATAACCCTCCTTATCTACACTCACGTTAAGCGTAAAAAAAACCCGGAACTCTCCCGCTTTCTTCTCCTTGATAACCGTAAACTTCAAGGTATAAAATCGAAAAATTTCTCTGTTCCGGCAAGCAATGAGTCGGCGGTTTTAGCCTCCGAAAACATAACGGAATTTTTAGAGGAAAGTGAACTTCCGATTAAAAAGGTAATGCGCGTGGGAATGGCGGTTGAAGAGATTGTTGTTCTTGTGCAGTCTCATGCGAACATTAACGATGATGAATATATCGACTTTCGCGTATTCAAAAAAACTGACTCCGAAACGGTTTTTTTACGGGTACGCTACGGCGGAAAGGACTTCAACCCCGTAAAATACAGCTACACGCATTTTGACGACGCCGATTCCGACGCTTTCGGAATGAATGTGCTTCTGAAACTCACCGACAATGTCACCTACAGCAGAACACTCGGGGTTAATAACCTTTTATTGGAGATATAGCTTGTCAATAGGTATAATTCGCGCAACCGCCGATGATACAGAGCGGATAATGAAGCTCGCTCAGCGACAATACGGCAGCCTTAACTATGACAGGACACTCTACGATGCGGATAAGCTCCGCGAGGGGATAAAAGAAGAGAAATACAGATTCTGGCTCGCCGAATATGATAACAAGGACGCGGGAATTGTCTGCCTTAAGGCGCATCCGCATTTTACCGGGACTTTCGAGGGCTGTACCCTTACCGTACTCCCGGAATTTCGACGGCACGGCATTGCAAAGAAGCTTTCTGACACCATGCAAAGCACCTTCGATACCATCAGAACGCCGTCAATTTTTTACAGCATATTAACGGTACGAACCCTCGAGGAGGAACGTGAATTTGATAACGGCTGCAAGCCGACAGGATTTGCCCTCGACCGCTTTTTGTTCGATAAAACCGCTGAAAATCTTACGGCTGAAAACCTCCCCGAAAGGCGGCATCATCTTTTTTTGGTGCTTCCGCTCGATAAAAAACAGACGGCAAAGCTCTTTATCCCGCCCGCGCTTGATAACTTCGTGAAAGACATTTATAACAGCATGGGGGTTAAAATCGGAGAGACGGAAACTGAACCTGCGCCATGTGAAACTATAACATATCCCGAAAACAGATATATTGAGTTTTACGGCTCTATGCCGAATGATATCCCGGGGGATTTCGCCGCTAATTTGTTCCTTGATATGACGGACAGACGAACACCCGGGCGTTATCAAAAGCTTACTCGTGACGGCTGGCACTTTACGGGGATAAAACCGCTTCAAAAAACGGCTGAATATATTATAATGCATAAAGGCGGCATAAAAGCAGGACTCGATGCTTCAAAGACGTTATCGGCGTTTACGACACAAAAAGAGGAAATTCGGAGGCTCTCTGATGCATAGGAAGATACACTCGAAAATATTAGCCGTAATACTCGTAACCGCGCTTATACCGCTTGCCGGACTCGGGACGGCTTCTGCCCTGCTTTTATCGGGCATGAAGAATCACGCGCTCGATACAAACAACGAACTCGGCTCTACAGCGGCAACCGACAGCGGTACTGCCCTCACAAATCAGATTGAAAGCGACTTAACCGCCCGCGCCGCGGCGATTGCCGATTCCGTTGACGGAAAGCTTTTGCAGATTGAAAACCAAACCCGGATTGTCGCCGCATATACCGAAAAGCTCTACGCGAACCCGGAAGATTACGCTTCCCGCCCGCTTAATTATTTACAACCCGGGCAGGAAGGCACGGCAATTCCTCATATACGCACCGCAGAGGGCGTTGACTATGACGATGTTCTGCCCGAAATTTCGCTATTGGGGAACGCCGCGGATGTCTTAGAAGAATTCATAGTGACGGGTATAAACGTCTCGGCAAGCTATATCGGGACCGAAAGCGGCTTTTTTGAGACTGTTGACACAAACTCAACCGGTCCGAACCGCAAAGACTACGACGCGCGAACCCGCAGTTGGTATATCGGCGCGAAGGAGACGGGAACGCTTTTCTGGACCGATATTTTCGCAGATGCTTCCGGGCGGGGTGCTTCGCTTTCATGCGCTATGCCGATTTATGCTCCCGACGGAAAGCTTATGGCGGTTGCCGGGACGGGTGCAACCATGGAGAAGATTTCAGAAATAGTCTCCGGCGCGAAGATCGGCGAAAGCGGTTATGCGTTCCTCCTTAACAATCGCGGCGAGGTCGTTATAACCCCGAAAAGCGAATTTAAAACCGACGAATCCGGCGCGTTAATCGGAGAAAATTACGCTGACAGCACCGTTGAAAATATAAACAAGCTCGGCGATGACATGGTTGCAGGGAAGAGCGGGATAACAAGGGTTGCTCTTGACGGTGAAGATGTATTCGTTGCTTACGCGCCGCTCCCGAGGACGGGCTGGTCTATCGGCGTGGTTATGCCGAACGCAGAAGTTACCGCCCCTGTAACGTCGATGCAAAAGTCGATTAACACGTTGATTTTTGACAGCGAAGCGGCTGTAAACAGTTATATGACAACGGCGGTGACTGTCGTTATCATTGCCGTGCTGCTTGTGCTTATCCTTGCGATAATATTATCGTTCCGCTTCGCGACGACTATTTCAAAACCGATTTCGCTCCTTACAGAGGAAGCCGGAGAGATCGGCAAGGGCAACCTTGACCACACAATTACGCTGATGACAGGCGATGAACTCGAGGAACTCGCCCACGCATTTAATATGATGACCGACGAACTCAAGCTTTACATGAAGGATTTCGAGAAGGTTACGGCGGACAAGGAGAGGATTGCCACCGAGCTTTCCGTTGCGACGAACATTCAGGCGTCGATGCTCCCCCATATCTTCCCGCCATATCCCGACCGCACCGAATTCGACCTCTTCGGCAGCATGGAACCGGCGAAGGAAGTCGGCGGCGATTTCTACGACTTCTTCCTTGCGGATGAAAAAACCCTTGCCGTGGTTATCGCGGACGTTTCGGGCAAAGGCGTACCCGCCGCACTCTTTATGGTTATCGCGAAAACCCTCATAAAAAATAACGCGCAGATGAATAAAACCCCCGAACAGGTTTTTTCCGAAGTCAACAATATCCTCTGCGAGAGCAATGAGGGCGGTATGTTCGTGACCTGCTTTATGGGCTACCTTAACGTCGAAACGGGTGTTTTTAATTACGTTAACGCCGGACACAACCCCCCTGTTATAAAGCGTAAGGGCGGCGAATGGGAGTTTTTGCCCTGTAAACCCGGGTTTGTTCTTGCCGGAATGGAAGATATTAACTTCAAGCCGATGAGTATAACTCTAAATGAGGGCGACATGATTTATATGTATACCGACGGCGTGACGGAGGCGGTCGATCAGGTTGAGGATCTATACGGCGAAAAGCGGCTAATTAACACGCTTAACGAAGACCGCGAACTGAACATACAGGAGATTATAAAGACAATTCGCCTTGACATAAACAATTTCGCAAACGGTGCAGAACAGGCTGATGATATAACAATGCTTCTGCTCGAATATTACGGATCGGGAGGGCAGAAACGGGAATAAATATCAAATTTACCAAAAACATATAAGATTTTTTAGGAGGATATTTTAATGAATATCACAAAAAACAGCACTTCAAGTGGTTTAGAACTCGTTGTAAGCGGACGGATTGACACAGTAACTGCGCCGGATCTTCAGGTTGAGTTAATTCCGGCATTCGCAGAAAAAGCGGATGTTACCTTAAATCTCGCCGCAGTTAACTACATCTCCAGCGCAGGGCTTCGCGTGCTTCTCGCCGCACAAAAAGAGTCGAAAAAGCAGAACAAAAAGTTCGTAGTAACCGGAGTTATCCCCGAAGTACAGGAAGTCTTCGATATGACAGGGTTTTCCGACATTCTGACGATTGAATAAGGGAAAATTTAAGCGGCATACCGAACGAATTTCGCTCGGTATGCCGCGAATTTTTTATCATATAATTCTGTCACCCTCGCTCTGCCGCCCTTGCCCCCTGTTGCCCCTCTACACACCGTGTTTGATGCGGTCGTGTTCTTCGGCGCGTTTGGCGTTGTTCCAGCGGTCCATGTTGTCCACGAGGTAGCCGGTTATGCGGCGGATGCGGACGAATTTGGGCTTGCCGTCCTTTTCGGTTCTGCCGCAGTGAGGGCAAACGTCGCCTAAGATGCCGGTGTAGCCGCAGACAGGGTCGCGGTCGATCGGGTGGTTGATTGCACCGTAACCGATGCCTGATTCTTTCATGCAGCGTACAACCTTCTCGAACGCGTCAAGATTTTTAAGCGGATCGCCGTCAAGCTCAATGTAGCTGATGTGTCCGGCATTTGTCAGTTCATGGTAAGGCGCTTCAATCTTTATCTTGTCGAATGCGTTAATCGGGAAATATACGGGAATATGGAAAGAGTTGGTGTAATAATCGCGGTCGGTTATCCCCTTTATTTCGCCGTATTTTTTCGCGTCAAGGCTGACAAACCTGCCGGATAAACCCTCTGCCGGGGTCGCAATCAGCGTGTAGTTGAGGCGGGTTGCGGCAGTTTCGCGGTCACAGCGTTCCCTCATACGGCGGACTATTTCAAGACCGAGTTCACGCGACGATTCGGACTCGCCGTGATGTTTCCCCGTGAGGGCAACGAGACATTCCGCAAGCCCTATAAAGCCCATCGAAAGCGTGCCGTGCTTGAGGATTTCTTCTAAGCCGTCCTCGTGTGAGAGCTTGTCGGAGTCGATCCAAACGCCCTGCCCCATAAGGAACGGGAAATTGTAAACTTTCTTCTGCGATTGAAGCTTAAATCTGTGGTTAAGCTGGTCGATAACCATGTCCATGGTATCGTCGAGGGATTTCCAGAATTTGTCCATATCCCCCTTAGCTTCGATACCGAGTCGCGGGAGGTTAACTGAGGTGAAGCTTAGGTTGCCTCGCCCGGTAACAATCTCGCGGGAGGGATCGTAAGCATTGCCGATAACACGTGTGCGGCAGCCCATATACGCGATTTCCGTGTTATAGTCGCCGGGTTTGTAATATTTAAGGTTATACGGCGCATCTTGGAAGGAAAAATTCGGGAAAAGACGCTTCGCGGAAACTTGACAGGCAAGCTTAAAGAGGTCGTAACTCGGGTCGGAGGGGTTGTAGTTAATCCCTTCCTTAATTTTGAAGATATGGATCGGGAAAATCGGCGTTTCACCGTTGCCCAAGCCCGCCTCTTGAGCAAGAAGCACGTTTTTTATAACCATACGCCCCTCGGGGGAGGTGTCAAGCCCGTAATTTATGGAAGAAAACGGCACTTGAGCCCCGGCGCGGCTGTTCATGGTGTTGAGGTTGTGGATAAGGGCTTCCATTGCTTGGTAGGTTGCGCGGTCGGTCTCCTTCATGCCGTTGATGTGGGCGTATTTCTGGATTTTCGCCGCCGTCTTCTCGTCGGTAAGCTTCAGTAATTTTTCAAATTCAGCCTCGCGATAACCGTTATCGTCCGCTAAAATAGGAATGATTCCCTTTTCTTCAAAAATCTCGTCCGCAATACGCTCGGCATCATCTTTACCGTCTTCGCAAATTTCTTCCATTTCAAGGTAACGTGCGACATTATATGTATATTTTTTCCGATAAGTCTTCTTAACGCCCTCCGCCATGGCATACTCAAAGTTCGGGACGGACTGCCCGCCGTGCTGGTCGTTCTGGTTAGACTGAATAGCAATACAGGCAAGCGCAGAGTAGCTGTAGATGTCGTTCGGCTCGCGCAAAACGCCGTGACCGGTCGAAAAACCATCATGGAAAAGCTTTATAAGATCAATCTGCGTGCAGGTGGTCGTAAACCCATAATAATCCAAATCGTGGATTTGAATGTCGCCGTCAAGATGAGCTTTTTCATGTTTTTCGTCAAGAACATACATTTGATAGAACTGCTTCGCGCCCTCGGAGCCGTATTTGAGCATCGTCCCCATGGCGGTATCGCCGTTTATGTTCGCGTTTTCGCGCTTCATGTCGGAACCCTCGGAGGGCTTAAAGGTCAGATCCTCGTAAATTTTCATCAACTTCGTGTTCATCTCGCGGGTGCGGGTCCTCGAAGCGCGGTAGAGAATGTAACTTTTGGCAGTTTTTGCGTGTCCGGCTTCGATCAAAACCTTTTCGACGATATCCTGAACCTGTTCAACGGTCGGCATATCGTCGCCGAACTGCTCTTCAATGAACCTGCAAACTTCTTTTGTGAGGATTAAGGCTTCGTTATAGTTAGTTCCGCCGACAGATTCAGCCGCTTTGTAGATCGCTTGGGCAATTTTTTCGGGATTAAACGCCGCTGTTCGATTATCTCTTTTTCTAATTGCTGTAATCATTTTGTAACCTCTTTATCTATTCAAAACACTATATCTTGTGTTTGACTAACCACTAAACCTATTATATAGTATTTTCAATCATTTGTCAAGATACATTTTAACCAAAACATCGAAAATGTTTTGGTAACTTTTCATAATCAATTTTCTTCATATTGATATAACTTAATTGTATACAATTAAAGATTACAAAATAAAAACGAGAGGTTGGTCTCGTTTCAATTATTATATAGTATGTTTGTTATTTTTTGCTAAATATATCGCCGCCGCTACAGTCGTTTGCGACAATCAGCGGGAAGTCTTTGAAGACGAGACGCTTAACCGATTCGCAGCCGAGTTCCGGGAAGGCGATAACTTCGCAGGACAGGACAGAAGCCGCCGCTAACGCTCCTGCGCCGCCGATTGCCGCGAAATAGACGGCGTTGTTCCTTATAATCGCCTCGCGAACAGCCTCAGACCGCTCGCCTTTGCCGATCATTCCGGCAAGACCGCGGTCGAGGAGATCCGGCGCGAAGCCGTCCATACGCCCCGAAGTCGTCGGACCGCAAGATCCGATCGGTTTTCCCGGGGACGACGGGGTCGGTCCGGCGTAATAGATGACTGCTCCGTCAAGTTCAAACGGGAGCTTGCCGCCGCTCGCGATTATCTCCGCAAAACGTTTGTGAGCGGCGTCTCGGGCGGTATAAACCGTACCCGAAAGGAGAACGCGCATTCCGGCGTGAAGCGTTTTTGTATATTCGCGAAGGTTCGCGGTATCAATGGAAAGAGCGGCAGAGTCATTGAACTTTACCGCAGTTTCAGACATAAAAGTTTTCAATTTGGTATTCCTTGGGATTATACGTTAATGTTGCTATTCCGTTATTAAACGCGCAAAACGCTCGCGCCGTTTCAGTTCTGCAAAACGTTAATACTGTTCATCCCCGGCAGAGCCTTCGACGAGTTTTGAGAGGTTCTCGAGTTCGCTTAGGTCAAAACCGAATTTTGAGGTAGGTTTCTGTTGAGGCTTTTTAGCGGGTTCCTGTCTGGGTTCGGGCTTGAGTTCCGGCTTCGGCTCGGGGCGGGGTTCGGGTCTCGGTTCCGGTTTAGGCTTCGGGTCGGTTTTGGGTTCGGGCTTCGGCTCGGGGCGTTTGCGTTCTGCCGGTTGTTCTGCCTCGGATTCAGCCTGAGCGTAGGATTGCGAGAATTTCGGAGGCGGAGAACGCTTAATTGTGGAGCTTATGTATGCGTCGGTTTCATCCTCGGCTCTGATTATGTTTTGAGCGCGGTCAATGATATTTTTAGTTTCGGTAAGGCGTCCGATGCTGTCGGCAGAGAAACTCTCGATAACGCTGCGGAGTTTTGAGATGTTAACGTCGAGATCGCCGACTTGTTTTTCAACGGAAGATTTAACGTGATCAGCTTGGGCACGAAGGTCGGCGATTTTGCGTTCTGTATCGGTGAGGATACGCGAAGCGGTCTCGTCGGCTTTCTTAACGATGGTTGAAGCCTTGCCGTTAGCGTCGTCCACGACTTGGTTCGCGAGCTTCTTCGCGTCTTCGTCCATCTTCCGTGCAGTTTCTTTAGCTTGAGTTACGATGAGATTTGCGGATTTTTGCGCTTCCATGAATACGGCACTCAAATCCATAGCTGAATTGTCCGCCGAGCCTGCCGCCGCCTTGCGTTTAGCGTCCGCAAGTTCATCCTCAAGCGCGGAAGTCTTCTTTTTAAGAGCATCAATTTCCGCATCCTTAGCGTTTGACTCGTCCATAGCTGACTGATATTGTAACATGAGGGAATTATTAGCAGTTTGAAGTTCTGCAATCTTGGTTTTGTCAACACGAAGGAGTTCCTCATATTTTTCACTGCCGGCGGTAGCATCACCGGCGGAAGCAAGAAGGGTTTTCTTCTCGTCAAGTTCAGCTTCAAGAGAGAAAATTTTTGTGTTGAGTTCATCAACATATTGTAAAACGCCGTTTTTCTCGAATCCGCCGAAGTTGACGGTTTTTAGGTATATCGTTCCGCTGCCGTCCATATTAACCCTCCATAGTCGAAACCCGCCGCAAATTTAAGCGCGGATATA
>JAISIH010000023.1 GCA_031262105.1 Ruminococcus sp. | reverse complement strand
CGTGAAAATCTTCTCCCTCCCCGCAACAGAATTAGCGGATAACAACGATCTCGCCGGCGGCGCAAACATAATCCTCCTCGGGAAACTTATCGGCGAAACCGGCATAATCTCAGACGAACACTTCAAAGCCGCAGTAGATAAGGTAGTCCCCCCAACAAAACAAACACTCCGCGACAACGACGTCAGAGCAATGAAAATGGGCGCTGAGTACGCTTGAGGTTGCTGGGTACGTTGGGGAGGGGGTTTGGGGGAGGGGAGGGGCGCATTTGCCGCAGCAAATGCAGTTACTCCTCCTCCCCTCCCCCAACGCTCCTTAAGCGTACTCTGCTCCCATTTTCATGGCTCTTACGTCGTTGTCGCGGAGTTTTTGTTTTGTGGGGGGGACGACTTTGTCTACTGCGGCTTTGAAGTGTTCGTCGGAGATTATGCCGGTTTCGCCGATAAGTTTCCCGAGGAGGATTATGTTTGCGCCGCCTTGAAGGTCGTTGTTGTCCGCTAACTCTGTTGCGGGGAGGGAGAAGATTTTCACGTCGGGGCGGGATTTTGCTGCGGCGTCTATTGCGGACTGTTCAATCATGGTGCTGTCGGCGATAACTATGCCGCCCTCTACGACTGTTTCGATAAATTTATCGAGGGAGGGGGTGTTTAACGCCATTAGAACGTCGGGGGTTGTTACGAGGGGGGAACCTATGGGGGCGTCGGCAATTACGACCGAGCAGTTGCAGGTTCCGCCGCGCATTTCGGGACCGTATGAGGGGAGCCACGAGACTTCTTTTCCCGCCATTAACCCTGCGTAAACAAGGATTTTTCCGGCAAAGAGGATGCCCTGCCCGCCGAAACCGGCAATTAAAATATTCGTATTCATAATCTATTTCACCTCCGGCGAGTTGTGGATATCGGCATCTTTGTAAACACCGAGAGGGTAGTAGGGGATCATGTCTTTGCGAAGCCTCTCGAGGGCGTCAACGGGGGACATTCCCCAGTTTGTCGGGCAGGTCGATAAAACCTCGACAACCGAGAAGCCCGCTTTGTTCTTTTGGTTCTCGAAAGCCTTGCGGATCATCTTTTTTGTCTCGCGAACGTGGGGGACTGTGTCAACAGCCGTGCGAGCCGCAAGAGCCGTTCCTGAAAGGGTTGCAAGCATTTCGACAACGCGAACGGGGAAGCCGTTCACGGCAGTATCACGCCCGAACGGGGTCGTCTGGGTAATCTGCCCGGGGAGGGTTGTCGGAGCCATCTGCCCGCCGGTCATGCCGTAGGTTGTGTTGTTAACGAAGACGATAACGATGTTTTCGCCCCTTGCCGCCGCGTGGACGGTTTCTGCCGTGCCGATTGCGGCAACGTCTCCGTCACCTTGGTATGTGAAGACGAATTTATCGGGGAGGGCGCGTTTTACGCCGGTTGCAACGGCGGGCGCACGTCCGTGAGCTGCCTCAATCATATCACAGTTAAAATAATCGTAAGCCATTACCGAGCAGCCGACAGGGCAAACGCCGATTGTGTCGCCCTCGATGCCCATCTCGTCGATAACCTCCGCAACGAGGCGGTGGATAATCCCGTGCGTACAGCCGGGGCAGTAGTGGAGTACCGCATCGGTGAGTGCGTGGGGTTTAGAGAAAACTACAGACATTTTTACACGCCCTCCCCTGTTAATTTTTCGATTTGTTCTAAAACTTCCGCCGGAGTAGGAATTATTCCGCCGGTTCTGCCATAAAAATGAACGGGCTTTTTGCAGTCAATAGACAGCTTAACGTCTTCGATCATCTGCCCCGTCGACATCTCAACGGTCAGCAGACATTTTGCGTTTTCGGAAGCTTTTATAAGCTCTTTTTTAGGATAAGGCCAAAGGGTAACGGGGCGGAAAAGCCCTGCCTTTATTCCCTTTTCGCGAGCCGCGTTAACGGCGGATTTGCAGATTCGCGCGGTTGCACCATAAGCACAGACAACGATTTCCGCATCGTCTGTGAGGTAACAGTCCGCTTTTGTATGTTCCTTTTCAATCTCGGCATAACGCGCCGCCCTGTCGATAATCGACTTTTCGAGAACGTCCGGCTTGAGATAAAGGGAATTCGCAATGTTATGTTCACGCGCATTAGCGTGACCGGTCGTTGCCCAAGGTTTATCGAAGGTTTTTGCCTCCGTCTCGGGGAACTCGACAGGTTCCATCATCTGCCCGAGCAGTCCGTCCGCTAAAATCATCGCGGGCATACGGTAAGTGTCGGCGAGGTTAAACGCGTCGTTGACAACATTAACCATTTCCTGCACCGAACTCGGCGCGAAGACGATTACGCGTGAGTCACCATGCCCCAAGGCGCGTGTTGCCTGAAAATAATCGGCTTGGGATGGCTGAATTCCGCCGAGCCCCGGACCGCCGCGCTGTACATTAATAATAACGCAGGGCAGGTCTGCGCCGCAGATGTATGAGATGCCCTCTGTTTTAAGCGAAATTCCGGGCGAACTCGAACTCGTCATGGTCCGCACTCCCGCCGCCGCCGCTCCGTATACCATGTTAATTGCGGCAACTTCGGACTCCGCCTGTAAAAATGTTCCCCCGACCTTCGGGAGCTTCTTCGCAAAATATGCGGCAACCTCCGTTTGCGGCGTTATCGGATAACCGAAAAAGCACTTGCAACCGGCACGTATTGCCGCTTCCGCCAACGCTTCGTTGCCCTTCATCAATGACTTTTCCAAAAAAATTCTCCCCCTATTTCTCAACCGTTATGCAGCAGTCAGGACACATTGTCCCGCACATTGCACAACCTATGCAGCTTTCCGGCTTCACAAACTCCGCCGGCTGATAACCCTTGCTGTTGCGCTGTGATTTTGACAGCTCAATACACGCTTTCGGACAGGCATTAACGCACAGTCCGCAGCCTTTGCACCGCCCTGTATCAATTGTAATTTTTTCCATTTTTCCTCCGTATGTTAATTCCAAGGTTTATTAACTATAATTTTAACCGTGAAAGGATTTTTAACTGTTAATGTAATATTTTCGGGTATTACCGTGATGATGTTTTTAATGCCGCTTAAATTCGATAGTTTTTGACATTCGTTATCTGAATCAATAATTGTTTGTGCGGTTGTTTCTTCCGCTAAGTTGGTGTTGTTGACGATTGTGTCAGCCCTCACGCCCGAAACTGCCTCAATTTCGCGAAGGATTTCGAGGGCATCTTCCGCCGTGCGGGTAAGGTACCGTCTGAAATTCACGACATATAAAATAGTTTTTGGCTTGTCCGAAAAAGCGTTTTTATACCGCCCGAGGACCTTCGCGCCTTCGTCGTCGCCGCCCGCGTCGATAATGAGGTTGTCAAAATCGCCGGTCAGCGCGTTAATGTCGAACGTCAGTGACGGTATATCGAGGGTTGAGGTTTGAAAATCGCTCGCGATAACCTTCACGCCCGCCGCTTCAAGTTCGCGGGTGTAATCTGCCGTGCGAAAATAAGGGTTAACAATATCTAAATCGACAATTGCCGTGCTGCCGTCAACCGACAATTTCTCCGCAAGGTTACACGCAAAATTGGTCTTCCCCGAGCCGTAATGCCCGATTATAATGTATATCATTTTATTCTACCGATATGATGTAGTAGTAGACAGGTTGTCCGCCGGCAACGAGCATAACGTCTGCGTCGGGGTATTTTGTTCTGACGTAGGTTTCGAGGGCGGCTGCCTTTTCTTCTTCAATGTCAGAGCCGTAAATTATCGTGATAAAGGCGGTGTCTTTTTTAAACATATGCTTGATGAGTTTGCCGGCGGCTTTGTTTATATCCGATTCGGCGAAGAGCATCTTGCCGTTGTCGAGGGCTAAGATTTCGCCCTGTTTTATCTCCTTGCCGTCGATGTCGGAATTGCGGGCGGCGAAGGTTATCTGCCCTGTGCGGACGTTGTCGAGGGCTTTCGTCATGGTCATGCGGTTTGTGTCAAAATCAGCGTCCGGGTCATAGTTCATCATCGCTGTGATGCCTTGCGGAATAAACCTTGACGGGATTACGCAGACTTCGCGGTCGGCGAGCTTTCCGGCTTGTTCCGCCGCCATGATTATGTTCTTGTTGTTCGGGAGGACGAAAACCGTCTTCGCCGGAGTCGCAAGGACCGCCTTCAAAATGTCGTCGGTCGAGGGGTTCATCGTCTGCCCGCCGGTTACGACTGTGTCTGCGCCGAGGTTTTTAAAAAGCTCCTCGATGCCTTTTCCGCTCGAGACGGTAACAAAGCCGAAATCCTTCTCAGGCGCGGCGGGGACAAAATCCGTCTCCTTGACAAGAGCCGCTTCACGCGCCTTATTCTCGTGCTGGAAGCGCATATTATCAATCTTAAGATTAATGAGAGAGCCGAAAAGAAGCCCCTCTTCGATAGCTTTTCCGGGGTGGTCGGTGTGGACATGGACCTTTATAATATCGTCGTCCGAAACGGCAACAACGCAGTCACCGATTGTTTCAAGGAAGGCGCGTAAGCGTGTCTCGTCGGGACATTCCGGGTCTTTTCTGACAATAAATTCGGTGCAGTATGTGAAGTTTATAACCTCGTCGAATTCGCCGACAACGGCTGAAAAATCCTTTACTTCGACAGCAGAGCGGGGGGAATTTTCAGAAGCGGGTCTGTGGATTTCGCCGCCCTCGAAAACGCGCTGCATCTCGGTAAAGATTATCACAAGCCCCATTCCGCCGGCATCGACAACCCCGGCGCGTTTTAGGACTTCGAGCTGGTTCGGGGTATCGTCAAGGGCAATCTTCGCGGCTCTGACCGCATCTGCCCAGAGCTTAACCGGCTCATCATCGGACTTTTCGACCGCTTCAAAAGCCATCCTTGCGACGGTTAAAATTGTACCCTCTGCCGGACGCATAACCGCCTTGTAGGCTGACTTTACGCCTATATCGAGGGCGCGGATAAGGTCTGCTGAGTCCGCCGCTTCAAGCCCCGAAAAGCCTTTCGAGAAGCCTCGGAAAAGGAGCGATAAAATTACGCCGGAATTCCCCCTCGCGCCGCGAAGGAGACAGGCTGCGGTAAGTTCGGCGACTTCGGAGACTGTGCAGGAATCGGGGAGGCGCGAAAGCTCCGCAATGCTGTTCCCCATTGTCATAGACATATTTGTGCCGGTATCGCCGTCCGGGACGGGATAAACGTTAAGCTCGTCCACACTGCGTTTACGCTCTGCGATAACATTCCCCGCCGATATAAAGGCATCGCGGAGTATTTTTCCGGTAATCATAAGAAGTTCCCTTCCTTTATCTTAGAAGTCATTTGTGCAGATAAAATTACGCCGTCATTCCGTCAACGTAAACGGTTATCTTTTGAACAGGGACGCCGGTGCGTTCTTCGATAGCCCATTTAAGCTTACCGACAATGCTCTCGGAGACGGCGGAGATTGTGGAGCCGTAAACGACCGCGATATGCACGCCGATAATAAGCCGCCCGTCGATAACCTTTACGGCAACGGCTCTGTCGGCATGGACAGTATTCCCCGCCATCCCTAAAAACCATCGCCCGATACGAAGCTTCGCCGGAAGAAGCCCCGACACGCCGACACATTCGCAGAGTATCATACCGCAGAGCGATTTGATATAACTTTCGGAAAATCCGATCTTCCCCATATAGTTTTCTCTGATAATCATGTTAATACGCTTTCATAATTATAAAAAGTTTCACATTTAATTATAGCACGAGGTTTTACAAATATCAATAGTTATCGGAAAGAATATCTGAATGTTTATAAAAATTACAGATTTTGTTCATAAAGTTACATAACCTCTGTCAAAAATCGAATTCCGGCATATTATGTAGAAGCGGGGCGAAAATTATCGAAACGATTGGAGAATTTATATGGAAAAAAAGCTGATAGATGTTTCCAAACACAACGGCGGCATAAACTGGAAAAAAGTTAAAGCTGACGGAGTAGAGGGCGTTATAATGAGGGCAGGTTACGGGCGATTCGCCTCGCAGAAGGACACCTGTTTTGACAAAAATTATACCGGCGCGAAGGCGGCAGGGCTTATTGTCGGCGCGTATTGGTACAGCTACGCGATTTCGGAAGCTACGGCGAGGGCAGAGGCACAGGCTTTCCTCGAGGTTGTCAAAGGGAAAAGTTTTGAACTGCCGGTCTATATCGACATTGAGGACCAGTGTCAGCTCAAGCTTACGAAGGCGGAGTGTACTGCGATTGTTGACGCTTTTTGCGGCGTAATGGAAAAGGCGGGGTATTTTTGCGGGGTCTATAGTTTCGACAGCTTCTTCGCTTCGCATCTGTCGGACAATATTCCGAAAAAATACACTGTCTGGGCGGCAAGGGTCGAAAATCAAAAGCCCTCATATGTTTCGACTTACGACATCTGGCAGTATTCTTGGAAAGGGAATGTTGACGGAATAACCGGACACGTTGACATGGATATATGCTACAAGGACTTTCCGGCGATTATGTATGAACACGGGCTTAACGGCTGCAAAAAGACGGACAGCGGGGAGGCAAGCTCCGAAGCAAAACCCGACACGGAAACCGACGAAAAACCGACAGAACCGACGGAAGCGGTCAAATATACCGTAACCGCCGTCCGGGAAAACGTAACCGAAGCAGAATACGCAGAACTTGAAAAAACGCTTGCGGACTTAGGCTTCACGGTGACTAAAGAGGCAACTTAAACACACTTAAAAATCCGGGGGAATTTTATAATCCCCCGGGTTGTTTTACGCACAAAGATATATTTTTTAAAGCTCTCCCGCCGCCTCTTCAAACTCGGAGTGCAGTATAAAAGTTTCAACCTTTTCTAAAAGCTCATTTGTCTTTTCGGTGTGCGGAAGTCCGCGAATTTCGCGGATAAAATTCTTTGCTTTTTCTTCGTCGTAATCCTCGCAGGACTGTTTTAATTTTTGAAACAGAGCCGCAATATTTTCATTGTCGCGCTCAGTAAAAGCTGTGGCAGAAGCGTCCGAATACCGTTTCAATAAATCTTCGAGAAGTTTTATTAACACCGGCGTTTTTGCGTTTATAACGGCTGTGTCATTATCCTTTGCGGCAAATTCGAGTTCTCTCGCCGCGTTCGATAAATCCGCTTCGCCGACATTCGCAAGGGCGGATTTCATGCCGTGAACGGTTATGGCAAAAGCCCTGTAATCGCCGCTTTCAAGCTGTGCGGGCATCTTTTCAAGGGCGTTTTTTGTGTCGCGCAAGAAGACAGAAATAAGTTCCTTGTTATTATCAAGCGCGGAGTTTTCGGGTTTTTTCAGATGGTTTGCCTTAATGTATGTTTTCAGAGCCTTGTCAAGAATTTTCATGTCAATCGGCTTTGAGATAAAATCATCAAAACCGTTTTCACGAAACATAACGTCATTTCCGGCAAGTGCATTCGCCGTCAGGGCGATAATAACGCCGCCGTAGCCGCTTTCGCGGATAATTTTCGTTGCCTCAATTCCGTCCATTCCCGGCATCATATGATCCATGAAAACAATGTCATAAACATTCCCGGAGCGAATTAGCTCAATAGCCTTCACGCCGCTCGTTGCCTTCTCGCACTTAATTCCGTACGGCGAAATAAGCCCGTCGGCAACAACGAGATTGGTCTCAACATCATCAACCACAAGCACCTTGCTGTTAAGAAACTGCTGATTCCTCTCGGAAATATCCTCGCGGACAATCCTCTTTTTCTGTTCAGTCTGTGCCTGATAACGGAAATTCTCAATCGCGGTTTTTGTTTCAGTCGGGATAAATCTGACATCAGCGGGCGTTTTAAGCGGCAGACTTACGGTAAAGACAGTGCCTTTGCCATACTCGCTTTCGGCAGAAATCCGCCCCCCCATCAGTGTCACAAGCCTGTGCGTTATATTCATCCCGAGCCCTGTGCCCTCGGTTTTGCGGTTCGCCATGCTGTTAAAGCGCGAATATTCGTCGAAAAGCATCTTAAGGTTTTCTTCGCTCATGCCCTGCCCGGTGTCCGAAACAGAGAACAGAAGCGAGACGACAGACGACAGAGGTGATGGTTCGGTTTTAATGTCGAGGCTGACGCTTCCCTCATCGGTGTATTTAAACGCGTTTGAAAGAATATTATTGAGGATCTGTTTTATCCGCAGTTCGTCGCCGATAAGCGCGGCGGGGATATCCCCCTCGAATTTTAAGAAAAACTCAATCGGTTTCGCGGCAATTCTTGTTATATTAAGCTGAATTGTATCGTTAAGCATCGACGCGAAGTCGAACTCGCTCTTAATCAGTTCAAGCTTGCCCGTTTCGGCTTTTGAAAGGTCTAAAATATCGTTAATTATCCCGAGGAGGCTGTGTGCAGACCGGGAGATTATTTCAAAGGATTCGACGGTTTTGCTGTCGTGAGACCCCCCGTCATACCGCGAAAGTTCAATGTCCGAAATGCCGATAATGGCGTTCATCGGGGTTCTTATTTCGTGTGACATGGTCGCGAGGAAGCGCGATTTTGCGTTGTTGGCTTCCATCGCCTGATTCATTGCAGTGATAATTTCCGTCTCGTCGTAATAGATGATAATCATGCCGCAAAAGTTTTTGTCATCAACGTCGGAGCCGTTGTTCATCGGGCTGCAAACCGCACGATAACAGCGTTCATCGCCGCCGTCGCTCGCAAGCGTCAGGTTATTATCAATCGGCGTCATTGTCCTTGAAACGATTTCGCACGCCGACAAGATTTTTTCCGCATGAGAGGGCGTGAAATAACGGTTATAAAATTCGACAATATTCATGCCGATAACGACTTCCGCGTATTCTGCACCGATATGCGTAAGCAGTCTTTGCGAAATAAACGCGATATTTGACCCTTCGTCGAGGAATATGACAAAGTTCTGGCTGCTGTGCATAAAGTTAGTGAGGAAACGTTTCTGCCGCTCGTTTTCGCGGTAGATAACGTTGCGCGAGTTAAAATACATCTCCATAACACGGAGCTGTCTTGTCTGCGCGGCGGCTTCTCTCGAGGTTTTTCGGAGCTCGACAGAAAGCCGCTTGTTTTCCTCTTGCAGTTCTTTTATCCGGTCTTCCATAAAAGCATTAATCCTTAAAGTAACAGATTGCCAAAGAATAGTTATGGAGCGTGTTTACAAGGTTTCCGTCTTTATCGGGAATAGGGCAGAACTCACCGCCGGAATTTATAACCTGATAATTAAGTGTCTTTCCTTCGGCATTTTTCGTATCATTAAAGATACGTCCTATGTCTGTAAATTCTTTCAGGTAGTTAGCACCGTTCGCCCACGCTCTCGCAACGCATGAAATGCCCAAGAAGCAGTTTGCACCCTCCGAAACGAGTGTGCTGAAGGCTTTCTTCGCCGATTCGTTCGTGGTTTCGGCATCAAGATGACCGAACGAAATCTTTCTGCCTTCCTCAATGTTTCCGGTTGCAAAGAAGGCTGTCGGGCAATCGGGCGAAATACCGATAAATGCACGGACTTTCGATGTGCCGTTTTCGCTGTTTTCAACCAGCGCCGGGAATACCCACATCGTTTCTGCACCGAGTGTCGGGTCTAAAACACCGATTTTCGTTAAATACTCAAGAAGAGGGACGTTGTTAACCTCATAAAGTGTGCTTGAAACAGCTTTCGTAACCTTAGCCGGCTGGGCAAGTTTATTCAAATCGTTTATGCCGGAAAAAACGGTAAAATGAGGGTTAAGCTCGCCATACACGGCAATTAAAACCTTTTCTTTGATAAGCTTTTCGCCGTCGCCGATACAGGTAAACGCCATACGCTGTCCCAAATCGCTTGAAAAAATTACCGAGCCGAAAATCGGCGTATGATCAAGCGCCTTATCAAACAGCATTAACATATCCTCGTTGCTGACAACCGGACTCATACAGTAATAGTTCATAACAAGCGACGGCTTGCCCTTTGCCATAACCTTTTCGGCAAGTTCGTCTACAGCGCGTTTTGTGCCTTCCATGTCCGTTAATGTATCTGCATAATCGAGTTGAAAAACTTCAAACTCGTTGACGTCAGAGGTCATTAAAACGACCGACAGTAAAATATCGTTCGCCTGCCCGTTTGAACCCAAAAATGTTGTTGTATAACCAACACACGGGAACGGCAGAGCGTTTACAACCGCGCTGTAAACGCCGGTATCGTAAAACTCGCCATAGAGGGCGATAAAGCCGATTGAATTTTTAAGGCAGTTTTCCTCGAGGTTAAGCTGCTCCAGAATCTGCGCAACCGCAGCTTCGGCATTGTCGATCTCGGTTGTTGTGGCGCAATACATTTTCATATGTAAAATTCCTCCAATATGTTATTCTATTATTATAGCACTTTTTTCCCGTTTTGTCAACCATAATTTTTAAAGCTCTCCAGCCGCCTCTTCAAACTCGGAGTGCAAGATATAGCCTTCAACCTTTTCTAAAAGCTCATCTGTCTTTTCGGTATGCGAAAGCCCGCGAATTTCACGAATTAAATTCTCTGCACCTTCTTCATCGTAATCCTCGCAGGACTGCTTTAAAGCAGACAACAGTGTCGCTATATTTTCATCGTCACGCTCGGCAAAAGCCGCGGCAGAAACGTCCGAATGTTGACTTAGGAAATCTTCGAGAAGCTTTATTAAAACCGGCGTTTTTGCGTTTATAACGGCGGTGTCGCCGCTCTTTCCTGCCGCTTCAAGCTCTTTTGCACACTCGCTTATTTCGGGCTCACCGCAGTTTGCCGCCGCAGATTTTATGCCGTGGGCGGTTGTCGCAAAAAGTTTTAGGTCGCCGTCTTCCCGGCTCTTTTCGAGGACAGGGAGGCTTCTTTTTGCATCACCGCAAAACGCCTTTATTATCTGTTCGTTCGGCGCGAAATTCGTTGCCTCAATCGTTATGCCGCCATGCTCCCCCGCTTCTTCTTTGTGACACTCAAGGATATACCGCTCGAGATATTCGTTAAGGTTTCGCAGATCAATCGGCTTTGAAACATAACCGTCAAAACCGTTCTCGAAAAAGAGCGATTTTGTGCCGACGATGGCGTTTGCCGTAAGCGCGATTATCGGCTTTGTATAGCCCATCTGCCTTATAATCTTCGTGGTCTCGACGCCGTCAAGTTCCGGCATCATATGGTCCATAAAGATAATATCATAGCTTTTGCCGCTCTTTATAAGGTCGATTGCCGCCTGCCCGCTCGTCGCCGTTTCAACATTAATGCGGTACGGCTCGATTAAGCCCTTCGCGACAAAAAGATTCGTTTCAATATCATCGACAACAAGCACCTTGCCGTACGGCATCGGCTTAATTATAAACTTGCTGATTTCTTTGTTAGCACCCTTTATAAACCTAAACTGCTCAAGGCGTTCCTTCGTATCTTTCCCGATAGGTGTTCGGTCGGAAATTTTAAGGCGGATAAGGACGGTAAAATCGCTCCCCTGCCCGAGGACGCTCCGCACGGTAATGTCGCCGTCCATCATTGTCACAAGGCGTTTTGTTATATTAAGCCCGAGTCCGGTCCCCTCTGTGGTGCGGTTTTGCGACGCATTAAAGCGCAGATATTGCGTGAAAATCCGATTCAAATCCGCTTTGCTGATGCCCTGCCCTGTGTCCGAAACCGATATTGTAACGTTGCAAAAATCCGCTTCAAAACTGCTTTTAACAACAAGCCTTACCAAGCCTTTTTCGGTGTACTTAAACGCGTTGGAAAGCAGATTATTCATCACCTGCTTAATCCGAAGCTCGTCGCCGAAAAGCTTGCACGGCAGGTTTTCGTCTACTTCAAGCACCATCTCAATCGGCTTGTTCCCGATTCGGACAATGTTAAGCATAACCGTGTCGTAGATAAGGCTCGGAGTGTCGAAGACGTCCGGGTTTATTTCAAGCTTGCCGGATTCTATCTTTGAAAGGTCGAGAATATCGTTTATAATCGCAAGGAGGGCGTTGCCGGAGCTGTTAATCTTCTCGACGCTGTCGCGGTATTTGTCGCGGATATCGTCATTAAGGAGTATCTGCGAAACGCCGATAATTGCGTTAAGCGGGGTTCGTATCTCGTGGCTCATAATCGCAAGGAAGTCCGATTTCGCCTTGTTTGCAGACTCCGCCTCGAGCTTCGATTGAAGCAGTTCCTCCTGCCGCATATTAAGGATACCGCTTACGTGCCGCACAAAGAAAACCATCATAAGATAGACAAGAAGCAGCACTAAGTACATTAAAACAAAGACAAGCGAAGTCGAATTGTCGAAAATATTTATCGTATTGGTCGAAGAATAGGCGCAGACAAACCAATCCATCGACGAGATATAATTTACGGTATAAATCTTCCCGCTGTCATAAAAGTTAAAGTCGGCGGCGTTGCTTGACGACATTCTCTGCGAGGCATCGTAAATAAGCTCTCCGGCTTCGTCGAAAACTTCCCAAATATGCGTCTTATCAACAACATAATCGGTGTTTTCCGAAACGGTTATTTCTCCGTCTCTGTTAAAGATATAGACTTCAACAGATGGGTCCAGATCCGAAAAAAGCTCCGCTGTAAACTCCGTGAGGTCAACCCCCGCGCCGAGCATACCGGTCGGGAGGTTTTCCTCACCGAAGGTTGTTTTTTGATAAACCGGCGCGTTAATCCAGAGCTTCGTTTTTTGCAGGTCGGGGTTATAGTTAACGTTAAAATTATAATAATCGGTGTCATAAAGCGTGAGGTTGTACCAATAATTTTCCGGGAGCGAGGGGTCAACGTAGTATGAGTTGCCGTAGGTTGAATAGAACGTACGTTCGATATCGTTAACCCAGAAAACGTCCTTTTCGGACAGGAAGGAGTCGCGGTAATACTGAAACTCATCGAAGGCTTTGCTCCGCTTCGCTTCGTCAAACGGGTCGTTAAAATAGTCTTGGACGGTGTATGAATTTGAAAGCTTTATTATGTAGCCGAGCTCGGAATTCATTGTTTCTGCAAGGCGAAGATTCGCCGATTCCGCCGTGAAGGTTACATTCCGCTCAATATTCGCCCGCCCGACATTGAAGGACGAAAGCACAAACGCGCTGATACAAAAAAACGAAATGACAAGATAGAGTATCAGGCTGAAACGGTTGAACTGATAATCGAGGGTAGCCCTCTTCGCTTTTTTAGCTTCTTTTGTTATCGCTTTTTTCTCCGCCATTTTTTCTCTCGCAATTCGTTAATTTGTATGCATCTTTAATTATAACACCGCTTTAATATTTTGTCAACGAAAATGTAAAAAAACTTGACAAATTCCATCTGTTGTGTTATAATTGTAATAATTAATTTTAGCGGAGAATAATTTATGCTCATATATAAATGCGACTATTGCGGCGCGGAGATACATTTCGACGGGAGCAACACAACCTGCCCGGCTTGCGGCGCGAAGCTTAAGACGGGTGCTTCGCCGATCGACACCGATACATACGATTATGATGACGAACCTGTCGCGGTTGTCGAAACTATAGCCGCACCGCCGAAGAAGAAAAAGGCTGTGAGTACCGTTGTCGGGATCTTGGCTTTTCTCGGTGCGTTTTTTATCTTTTTAATAGTTGTCGCCTTTGTGGAGAATGCAAAAGAAACGATAAATTCAGAGGGCAGCTATTATCTGAACGACCCTTACAAAGAGGAGGGGCATAAAGCCGGCGAGGAATACGCGGGCGATATAATCCTCTCGATGGACGTTTCGGATTACAGCATCATCTCGTGGACAGAAGAGCCGAAGCTTGTGTGGAGCGACTACGACGCGCTTAAAATTTCCGGCAAAATCCACAATAATTCCGACCGCGACATACGCTCCCTGACGTTCGGGTGCAGTATAGTGTGGAAAGACGCCGACATGGAGACGAAATACTACTCCGCTTCCGTCTACAACCTTTTCGCCGGACAGGACGAATTAGTGGACGAGAATTTATGGATTTATCTTCCTATGACGTATGACGACGTCACGGAGATTAAGCTCACAAGCGTGGATATAAATTATGAATATTAAGGAAAACCTATGAAACGCTTATTGATTCTTGCGCTGATTATAACGCTATCCCTCGCGGCTTGCGATGTTTCCGAAGCTGAAACCGCAACCGGCAGCACAACCGAAACTACAGCCGCCGCTTCTTCACCGGCAGAAGAAACAACCACTCCCCCCGCAGAGACTTACGCTCTGCCTACTGTTGTCTTAGAAGAAGTTGCGGAAGAAGCCGTCCCGGAAGAAACGGTGACTACCGAAACCGAAGTTGCTACTACTGCGGAAACTACGATAAAAGCAGAACCTGCCGTTTGCGGAACATATCGTACGGTTGTTCCTATTGATGATGTTGACCCGGCTTCAATACCCCCGGAAGAAGAAATGTTTTTCTATAGTTACATAAATGTTGATCAAATGGATGACGGGCATTTTCAAGTTGAATTCCGTGACCCTTACGGCGGCAGCGATGAAAGTTATGCCGTTTTTGACACCGAGGCACTCGGCTCATCACAAATTATCAATTTTAGCTTCGACGGCTCCGGTCCTACAGCAAATTCTTCGTCAGGCGGTGCTGTTACCATAACCGCGGACGGCGATACAGCTTGGGTTACATTCGGAGACGGAGAGCCGGAGGAATACAGGAGAACGGAGTAAGCTCCCTTTAGATTAAATACAGCACCCGAAAATCTCGAGTGCTGTTTTAGTTTATTCGGCAGTTTCCGCTTCGGGGAGATTAGCTTTTTTCCGCCCGATAATGAGAAGATGGATTGTTACGGCGATTCCGACAATCGGCAGGACTATATACATAACCGCAACCTTCGCGATAACCATTGAGATGATGAGTGCCGCCCAGAGGACTGTTATTGACGCAACCCGCGTCGAGAGGCGGATCGGCTTCCCCTCTTTGTATGCGTCAAGATATTCGCGGAAGAATTTAATCCGATAAATCTTTCTGTAAAGCGCAGGCGTTGCGGAAAAGCACCCTGCCGCAATCAGCACAAACGGCGTTGTCGGCAGTATCGGCAATACCGTGCCTAACGCGCCTAAGGCTAAGCATAAAAACCCGCAGATGAGTAAAATTATCTTTTTCATCAGCTCGCCATTCGCGGCATACCCGGAGGCGTCTTCTTAATGAGGTCTGCCTGAGACAACCGCGACAGCTCCTTTACTTTGTTAAAATCAAGCATCAACGCTTCCGCCATGCATTTGCCGTAATCGTCGTCGGCAAGGTAACAATGCGCGGCGTGGCGGTATTTTAGATTCTCGGTGCAGGGCATCATCGCCCGCATGGTGTTCCCGATAAGGGCGGATTGCTGTTCCGGGGTCATAAGCCTGTACAGGTCGCCCCCCGCGCGGAAGCAGTCGTCGGTCGGGTCTTCCTTCGGGTCATACCGCCACATCGCCCCCTCAATGTCAAGCGGCGGCTCGGCGAATTCCGGCTGATCAACCCACGTTTCGTAGCTGTTCGGGGTATATGCAGTCGCCTTCCCGTAGTTTCCGTCAACCCGCATTGCGCCGTCGCGGTGAGAACTGTTAACCTTCGCGTGCTTTGCCTGATTGACGGGGATAAGGTTGTGGTTAACCCCGAGGCGGTAACGCGCCGCGTCCCCATAGGCAAAGAGCCGCCCCTGCAAGAGCTTATCGGGCGAAAAACCTATCCCCGGGATTATATGCGCGGGGGTAAACGCGGATTGCTCAACCTCCGCAAAGTAATTTTCCGGCCAGCGGTTAAGTTCAAGCTCGCCGACTTCAATTAGCGGGAACTCCGCGTGCTTCCATATTTTCGTAACGTCGAACGGGTTTTCGTAATGATTCCGCGCCTGTTCGTCGGTCATAACCTGTATGAACATTGTCCATTTCGGATAATCGCCCTTTGTAATTGCCTCGAAAAGGTCGCGTCCGTGGGACTCGCGGTCTTTGCCGATTAGGGTTGCCGCCTCGTCGTCGGTTAGATTTTTTATCCCCTGTTTTGTGGCAAAATGGAACTTGCACCATACCCGCTCATTCTTCGCGTTATAGAGGGAAAAAGTATGTTCGCCGTAAACGTGCATATGGCGGAAGCTTGCGGGGATTCCGCGGTCGGACATGGTTATTGTACGCTGATGGAACGATTCGGGGAGGCAGGTCCAAAAATCCCAGTTGTTTTGCGCAGAACGCAGATGCGTTTCCGGGTCGCGCTTAACGGCACGATTTAGCCCCGGGAAGTTTTGGGCATCGCGGAGGAAGAACACCGGCGTGTTGTTCCCGACGAGATCCCAGTTGCCCTCTTCGGTGTAGAATTTGCAGGCGAACCCGCGGATATCCCGCTCTGCATCTGCTCCGCCGCTCTCCGCCGCAACCTCCGAAAACCGCACAAAAACCTCGGTTTCCCTGCCGATTTTTTTGAAAGGGTCAGCCTTCGTGTATTTCGTTATATCGTGGGTAGCCGTGAATTTCCCGTAAGCACCCCAACCCTTCGCGTGCATACGGCGTTCGGGGATAACTTCGCGGTTAAAATGCGCGTGCTTCTCCATCAGCCAGACGTCCTGCATAGCGACAGGGCCTCTCTCGCCGACCGTCAATGAATTTTCGTTGTCCGAAACAGGGGCGCCGACTTCGTTCGTTAAAAGCTTTTTATCCATAATATAAATCTCCTTTTTCAGGGAAAATATCTAACCTGATTATGCCCTGAATTTGGGGAAATATTACAGAATGCGCTTATTATATTTTAATTTGTTCTTGACATTTCTTAATTTTTTTGATATAATATAAACAAGAGGAAAGGGAGTGTCAGTATGTCAACAAGGGAACTTTTCAAGCGCGATGTAGATGTAATGCCGGACGATGTTTTCACTGTGCTTCAGGCAATATGGACGATTGCCAGAGAACGCGATAATAAAAACGCCGACCGTTTTTGGTCCGACGAAAATCAGCTTCATCTTTCTAAAGTAATAAGCGATTATGAAAAGGGCATAACGAAGCCGGTTTACAAAACTATGGAAGAACTTGAGGCGTATGAATAAGCTCCGTTATTGGTAAAATTCAATAAAAGGGCTTTATTTTTTTGCCCCGAAATTTATTTTTTCAAACCCTCTTGACAACACGAAACATTTGTGCTATAATATAATAGAACATAAGTTTCGCCACTTCGGGAGGTACAGGCTGTGGAGCAGAATTTAATTATCGACAAAACGAACCGCCTTATCGGCAGGTATAAAACGCGCAGCCCCTTCGAGCTTGCCGACGTTTTAGGCGTGAATATAGTCTACTCGGAGGATTTTACAGAGCTTAAGGGTATGTACGCCGTTTTGTCGGGCTGTCGGTTTATAATCATCAACGCTCATCTTGACGAGCGGACAAAGCGTCTTGTCGCCGCCCACGAACTCGGTCACGACAGGCTTCATCGCGAGCTTGCGAAGGCAAAAGGGCTTCGCGAATATTCCCTGTATAATATGGAATGCCGCCCCGAATACGAAGCGAACGTCTTCGCCGCCGAACTTCTTATCGCAAACGACGCCCTCTTAGAACTCATCTACGACGGCGCGGATATTTTTACCGCCGCAAAACTCCTCGGAACCGACGTTAACCTCGTCGCACTCAAAGTTTCAAACCTCCGAAAAAAAGGTTATAATCTCAAAATTCCCGAATATAACTCCTCTTTCTTAAAATAACGGCAGATTAATGTTGCCATATCTATTGTTTTATGTAAAATATTTGTTAACGCAATAAAACATCTATGAAATGCAGTATTTTATAGCCCATATAACTACATATTATGGCATATATTAATAAAATATAAATTATTTTGAAATGCTATTGACAAATCATTGCATTACAGTTATAATTATTCTATAGCAAATCGAAAGCCGCATATGTTGCAACGCCGCAACAACCACGCGTTTTGTACTATTTATTTTTTGGAGGGTGCCGTGTATAGACAACGCTTTTTTTGCGTTCTAATCGGTCGGAAACTTTATGAAAAACCTTAAAATCACACCGAAGTTACTTGTTTCATTCCTCATTGTCGCTGCTTTTTCACTTATCATCGGTATTGTCGGAATTGTCGCTTCATCAACTATTTCAAAGTCAGCCTCACTCATGTATGACGAGCCGGTTATAGCAATAAACGCAATCTCCGTAATGCGCGGAAGGTTTAACAACATCCGTGTTAACCTCCTCCGTCTCGCCCGCGACTCAGGCGACGCCTCCGCCGTTAACGAATCTTATAACAATATAATTAGTTACCAAAAAGACATCGAAGAAGCTATGAAAACCTATGAGGGGACAGTCACAGACTGGGATGCTGAGACCGCTTACAAGAACTTCCAAACCGAATTTGAGGATTACATAAAGATTTTTGAGCCGATTAAAACCGCCGGTGACACCCAAGGCTCCGAAGCCGTTTACGCAATTATAAATGAACATCTTACCCAACAGGACGACATCGTCGGCTACATTGAAGATATCGCAGAATATAATGTGAATATCGCGAAAAACCTCGATACCCAAGCAGACCAAACTACTCTTATTGCAACAATTATCCAAATAGTAGCGATAGTTGCAGCGATAATTATAGCCATCGCAATTGCAATCTCTACCGCAAGATCTATCGCAAATCCGATTAAACAGCTTAACGCAATCGCAATCCAAGCGGGCACAACCGGCAACCTCTCCTTCGCGCCCGAAGACATTGCACAAACAAAGGTATACGCCCAAGGCAAGGACGAAATCGCCGAGTCTATCGGCAACTTCGCCCGCTTTATGGATACGATAATCGCGTATATGGAAGAACTTGCGCGTGTTGCGGACAAGGACCTTACCGTCAAGGTTAAGCCCCTCTCCGACAAAGACACCGTCGCAAATTCTATCAATAAAATGTCAACCGAACTCTCCGCACTCATCAAAACAATCCAAAACACAACCACCGAAGTTAACAGTTCAACCGTTCAGTTAGCCGAGGCTTCCCAAACCATGGCAGAAGGCACAACCGAGCAAGCCGCTTCCATCGAGGAACTCTCCGCTTCAAGCGCTGACGTTGCCGAAAAGACCAAGGCAAACAGCGTTCTCTCCCGCCAAGCTGCCGACATCTCCGAAGGCATCAAGGAAAGTGCCGAAAAGGGCAACGACCAAATGACCGAAATGACAAAAGCCGTTGACGAAATCAACCTCGCTTCCCAAGACATCTCCAAAGTCATCAAGGTTATCGACGACATCGCCTTCCAAACAAACATCCTCGCCCTCAACGCCGCTGTCGAAGCTGCCCGCGCAGGTGAAGCCGGAAAAGGTTTCGC
>JAISIH010000059.1 GCA_031262105.1 Ruminococcus sp. | reverse complement strand
GGCGAAATTGCATCAATATCCATTTCTTTCATGTAAACTTTCTTACAGACGAAAACAAGCGACGCCTGTGAAAAGGTTACCCCGCCGTCAATTTCGACAGGCGAAAGCCCCGTTTCTTTACATTTGTCAACATCCCGCCCGGAGTGTGAGCCGCAATAAGCGAGTGTCTTTTTCGCATCATCGCCGGAAAGGAAACTTACGGTGAAGATGTCGTGCCTTTTCGCGAACTCGTATGTGTAACGGTTCGGGCGGATAACCGTGTTGAAAACGTCTTTCGTCCACATTATCCCCGTGAAGCCCCAGCTTATTGTCATGGTGTTGAAGTCGTCAATTGTCCCCGCTGTGATAAGGCAGCCGCTGTCAATGCGCTCGAACGGGTTAAATGCGAGACTGTGAAGGTCGGTTTTGGTAAAAGACATAATAAACTCCTATATATGTAAATTTATTGTTTCATGAATGCGCTGTATTCATCATATGAATATATAAACTTTTTTATGTCAAATTTGTGCAGTCAGCAAATGAACCCTCCGTCAACCGTTAAAACTTGCCCTGTAATAAAGTCAGCCTGTTCACTGCACAAAAAGAAAATTGTCTTCGCAATTTGGGGCGGTGTTCCGATTCTGCAAAGGGGAGTATTGTCCGATATTTCGCGTAAATCATTGACAGAAAGCTGACTGTTCATGTCGGTGTCAATAACCCCGGGCGCAACGGCGTTAACGCGGATACCCGACGGTCCGACTTCTTTTGCGAGGGCTTTTGTTAAGCCGATAATCGCCGCTTTCGACATACTGTAAATGACTTCGAGGGACGCCCCGGTTATCCCCCAGATTGACGAAATATTTACAATAGAGCCGTGTTTTCGATTTATCATGTAAGGCAAAAAAGCTTTACAGGTTAAAAAACAAGCTTTGGTATTCGTATTCATAACCCTGTCATAATCGGTTTCCGAACAGTCGGTGAAAAGCCTTTGTAAGGCTATTCCCGCATTATTAATGAGTATATCTGCGCCGCCGTAATGCTTTTTCACATATTCCGCAAGTTTTGCTATATCATCTGCTTTTGAAAGGTCTGTTTTAGCATAATCAATTGCGGAGGATTCTTGCGGTGTTTCAAAAAATGTCCCGACAACATTATAGCCTTTTTGTGAAAAAAGCTCCGCCGCCGCCTTTCCGATTCCTCTTGAAGCACCCGTAATGACAACCGTCTCAGCCAAGCTTAATCACCCCCAAGAGGAATAATAAAACCATGATTGCGGGTTGGTGTACTATATAAAATACGAGCGAGTGCCTGCCGATAAATTCAAGCGGCAATGCGCGCGCCTTATAAAAGAGTTTCGGGAATTTCCCGGCGGTAATAGGAGCAGCAAGTGCTGTCCCTGCAAGGAATATGAAGAAATAAGGCACGAGCGGGAAATAGTCGGCGGAATGGAATTCCGAATTAATTATCCCGAGCGGATAGAGCCAAAAATTCGCTGACGAAAGTATCTCATAGGGCGGGAACTGTAAAAATATTATGAATAAAATAACTGAAATAATAAAGAGCGCAAGCCATGGAATGTCGATTTTTTCGAGGAATGGGCGAATAACCGAATATATCATCATCGCAAGCCCTATGAAGGTTAAAACACCGAAAACTATAAGCGTATCATTCGTCCCGGTTACGGAAGAGACTACGGCGGTGAGGATTGTTATCGACTGCCCCAAAAAGAATATTATAACGCCGCGTTTTAAGGAATTGCGCGAAAAATGCGTGCTTATCCCCGAAACAACAAAGAGCAGCGACACAAAAAGAATATGCAAAAACTCCCACCAATCCGTATAAAAGAAGGGGAGCGACACGCCCGCAAAGGCTATGAGGTCGTAAAAGAGATGGTATAGCATTATGTAGACCATGGCAAAACCGCGCAGCGCATCAATAGCGTGTACGCGGTGCTGCCTGTCGTAAGAAGGTAAATTTTGCGCTTCTAAGTTTATCATCCTTAACTGTAAAGCTATATAGCTTTACATCAATTTCTGTTAAAATGCGGCGTTAGACTTAATCCCTTGTCATTGATTCGGCAACCTTAACCGCCTCTTCAAGGCTTAAGTTATGGAAACGTCCCGCCGAGAAGAGCCTTCCGCATTTTTTATCGTCAACGAATGCGCCGACAACAACGCCGGGGATTGCCGATTCGGGAGCGTTCGGTGCACCCGGACCGCCGAGGTCTGTTCTGCACCAACCCGGGTCGGTAAGGCTTATGATAACATCCGTTCCCTCTGTGAGTGTGCCGAGGTCGCGGGTGAACTTATCGAGTGCGGCTTTTGATGCGGAATAGCCCGCTTGCTGCGGCTCTTTATCAATACCGCTTGTGGTGTTTATAATCCGCCCGAAACCCTTCTTCTGCATCTTCGGGAGGAAGTGGTAACAGATGAAGGCGGGGGAAATTGTGTTGATATAAAAGCTGTCAACAAAGTCAGCAACGGGCGTGTCGAAGGGATTTGTGCGATATGCAATCTGTACAGCGGCGTTGTTGAAAACAAAATCAACATCAACGCCGAATGAGTCAATCTCATTAAGCATCGCAAAAACCGAGTCGGGATTTTGCAGGTCACAAGCTACCGATTTGCACTCAACGCCGAGCGGGATAAGTTTGTCAATCATTTTTTGGTTATGTTCAAGCGAACGGCTTTGGATAATAATATTCGCGCCGCGTTCTGCCATAAATGTTGCAACAAGCGCGCCGATTCCTCTTGCGCCGCCGGTCACGAGTGCCCATTTTCCCTTAACGTCTACCATTTTTATACCTATCTTTCCTAAGGTTTTATATTATTTTTCCCATTATGTTAAAATTATACGTCTACTTAAAGCTCTCGACAACGCCGTCAAGCT
>JAISIH010000060.1 GCA_031262105.1 Ruminococcus sp. | reverse complement strand
CATATCTTCCCGGATAAAATTGCCGTTAAGGCTTCAACCGCCGTCGGGAAGTTTTACGATATGCCGATGAATTTCGACGGAATGGTTGACACTCTCCTGCGCGAGGGCGATGCCGCCGGCGTGGATAAATTCCTTGTACATTCTGTCGCGACAAAAGCAGAACAGGTTGACAGCATTACCGACTTTATCGCCGACAGCGTAAAGGCACACCCCGATAGGTTTATCGGCTTCGCGGCGATGCATCAGGACTACCCCGACAAGGAAAAGTTAATCGAAAAGGCGATTGCCCTCGGGCTTAAGGGCGTGAAGATACACCCCGATTTTCAAGAGGTTTCCCTCGCGGACAAGCGTCTTTGGGAGCTTTTTGAAATCATGGAGGGGAGACTTCCGATACTGATCCACACGGGCGATTACCGCTATAAATGGTCGAACCCGACCTATATCACCGACATTTTAGAACGCTTCCCTAAGCTCGAGGTTATCGCCGCACATTTCGGCGGCTGGTCGGAATGGGACAACGCCGAAAAAATCCTCGCCGGCAGCAGAATGTGGGTTGACACCTCAAGCTCTTTCTACAGCATGACCCCTGAAAGAGCGTATGAACTTATTCAGTCTTTCGGTGTAGAAAAGGTTTTATTCGGCTCCGACTATCCCATGTGGAGTCCGAAAGAAGAGATTGAATTTTTTAACAAAATCCCGCTAACCGACAGAGAACGCGAAATGATACTTCACGAAAATATTGAAAAACTGTTAAAATTATAAATAGAAATTTTGGAGAAAAAAGATGCTCGAAATAAAGGTAACAAAAACGACAACCCCCAAGGCAAAACCCGCGCCCGGGCAGGCTCTCGGCTTCGGGAAAATCTTCACAGACCATATGTTCCTCATGAACTACGACACCGGCGAGGGCTGGCATGACGCGAGGATTGTCCCCTACGGTCCGCTCGAACTCGACCCGGCTTCGATGTGTTTTCACTATGCGCAGGAAGTTTTCGAGGGCTTAAAGGCGTATAAACGCGCCGACGGCAAAATTCAGCTCTTCCGCCCCGAAAAAAATATAGCCCGCCTCAATGTTTCAAACGACAGGCTCTGTATTCCGCTCGTGGACGAGAAATTCGTTATCGAAGCAATAAAGCTCCTTGTTTCGGTTGATGCCGACTGGATGCCGGACGGCGAGGGCGAATCCCTCTATATCCGCCCGTTCATAATCGCCACGGATGCTTTTGTCGGCGTTCACCCCGCCCATCACCTTATCTTCGCGGTTATCCTCTCACCCTCCGGCGCATACTACCCGAACGGTATCGAGCCGGTTAAAATCTACGTTGAAAAGAACTACGTGCGCTCCGTTGTCGGCGGAACGGGCTTCACAAAAGCGGCGGCGAATTACGCAATCTCCCTCAAAGCCCAAGACGAAGCTGAGAAACAAGGCTATGTTCAGGTTTTATGGCTTGACGGCGTTGAACACAAATACGTCGAGGAAGTCGGCGCAATGAACGTCTTCTTCGTTATAAACGACGAGGTTATAACCCCCGCGCTGTTAGGCTCTGTCTTAGGCGGAATAACCCGTATGTCCTGCGTTGAACTCTGCAAACAGATGGGCTACAAAGTCTCCGAACGTCGCATCACCATAGACGAGATCATGGAAGCCGCGAAAAACGGCAGCCTTCGCGAAGCCTTCGGCACAGGCACTGCCGCAGTCATAAGCCCCATCGGCGAACTTAAATACGGCGATGAAACAATAACGGTTAATGGCGGCAAAATCGGCGAAATAAGCCAAAAACTCTACGACACCTTAACAGGCATCCAATGGGGTACACTCCCCGACAAGAACGGTTGGACAGACATTATCGGAGAATGTCAATGTAAATAGTAAAGTAAACGCCCGAGTCTTCATTCGGGCGTTTAACTTATACTCGCAATGCCTCTACAGGGTTAAGTGATGCGGCTTTGTATGCCGGATACGCGCCGAAAATTGCGCCGATAATTACCGAGATAACGAGGGTGAATATGCAGATTGCGGGGGAGACGGAAAATGCTATTCCGGCTATGGTACAGGCGGTTAGGGAGAGGAGCAGACCAGCCGCGAGACCTATTGCCGCGCCGATAAGCGTAATGATTGCCGATTCGGAGAGGAACTCAAACATTATCGTCAGGCGGTCTGCGCCGATTGATTTTTTAATCCCGATTTCGCGGGTGCGTTCGGTGACGGAAGTTAACATTACCGTCATGATTGACGTGCCGGAGACGATAAGGCTTATTCCGGCGACGGCGGAAAGGGCGAGGGTGACTGTTGAGAGAATATCGAGCATATTGTCTTTTTGTTTTAGGAGGTTTTCGACAGATACGGAAGCGTATTCGTATTCCTCCGAGAGATTTGCTTCAATCCTTGCGGCGACGTTATCGCCGATATTCGCGTCCGTTACCTTCACGGCGATTTCGTCGAAATTTTCGGTGCCGAGGGCGGTCTGCATTACGCTGTAGGGGAGATAGATAAAATCGGGGACGAAGCCGGAAAGCATATTTTGAAGCACATTAACGCCGCTCTTTACAACGCCGATAATTTCCAGTGTTTCGTAATGCGTTCCGAAGTTTATGTCGATAGTTTTTCCGACAATATTCGAGCGCTTATAGGAAGAAATTGCAAGGGCTTCGTCAATCACGCAAACCTTATTTTCGGTCTTAACATCGCCGCGGTTAATCATCCTCCCGTGGATAACGTCAAGTTCGATAACCGAGCCTGCATCTTCGTTAATCCCCCACATCATCACCTGCGAGGAGCGGTTAAGAATGGTCGCATCGGTCACGATATTAAGAAGCGGCATTGCATTTTGAACATCGGGGGTTTTTTTTATGCCGTCGAGGTCCGAGATGGTGAGGACAGCATTGCTCCCCTCGTTCGCCATAACCAAGAGGTTATCCATGCCCATTCCGCTCATGCGGGAGTTAATCTCGTTCTTCCCGATTTCGCCGATTGCGGAGACGAGAACAACGGCGCAAACCCCGACGGAGATTCCGACGACGGTTAAGATAAACCGAAGTTTTTGCCTGAATAAACCTCGCAGCATCTTTTTAACCATTGCTGTCCTCCGGGGAGATAATTTTTACCTCATCGCCGTCTGAGATTACATCGGAAGCCTTTATAACCTCTTCGTTTTCAAGAAGCCCGGCGATAACCTCAACGCCGTCCGGGAGTTCGCTGCCGATTTTTATATAACGCTTAACGGCGGTACCGTTTTTGAGAACATATATAAATTCGCCAACCTCATCTTGGTTAACCGCATCGTAGGGGATAAGCCGCATATTTTCCGGCGTGCCTGTTATAATCGTTATGTCGGCGGTATAACCGCTCTTTAGCACTTCGTCGGGGTCGAGAATTTGCGCCCAGACTTCGACAACCGTTTTTGTTGCGTTTCCGACGGTGATTTTTGATGCAGATGAAGCTATTCCTATAACCTCGGCTTCGTATGTTCTGTCGGGGAAGGCTGTCCCGGTAATGGTCGCGGGAAGCCCGGTGCGGATTTCGCTTATGTCCTTTTCGGGGATAAAGGTCTGGACGCAGATGTCGCCCGTCTCCTCATTTTTTACAATATTTCCGGCGGTTGTTACCGATCGGGTGTAGCTTACCTTCGAGACTTTAACAGGCGTTGCGGTTGGGATACTCTTTTCGACAAAATCGGGGATAAGTAATATTATAATAGTTAAGACAATTGCCGTTAAAAGGCAGATTGCGATTCTCCGTGCGTTTTTGCTCATAAAAAAATCCCCCTGTTAATACTAATCTTTAATGCAAAATTAGTTTACCTTAACAGGGGGAATTTATTCTGTAATTTTAAGCGAAAACGTGTTATAAATATGGTAATTTATGAGGGCTTGTTACCAAAATTATCCTGTTAATAAAAGGCTAATAAAAATACTAACTTTTAAAGTCTTTCGGGGTGGGGGTTTGGGGGAGGGACGCTTGGGTCACCAAGCGCCCCTCCCCCAAGGAACTATGCATTTTTAAGGTGAAATTTAGCTACGTGGTCGGTGAGGATTGAGGATTGGGCGTTTAGTTCTTCGGCGGACGCGGCACATTCCTCGGCTGTTGCGGAGTTCTTTTGGACTACTTCGGAGACTTGGGTAATGCCTTCGTTGATTTGGTTAATCGCCATGGATTGTTGTTCGGAGCTTTCGGCGATTTCGGTTATGAGGTCGGTTGAGCGGTTTATGCCTTCGACAATGTCGGCGAGGGAAGCGGCAGTTTCGGCGGCTATGCTTGAGCCGAGTTCGGCTTTTTTCATGCTGTTTTCGATGAGAACGCCGGTTTCTTTTGCGGCGGCGGCAGATTTTGAAGCGAGGTTGCGGACTTCATCTGCAACGACAGCGAAGCCTTTTCCTGCCTCGCCCGCACGTGCGGCTTCGACAGCGGCGTTGAGGGCAAGAATATTTGTCTGGAAGGCGATGTCGTCGATAACCTTGATAACTTTGGAAATATCTTGAGAAGCTTGGTTAATTTCGCTGACTGCCTCGGTCATCTGAGCCATCTGGTCTGCGCCTTTTTCGGCGTTCTGCTTAACGGCTGCGGACATTTCGGAAGCGTTCACGGCGCGTTCGGCGTTCTGTTTGGTCTTTTCGGCAACGTCTTGGATAGAAGCGGAGAGTTGCTCGACGGTTGCGGCTTGTTCGGTTGAACCTTCGGCGAGGCTTTGCGAAGCGTCGGAGATTTGGTTTGCGCCGAGAGAAACCTGTTCGGAAGCGCGGTTAATGTCGCCGAACATGAAATTAAGGCTTTCGAGCATCTTAATAATTGAGGCGGAGATAACGTCGTCGTCGGACATTGCGGTATGTTCGATTGTAAGATCACCGTCCGCGACACGGGTAAGAAGCCCTGCAATGGCGTTTAATGCGCCGGCAACATTCCCGAGGTAGTCTGCACATTCGCCGGTTTCGTCCTTGCCGGTTGCTAAATCCCTTTGAACAGCCCATTCATCGTCGGAGAAATTCGTTCTGCCTTTTGTTCCTATATCCTTGAGGATATTTGTGACGTATGCAATGGGGATTGAGATTGATTTTGTGATTAGGACTGCCATGAAGATTGAAACGATTATCGCAATAACGACGAGGACGGATACAGCGATAAGAGTGATTATCGCCATGTTTTCTGCCTCGGCAAGGGCGGTGTTAACCGCATCGTTCTGGTCTGCGAGGGTGTTGAAAGCGGCGGTTGCGGTTGCGGCGTCGGCACGGAACTGGGTTAGTGCATTCTGTGCGTCGATGTTTGCGTCTCTGTATGCTGTAAAATTCTGTTTATATTCCGCCATTGTCTCTATAAGAGCGTCGCAGGCGTCAATATTCGACTGGGTGTTAAGGATAGAGCGGAAACTTTCAATGCTTGTGTTGAAATCGTCCATAGCGGCTAAAACTTCGTTTGCGCCGTCTTCGTCGAAGGATTCGAGGTTTATATTAAGTAAAACGCGGACGTTTGTAAGCTGGGTGGTTAGGTCATAAACACTGTCGAGCTTTTGGTTGCGTTCTGAGCGGATAGTCGTTCTTTCTGCACCGGCGGCGTTTGCGTAGTTGTCAAAATCGTTTGTAAGACTCGCTATCTGCCCGTCAAAGAGGCTGTCAAGCTGAGTTTGAATTGAAGCGCCGGCTTCTTTAGTTGCGGCTTGCGACACATCGGAAGCCTTAAGTGCGGTCGTCATCTTTTCAAGAGCGCCGCGATACGAAGTCATGCCCGTCGCTGCTGCTTCGGAGTCATCGGCAAGGTCGCCGAGAATGTCAATGTTTTCCTTGAGGTAGGCTTCGCCTTTACGCATATTTTCTTCGGCGGTATCAAGATATTTTGTTGCATCATTATAAACCGATTCTTGGTAGCCGTAGATAAGCTGGTTCGCCTGAACGCGGGCATTCATGAAGTCGCCCCGTGCGTCAACCGCTATGTCCCAGATGTCAGTTTCGACAGAAACGGTTTTTATGTCGTTAATCGTTATGAGATTGAGTGTCAATACCAAGATGACAATAAGTACCATTAAACCAATGGGTATACCGAAACCGACGACGAGTTTTTTCCCGATTTTCATGTTTTTCATATGTACAACCTCTATAATGAAAAGTAATAATTGATAACCATTTAAATTATATCGCTGAAAAAATCTATAAAAAACGTTTTTATATTACAGAAATATGAATGTACTGTAAAAT